>JBDHSO010000063.1:0-18629 GCA_039808125.1 Rhodobacter sp. | reverse complement strand
TGCTATCTGAAGACCTACGAGGGCGTGCCGATCGCCATCGAGGTGCCGCAGAAGATCACCGTCGAGATCACCGAGACCGAGCCGGTGGTGAAGGGCCAGACCGCCTCGTCGAGCTACAAGCCGGCGATGACCTCCAACGGTCTGCGGGTGATGGTGCCGCCGCATATCGACGTGGGCACCCGGATCGTCATCAATACCGATGACGATTCCTACGTCGAACGCGCCAAGGACTGAGCCGGCCGGTCATGCACGGCGCCGGGAAATCCGGTGCTGCGCATGGCCGCCCCTTCGCCCTTCGCCGCCTCTTTAGCGCGGGTTTCCCCCCGGGGGCCGGCGACACCCCGCCCGCCCCGTGCTAGGATGATGGTGCACCCGGCAGCGCAGGCAGGGCGATGGATCCCGACCGCACCACCCATTGGAACGACATCTACCGCCGCAAGGCCGAGGCGGAGCTGAGCTGGCATCAGGACGATCCTGCCGGCTCGCTCGACCTGATCGCGGGGGCGGGGATCGGGTCGGACCGCGCGGTGATCGACATCGGCGGGGGTACCTCGCGCCTTGCGGGCGCCCTGATCGGGCGCGGCTTTGCCGATGTCACCGTGCTGGATCTGTCCGCCGTGGCGATCGCTGCCGCGCGCGACCGGCTGGAGGCGGCGGGTCCGCCCGGCGCGCAGGCGGTACACTGGATCACGGCCGACATCACCCGCTGGCAACCCGCGCGGCGCTATGACCTGTGGCATGACCGCGCGGTGTTTCATTTCCTGGTCGAGGCGGCGGCCCGCGCAGCCTATCTCGACCGGCTGGACCGGGCGCTGGCATCCCGCGGCCATGCGCTGATCGCCACCTTCGCCCCCGACGGGCCAGACCGTTGCAGCGGCCTGCCGGTCCTGCGCTACAGCCCGGATGATCTGGCCCGGACGCTCGGCCCCGGCTACCAACTGCTCGCCGGGCGGCGCTACCTGCACCGCACGCCCTGGGGCAGCGGGCAGTCCTTTCAGTACAGCCTGTTTCGCAAGGCCGGGCCACAGGGCGGCGAAAACTGACTGCCCGACATTGCCGCCGGGGCGCGAGTGTGCAATCTGGCCGCGACCGGACGGGGCAGAGGCATGTTCGACCTTCCAGGACCCGCGGATACCCCGCTCGCCCTTGGCTTCATGATCACGGGCAGCCTGATCGGCGGGCTGGCGCGCGGCTTTTCGGGCTTCGGCGGTGCGATGATCTTCATTCCGATGGCCAGCGCCGCGGTCGGGCCGCAGGTGGCGGTGCCGTTGCTGCTGGTCGCGGACGGGGCGATGACGCTCGGGCTCATTCCGCCGGCCTATCGCATGGCGGACCGGCGCGAGGTGCTGACCATGACCGCCGGCGCGCTGATCGGGGTGCCCGCCGGGATCTGGCTGCTGACCAGCCTTGCGCCGCAGACCATCCGCTGGTCCATCGTGGTCGTGGTGGTGGCGCTGCTGGCTCTCCTGGTGTCGGGCTGGCGCTATCACGGCCGGCCGAAACCCGGGCTGACAGTGCTGGTGGGCGCGATCTCGGGCCTGTTTTCCGGCGCGGCGCAGATCGGCGGGCCGCCGGTCGTGGCCTATTGGCTGGGCGGGCCGATTCCGCCACGAACCGTACGGGCGAATGTGGTGTTCTACTTCGCGCTGTCCTCGGCGATTTCGGCCCTGGGCTATCTGTCGAGCGGGCTTTTCACCCTGCCGATCCTGGCGGCCGCCGTGGCGGTGGCGCCGCTCTACGGGCTGGGCGTCTGGTTCGGCAGCCGGATGTTCGGCATGGCAAGCGAGCGCACCTTCCGCCGCATCACCTATGCGCTGATCGCCGGCGCGGCGCTGGTCAGCCTGCCGGCGCTGGACGGGGTGCTGCGCGGGGGATGACGAGGTGACGCCGACCGGGGTCAGGCCACCTGCCCCGCCGCCCAGCCGCTCGACCAGGCCCACTGGAAGTTGTAGCCTCCCAGCCAGCCGGTGATGTCGACCACCTCGCCCACGAAGAACAGCCCCGGCACCGCCCGCGCCTGCAACGTGCGTGCGTCGAGTGCATCGGTGTCGACGCCCCCCAGCGTGACCTCGGCCGTGCGATAGCCCTCGCTGCCGACCGGCATCAGCGCCCAGCCCGCCAGTTGCCGCGCCACCCCGTCCAGCCGGGCCGCCGCCAGCCCGGCCATCGGCCCGGGATCCCCGGCCGCAAGATGGCGCGCCAGCCGCTCGGGCATGTGGCGGGCCAGCACCGTGGCAAGCTGCGCCCGTCCCGCCGTCTGCCTGGCCAGGCGCAGCAGCGCCGCCACATCCTGCCCGGGCAGCAGATCCAGCGCGATCCCCTGCCCTTCGCGCCAGTAGCTGGAGATTTGCAGAACCGCCGGCCCCGACAGGCCGCGATGGGTGAAGAGCGCGGCCTCGTCGAAGGCCGTTCGGCCGCAGGAGATCCGCACCGGCAACGACACGCCGGCCAGGGGCCGCATCCAGGCGAGCTCCTGTTCGGCAAAGGTCAGCGGCACCAGCCCGGGCCGGGTTTCGGTGACGGGCAGGCCGAAACTCTCGGCGATCCTATAGCCGTGGCCGGTGGCGCCCATCTTCGGGATCGACTTGCCGCCGGTGGCCACGATGACCGACGCCGCCGCCTGTACCCCGCGCGTGGTCTCGACCGCAAGGCCGGCCGGCCCGCGCGTCACCGCCCCGGGTTCGGTCGCGGTCCAGAGCGTGACGCCCGCCGCCGCCATCTCGCGCGTCAGCCAGTCGACGATCTGCCGGGCCGAGCCGTCGCAGAAAAGCTGCCCCAGCGTCTTTTCGTGCCAGGCTATTCCGGCGCGGTCGATCCGGTCGATGAAATCCCATTGTGTGAACCGCTTCAGCGCCGACAGCGCAAAGCGCGGATTGCGCCCGAGATAGCGGTCCACGGCGATGCCGAGATTGGTGAAATTGCACCGGCCGCCGCCCGAGATCCGGATCTTCTCGCCCGGGCTCGCCGCCCGGTCGACGATCAGGACCCGCCGCCCCCGCCGCCCCGCCTCGATCGCGGCCAGCATCCCCGCCGCACCGGCGCCCAGCACGACCACATCCCAGCTCATCCGCCCATCCCCGCACGCATTTTTTCCGCCTGCCCCCCTTGCAGCGGCGAAACCCACCCGCTAAACACCGCCGCACGGTTGGGGCGTCGCCAAGTGGTAAGGCAGCGGTTTTTGGTACCGCCATACCTAGGTTCGAATCCTAGCGCCCCAGCCAGTTGATTTTCTCACATGAAATCAGGCACTTGACAAGCCATGTGGCGGTGTTTCCGCCGCGACTGGCCAGATCCGCCGCAGGCGGGGAGTGTCGACTCGCGGCCCGCGATGGGTCCCGTGCGGATACCGGCGGATCCCGCCCCGCCGCCGGGAGGATGCCCCCGGCCAGCGCTCGCGATCCTGTCGTCGGGAGCGATGCCGTCCCCGGCCTTGCCGCGCGGGACGACATCCGGCCGGCGCTTTCGCCCGTCCGTGCGCCGGGGCGTCGCGCCTGCGGCACAGAAAAACCCCGGCCGCGAGGGGGGCGCGGCCGGGGCATGTTTCCGGGCTTGCAACCGGCAGGCGCGCGCGGGCACCTGCCGGAGGGGTCCGATCACTTGGCGGCTTCGGCCATCAGCGTGGTGGCCGTCGTGACCCATTCCTCGCCGCCGACCGAGGCATAGAGGCTCGGCCAGATGCCGCGCGCGGCCTCGACCCACTTGTCCTCGTCCTTCGGGGCGCCCGACAGGATCATGCCCTGCTCCTTGAGGAACACCATGGCCTCGCCGGTCTGCACGGCGCTGGCCTCACGGCCGGCCATGACCGCCTCCTGCCCGGCGCGGCTGACGGCCTCCTGCAGATCGGTCGGCAGGCTCTGGTAGAACTGCTCGCTGATCAGCAGCGGGCCGGTCCAGACCATGTAGTGGATTTCGGTGATGTATTTCTGGATCTCGTAGAATTTCGAGGTCTGCGCCGTGGTGTAGGGGTTTTCCTGCCCGTCGATCACACCCTGCTGCAACGCGGTGAACACCTCGCCCCAGCCCATCGGGATCGGGTCGATGCCCCAGGACTTGAAGGTGTTGATCACGATCTCGTTCGGCGCGACGCGGATCTTCAGCCCCTGCAGATCTTCCAGCGTTTCGACCGGACGCACCGAATTGGTCAGGACGCGGAAGCCCTTTTCGAGGATGCCGAGAAAGCGGATGCCGCCTTCCTGGGTGATCCGCTCGTTCATCGGCGCCAGCACGGCGTCAAGCCCGGCATGGGCCTCTTCGCTGTTCTTGAAGAGATAGGGCAACAGCAGCACGCCGACCGAGGGCGCAACCGGATGCACGTTTGCCATGGCGGGGATCTGCGCCTGGATCGTGTTGTTGCGGACGGCGCGGATGACCTCTTCCTCGCTGCCAAGCTGGTTGGCGGGGAAGATCTTTACCTCGATGCGACCCTGGGTGTATTCGGCCACCCGCTCGGCGAACGCCAGCGCGGTGATATGGGTCGGGTTGGTCTCGTTGTCGCCATGCGACAGCCGGATCGTGTATTCCTGTGCGAATGCGGTCGACGCAAGTGCAAGCAGGGAAAGCGCCAGGGCGCCGGCTTTCAAGATCATTCTCTGTCCTCCCTCAGATTCAGATGTAGCCCATTACGGACGGCAACCACAGCGACAGCGGGGGCACGAAGGCCACCAGCAGCATGACTGCGGATTCGGTGATGACGAAGGGGATCGCGCCACGCGACACCTCTTCGATGGGCGTGTTGCCGATCTCTCCGGCGACGAACAGGTTCACGCCCAGCGGCGGGGTCTGAAAGCCGATCTCGCAGGCGATCACGAACATCAGGCCGAATTGCAGCGGATGCAGGCCGGCATCCACCGCCAGCGGCAGCAGAAGCGGCGTCAGGATCACGATCTGGGCGATGGTCTCCATCCACATGCCGATGAACAGCAGCAGCGCCGCGATCAGGAGGATCATCAGCGTCGGGCTGGTGATCGTTCCGCTGAGCAGTTCCGCCACCTCCTGCGGAATCTGGTGCATCGCCATCAGCCGGCCGAAGACCAGCCCGGTGGACAGGATGATCAGCACCGTGCCGGCGATCTTGGCGGTCTGCACCAGACAGGCATAGAAACCGCGCAGGTCGAGCCTGCGGTTGATCACCGCGCCCACGAACAGCGCATAGAGCGCGCCAAGGACCGAGGCCTCGGTCACGGTGACAAGGCCGCTGTAGATGCCGCCGAGGATGACGACCGGGGCAAGAATGGCCCAGCGGGCGCGGATCAGCGCGTCGCGCATGTGCCGGCCGCGGTCGCCCTCGATCCGGGCCGAACCGAAACCATTGCGGTAGCTGATGAATTTCGAGGTGCCGAAGATCACGGTGGCCAGCACGATCCCCGGCACGATGCCGGCGACGAAAAGGCCGGTGATCGAGACCTCGGCCGAGACGCCGTAGATGATCATCGGGATCGAGGGCGGGATGACCACCCCCAGACCGCCGGCCGAGGCGGTCAGCCCGGTGGCGAAACTGCGGCTGTAGCCATCCTTGATCATCGCCGGGATCATGATCGAGCCGATGGCCGCCGCCGTGGCCGGCCCCGAGCCGGTAATCGCCGCGAAAAGCGAACAGGCCAGCACCGTGACCGTTCCAAGCCCGCCCTTGCGGTCGCCGACGATGGCGCGCGACAGCGCGATCAGGTCATGGGTCAGCCCGCCCCGCTCCATCAGCGTGCCGGCAAAGATGAACATCGGAATGGCGATCAGCGTGAAGGAATCGATGGCGCTGAAGGCGTTCTGCGCCAGGTATTCCAGCGGCAACCCGAGCGTCAGAAGCGCCGCGATCGAGGCGGCGCCCAGCGCCACGGCGACCGGCATCCCGATCAGCAGCGCCACGACGAAGGCCAGGACAATGATCAGGGTGGCCGACATCAATCACATTTCCTTCTGGGCATCGGACATGTCGATCTCGCCGCGCCAGCGCCGGCGGATGTTGAAAAGGATGCGGATCGACAGCAGGGTGAAAGCGATCGGGATGATCGAGAACACCCAGACGAGGTTCACGCCGGTCGTCGGCATCCGATAGGGAAAGTCGATCAGCGACAGCGAATAGACCGTGCCGCCGTAGATCAGCACGGCATTGAAGGCGACCCAGCCCAGATCGGCCAGGGTCAGCACCACGCGCCGCCCCGTGACCGGAAGCAGCCACAGATGCTGGGCCACGCGGATGTGCTTGTCGTCGACGGCGGCGACCAGGACGCTGGCATAGACCGCCCAGACGAAGACGATCCGGATTGCCTCTTCCAGCCAGGAGACGGTCATGCTGAACCCCGCCCGCAGCACGACCTGAACGGTCATCATCACCAGCAGCGTGGCCAGAAGCACGGCCGCGAAAATACTTTCGAGGTTCGGGCGGGGCTTTTCCGTCATCCTGTGCCGTCCCTGCTGGCTGCGATGCGATGGGATATCCTGATCTCAAACTGTAACCGTTTACATTTCCTGTCAAGACAATCGTCCCGGTTCAGTTGCCAAGCCCGGAAATTCCCGCTTTGATCGAAGCGGGGGCAGCAAGGCGGGAATGATGCGGTGACAGAGGCTGACCAGCGGGTTCCGCGCAACCGGCGCAGCTCGAATGCAGCGGGAATTCGCGATGTCGCGCAGCGGGCCGGGATTTCGACCGCCACCGTCTCGCGCGTCTACAACGCGCCCGACAGCGTGAGCGAGAAGGTGCGCCTGCGGGTCGAACAGGCCGCGCGCGAATTGTCCTATATTCCGCACAATGCCGCGCGGGCGCTGTCGTCGCAACGCTCGCGCACGCTGGGCATCGTCATTCCCACCGTGAAGAACTCGATCTTCGCCGAGCAGGTCGAATCGTTGCAACGCCGCGCCCTGGCCCATGGCTACACGCTTTTCGTCGCCCATTCCGGCTTTACCCCCGCGGGCGAGGCCGAGCAGGTGCGCCAGATGGTGCGCAACGGCATCGACGGCATCATGCTGGTCGGCGCCGAGCACCGGCCCGAGGTCTACGACCTGCTGCAATCGCGCGAGATCGCCTATGTCAACACCAGCGTCTGGGATGCGGACTCGCCCCATCCCACGGTCGGTTTCGACAATGGCGCGGCGATGGCGCATACCACGCGCTATCTGCTCAGCCTCGGTCATCGCGCTATCGGTGCGATCACAGCCGAGGCCCGGGCCAGCGACCGCGCCCGGCTGCGGCTGGAGGGCGCCCGTCATGTCATGGCCGAGGCCGGCCTCGCGCTGGACGGGGCGCGCGTGGCCTACAGCGACCATTCGATGGAATCGTCGCGTGCGGCCTGCCGCCAACTGGTCGAGCAGGTGCCGGGGCTGACCGCGATCCTGTGCCACAACGACGTTCAGGCCTTTGCAGCGATTCTGGAACTGCAGGCCATGGGGCTGTCGGTGCCGGGCGATGTCTCGGTGACGGGTTTCGACGATCTGGAATGGGCGCGCCACCTGCAACCGGCGCTGACCACAGTGCGCGTGCCCTGGGGGCGGATGGCGGAGCTGGCGGCCGATATCCTGGTGGCCCAGCTGAACGGCGAAGACTTCCACCGCTCCACCCGGCTGGATTTCGACCTGGTGGTCCGCCAGTCCACCGCCCCGCCGCCGCCGGCAGGGGCCGCCTAGCGGACGGCCACCGCCGCGAGGCTGATCCGCCCGCGCGGCGCCGGATCCTGTGCTGTCAGCATGGCATCCAGATCCGCATCCGCCTGCGCGACCATCCACCATTCCGGCCGGATGCCGCGCCCGAGGATCGCCGCCGCCACCGCCGCTGGATCGGCCGCGCGCGTCAGGTCGATCGCCAGTTCATGCCGGGTTTCCCGCGCGATTTCCGCAATGCTTTCAACCGTCTCTGCATCCTCCACCCATGCGCCCTCCAGGTGGATCACATGGTCGCGCGGCCAGCTTCGGATCTGCCGCATCAGCCGGATGCCATCGGCAAGCCCCGGCCCGACCTCGATGCCGCGCGCAAGCCACAGGCCGCGGCCGCTGAACGGCGCCAGCCGGGCGAAATCCTCGGTCGCGGGCCAGATCAGCCCGTCGATCCGCCCCTCTTCCACGCCCTGCCGAACCGCCTCGATCCCGGCCGCCTTGATCCCGGCCGCCTCCGGCCGCAGATCGACCAGCGCGGTCGGGGCGGATTTCGGCGCCGGGGCAAGGCTGGCATGGAGGTTACGCATCTGCAGGTTGCCGTCGGGCCGGGCGATGCCGCCCTGTTCCAGGAACACCGCGATCTCGCGGTCCGACGGAGCCGAATCGGAACAACCGTGCCGCGCCACGTTGATGGCGCCGCAGGCATTGCCAAGCCGGCAGCTTTCCGCCAGCCCCTGCCCGTTCAGCCAGCCGGCGACAAGGCCGGCCATGAAGCTGTCGCCGGCGCCAGCGGTATTCATCACCTTGATGGCAAAGCCCGGCACGACCAGGCCCTGTTCCAGATCGCCGGGGATCGCGCCCTCGAAGGCGACGCAGCCCAGCGGGCCGCGCTTGAGCACGATGGTCGCGCTGCTGCGCGCCCGGATCGCCCGCAGCGCGGCCAGATCGTCGCGCGAGCCGCCGACGATGGCGATTTCTTCCTCGGTTCCGACAATCAGATCGAACGCGGGCAGGAAATCGGCGAAGGCCTCGGTCACATGCTGCGATTCGACATAGGCCGATTCGCCGCTGCCATGCCCGACCAGCCCCCAGAGCGCCGGCCGGTAATCAATGTCGAGCGCAACGGCACAGCCTGCCGCCCGCGCCCGCTCGATGGCCAGCCGGCTGGTGCGGCGCAGCGATTCGGTCGCGAAGAACGACCCGTTGATCAAAAGCGCACGCGCGTCCGCGAAGGACAGGCTGTCGAGGTCGGTCTCGGCCAGGTTCAGATAGGCACCGCCTTCGGTGAACAGGTCGCGCGGAAATGTCCCGGCGTCGCGGACGCCCAGGATGCAGAGCGGCGTCGGCGCCTTCGGGTCGGACAGCACATGCCGCGTATCCACCCCGTTGCGCGCCAGCGTCTCGCGCACCAGCCGCCCCATGTGATCGTCGCCCACCCGCAGCACCATCGCGGTCTGCAATCCCAGTCGCTGGACGCCGACGCAGATGTTCGTGGCACTGCCGCCGATATAGGCCGAGAACGAGATCGCATCCTCAAGCCGGCCGCCCAGTTGGTCGGCATAGAGATCCGCGATCCCCCGACCGATGCAGACGAGATCGGTCGCCCTGCCGGCCCCGGCCGGCAAGCGGGCGGCAAAGCCGGTGCCTGTTCCTGTCATCTTTCTGTCTCCTTCGTGCGTCGGGCCGCGCGCCGCCGGTATCCCGGCGGGCGCAGGTTCAGTCATATTCGGTTCCATCTTGTGTAACCGATTACATTTTGCAAGAGTTCAAGCGCCGGGCCCGCCGCAGGAGGAATGATGGTCAGGACAGCAATTCACGCGGGCGTCTGGTCCACCGACCCCGCGCCCGCCCCGGTCGCCCGGAGTCTGGATCTGGCCGCGCGGGCCGGTTTTGACGCGTTTGCCCTGCCGCTGCGCGATCCCGCCGCCCTGCAGGCGCCCGCCCTGCGGGCGGCCTTCGCCGCCGCGGGGATGGCGGCCCTTGGCACTGCGGGGATGCCGCGCGGCGCGGACATCTCCTCCACCGATCCCGCAGAGCGCCAGCGCGGCGAGGCGCATCTGCGCCGCGTCGTCGCCGTGGCCGCCGAAATCGGGATCGAACAGATCAACGGCGTTCTCTACGGCACGCTCGGCCATGCGCCCGCCCTGCCCGATGCCGACGCCCCGCGCCGCAGCGCCGAGGTGCTGCACCGCATCGCCGCCGTGGCGCAGGACGCCGGCATCCGGCTCTGCGCCGAGATGGTGAACCGCTACGAGACCGCGCTTCTGAACACCGTCGATCAGGCGCTGGACTATCTTGCGCTGGTGGATCACCCCAACCTGCGGCTGCATCTCGACACCTATCACATGGCGATCGAAGAGCGGCACCCGGCCGAGGCGCTCTGCCGCGCCCTGCCCCACCTGGGATATTTCGAACTGGATCAAAGCCATCGCGGCCGGCTGGACGAGGGGTCGCTCGACCTGCGCACCATGGCGGCCCCCATCGCCGGCAGCTATCGGGGGCTGGTCGGCGTCGAGGCCTTCGCCCGCGCGCGGCTGGCGCCGGACCATGCCGATGGCCTGGCGATCTGGCGCGACCCGTTCGAGGACGGCACCGCCCTGGCACATCAGGCGCGGGCACTGATCGGTGAGATCTTCGGAACCGCCGGGCATCCGGCGTGACAGAAAGAGGTTGGACATGACTGATACCAAATCCCGGCTGGCGCTGGTCACGGGCGCGGCCGGCACCATGGGCGATGCCATCGCCCGCCAGCTTGTGGCCGACGGCCATCGCGTCATCGCGCTGGATCTCGATGCCGGCAGGATGAGCCGGCTTGCCGGCGACCTGCCGGGGCGGATCGTCCCCGTCGCCGCCGACATCTCGGATGCCGAAGCGCTGGCCGAGGTCTATGCCGGCCTGCGGGCCAGCGAGGGGCCGGTCGAGATTCTGGTGAACAACGCCGGCATCCTGTCGAACAACAAGGCGGTCGAGACCACGCCCGAGGAATGGCGGCGCATCATGTCGGTCAATCTCGACGGGGCGTTCTACCTGTCGCGGCTGGTGCTTGACGACATGCGCAAGGCGCGCTGGGGCCGGATCGTCAACATCTGCTCGCTCGGCATCAAGACCGGCGGGCTGACCGCGGGCACGGCCTATGCCGCCTCGAAAGGCGGGCTGGGCGTGCTGACCTTCTCGCTCGCCCGCGAGACGGCGCCCTTCGGCGTCACCGTGAACGGCATCGCGCCGGGCTATGTGCTGACGCCGATGGTCACGGAACAACTGACCGAGGAGCAGCGCCAGAAACTGCTGCGCGAAATTCCCGTCGGCCGGTTCTGCGGCGCCGACGAGGTGGCGCATCTCGTCTCCTATCTGGCCGGCCCGAATGCGGGGTTCATCACCGGCGAGATCGTGGACATGAACGGCGGCCTGCATATGGACTGAAACCGGCCAGGCCGGCGGGCAATGCCGGCGGCACGGCCCTTCCCAAACCGCCGCGCCGGGGCGAAGATCGCCCCGGGGACGATTGCGCCGCAGCGGCGCAAGAAACGGAGGCCGCCATGCCCGAGACCGTCGCATGGCCTGTACTGGCCGGTCGGGGCGAGATTCTGGTCGAGCCGCTGGGGCCGGGCCTGCTGCGCCTGTCCGAATCCGCGCTCTGCCCCGAGGAACGCAGCTTCTTCTACCTGGTCGAAGGCGACCGCCGCCGCTGCCTGATCGATGGCGGCTGGGGGATCGGCGCCGGGTTGACGGCCGCGCCTGGCATCCCCCCGGCCGGTGCCGGTCTGCTGGCGGTGGCCACCCACAGCCATTACGATCACATCGGCCATCTGCATCTTGTGGCCGAACGCCTCGGCCATGCCGCCGAAGCCGCGATCCTTGCCGACCCCACGCGGGAGGCGACGCAGGCCGTGCCGTTCCTGCTGGACCGGCCGATCCTTGCGGACGGCGGCCGGCTTGACGTTGCGACGATGACGCAGGCGCCCTGCCCGCTGACGGGATTTCTCGACGAGGGCATGTCCGTCGATCTGGGCGGCCGCCACCTCGACATCTTTCACACCCCCGGCCATTCGCCCGGCTCGATCAGCCTGCGCGACAGCGCCACGGGAACGCTGTTCTGCGGCGATGTCCTGCTGCCCGGCCTGATCTACGACGACATTCCCGGCGCCGACCGCCGCGCCCTGAACGCAAGCCATGCGCGGCTGGCGGGGCTGGAATTCTCCCGAACCTGCGGCGGCCACGGGCCTGCGATGGACCGCCCGGCGGCGCTGGCGCGGATCGCCCGCTACCGTGCCGCGGCGCCCCCCCGCTGACAGCGCCGGCGGGATGCCGCGCAGGTCGCAATCGGCCGGCCGATGTCGTCCCGCGGTCAGAAACCGGCGGCGAATCGGGGAAGCTGCGGGCGCCCCAGCCCAAGGGAATGCCGGAAATGCCGCTGCCCCGCCTGATTCTGATCCACGAGCCGGAAAGCATCTGTATCGACCGCCTGCAGGCCGGCGGAATGGCCGCCGGACATGCGGCCGAGATCGCCTCCTACCTCGGCCAGTCGACCGATCTCGCCCGCCGCTTTGACGAGGTCGCGGCGGCCTGCGCCGCGCGCGGCCTGCAGTTCCTGCCGGTGGAGTTGGACGAGGCGCCCGCCGTCCTGGCAGCGGCCGATCCCGGCCGCGATGTGGTCTGGACACTGACCGACGGCATCGCCTATTTCCGCGGCGGGGTGGCACCGGCGCTGGCGCGGCTTTACGGGTTGCCGACCATCGGCTCGGACGACACGCTTTTCGCGCTCTGTCAGGACAAGTTCCGCTCCGGCGCGGTTCTGGCCGCCCTGGGTCTGCCAGTGCCGCCGGCCGGGCTGGCGCGCAACGGCGCCTGGATCGTGCCGCCGCCCCCCGCGCCGCAGGGCTGGTTCGTCAAGCCCAACCGGCTGGGCGCCAAGATCGGCATCTGGCCGGATTCGCATTGCACCGAGGCCGCGGCAGCCCTTGCGCTCAGCCGCCGCATCCATGCCGCCTATGGCGACGATGCCATCGTGCAGGCCTATGTTGCGGGCCGCAACGCCAGGGCCAGCTTTCTGGACCTGGGCGGTCGTGGCGATGCCGGCGACCTCGGCCTGTCCTTCGTCGATTCCTCCGGCGATTTTCAGACCATGGCGGAAAGCATCGCCCTTTACGGCGAGGTGGGCGCGGCGCATCGCGCGGCGGGCACCTATCGGGAACCCGCGCTCGTGCCGGTCGCGGCAGGCCAGCCCGGGGCGGATGCCCGGGTCCGCGCGATAGCCACGGCGCTGATGCAGGGCCTTGGCCTGCGCGATGTCTTCTCGATGGATCTGCGCATCGAACCCGACAACACGGTTCACCTGATCGAATTCGAGGTCTGCCCCGGCCTGCCCTGCTTCGATTTCGACGCCTATTGCCGGGACCACTGGTCGGTGACGCTGCCCGCGGCCATGGCCGCCATGGCCGCCCGCCGGCTGGGCCTGCCGCCCGCCTGACGCCCTGCGGGGAGCCGACGGGCGCGCCGGCGGTCCAGCGCCCCGTCAATGCGCGGCAGGTTTCGCCCCGGTCAGCCGCGCCCAGAGCGGGCCGATCAGCCGCGTCGCCAGCGGCAGCAGCAAGAGCCCGATGACCAGCCCGACCACGCCGTCCAGCGCCGCCGTCACCAGCCATTCGGTGAACCCGGCGATCCATTGCGGCATGATGGCGGCGACCGCGGCCGCGATATGGTGGATCGTATCGTAGGGCGCGGACCAGATGCCGGTTTCGGCCAGCCCGTGCAGGACGATATTGCCGCCGACCCAGAGCATGGCCGCCGTCCCCACCGTGGACAGCACCCGCATCACCCAGGGCATGCCGCGCACCAGCCCCCGCCCGAGACCCCGGCCGAACCCGGTCAGCGCATGTTTCGACATATGCAGGCCGATGTCGTCCATCTTCACGATCAGCGCCACCGCGCCATAGACCCCGGCGGTGATCGCCACCGCGACCAGAATCAGCGTTCCCGCCTGCATGAACAGCGTCGGCTCATGCACCACCGAAAGCGCGATGGTCATGATCTCGGCCGACAGGATGAAATCGGTCTTGATCGCGCCGGCGACGCGCTCTTCCTCCAGCGCCGCGGCATCGCCGGGCTGAAAATCGGCCTCCACCTCTTCGTCGGCATGCGGCAAAAGGGCGTGAAACAGCTTCTCGGCGCCCTCGAAACAGAGATAACACCCCCCGATCATCAGCAGGGGCGCAATCGCCCCCGGCAGGACCGCCTGCAACAGCAGCAGCGCCGGCATCAGCAGGATGATCTTGTTGCGCAGCGACCCCAGCGCGATTCGCCAGATGATCGGCAGTTCGCGGCTGGCGGAAAAGCCGGTCACATATTTCGGCGTGACGGCGGTATCGTCGATGACGACGCCGGCAGCCTTGGCCGTGGCCTTGGCCGCCGCCGCCGAGATGTCGTCCAGCTGCGCCGCCGCCACCTTGGCGATCGCCGCAACATCGTCGAGAAGTGCGAGAAGTCCACTCATCCGATACCCCGAAACCTGCATTTCCGCCGCATCCTTGCAGGAAACGCAACCGCCGCCTAGCCGGCTGTTGCAGATGGTCAGGATCGGCCGGAGGTGCGGCGCAGCAGCCGGAAGACCACCGGCGCGGCGACGATGATGGCGAGGATCCGCACCACATGATGCAGCGCGACAAAGGCCACATCGGCATGGATCGCCAGCGCGATCAGGCCCATTTCGGTCAGCCCGCCCGGCGCCAGCGCCAGCATCGCCTGATCGGCCGGCACCCCGGCCACCGCCTGCATCGCCCGGGCGAAGGCGAAGGCCAGCGCCATCGTCAGCGCCGTCGCCCCAAGGGCCAGCGCGCCGGCATCGCGCAATTCGCGCGGGGAGACGCCGTAGAACCGGCAACCGAGCACCGTCCCCAGAAGCAATTGCGCCAGGTTGACCAGCATCATCGGCGGCGCGATCTCCGACACCGCCGTCACATGCAGCACCGCCGAGACGAACATCGGGCCAAGAAAGGTCGGCGCCGGCAGGCGCAGCCAGCGGCCGAGAAGGCTGCCGCCCACCGCCGCGGCCAGCAGGATCAGCGCCTCGTCCCAGGCGGGCCAGCCCTGCATCCCCGCCGTAGCCGCGCCGACCTGCAACCCCTGCACCACCCGATACCATATCGCGATGGCCGAGATCGTCAGCACGATGCGCAGCGAATGCGCCAGGACGACCGGCCGCACCTTGGCGCCATTGGCCTCGCCGATCTCGACGATCTCGGCCAGCCCGCCCGGCATTCCGGCAAAATAGGCAGTGGGCCAGTCCATCCGGCCGACAAAGCGGTGATAGGGCACGACGACGGCACCCACCGCAACCAGATAGAGCAGCAGAAGCGACAGGGTTCCCGTCCAGACCGCCACCCGGTCAAGGAGTTCCGGCTGGAACCGCGCGCCGAGCATGACGCCGATCACCGCGACAAGAAGCGGCCGGATCCGGTCCGGCCCGCGCACCGGCACCCGCGCCACCCCGGCGATCATCGTCGCGAACAGGGCGCCCAGCATCCAGGGCAGCGGCAGCGACAGCAGCCAGAACGTCACCCCGCCGACGAGGCCGATGGACAGGCCAAGAACGAGACGGCGGGTCTGGGACACGGGCGGGGCTCTCCGGATTGCCATGGACGGGACGGGCGGCAGGTGGCGGCGGATGCTGGCTGCGGGCACCACGGCCCGCCCGCCGTCCGGCGGATCGCCGGGACCGGAGGGTGCGCGCCACCCGCCGGTACAGTATGCAACGGCATACCGTTCTTGGCAACCGCCAGGCGCCCGCATAGCGCCCTTGCGATGCGGGCAGAGCTGTGGCCCAATCCACTGTGAAACCCCACCCGTCCCCGGGAAAGACCATGCGCCCCGCCATCGCCGCCGCCCTTGCCGCCATCCCGCTTGTCCTTGCCGCGATGCCGCCGGCCGCCGCGCGTGCCGCCTGCGCGGGAGAGGTGCTGCTGTCCTGCCCGATTGGCAGGAAGCATCTCGAACTGTGCCTTACCCCCGAGGCGGTGCTCTACAGCTTCGGTCCCCGGGGCAATCCGGAACTGGCGCTGGCCGTGCCCATTGCCGATGCGGCCTATCAGCCATGGCCCGGCGTCGGCAGCGCGATCTGGGATTCGGTGCAGCTTTTCAACAACGACATCACCTATGAGGTCTGGACCTCGATCGACCGCAACGACCCGGCCGCCCGCTGGGAGGGCGGCATCAACGTCCTGAAGGGCGAGGCGATGCAGGCGCAGCTGACCTGCGCCGCCGGCAGCGTGGGGAACGACCTGACCGCGATCTTCGCGGCAAAGGAGGTCGCCGGCCAGTGCTGGAGCTTTGACAACCTGCGCTGGCAAACCGCCTGCCCCTGAGCGCCGGCGGCACCGTCTTCGCGCCCGCGCCGCCCGGTTTCCGGCCACCCCGCACCCCGCCGCGGCTGAGTCCGCCGCGCCACACCCCGGCCACGCAAAATACGGTGGCGCATATATCGCGCTGGCCAGCATCCTGCGGCTGGCCCTATAGTCTGTGGGCGATCCGGGGGAAACATCCGGACATAGAGGCAGGCCACGAAAAACATGCAAGGAGGGGGCCAATGCGCTGCCCATTCTGCGGCAATATCGACACCCAGGTAAAGGATTCCCGCCCGGCCGAGGACCATGTGTCCATCCGCCGGCGCCGGTTCTGCCCCGCCTGCGGCGGGCGTTTCACCACCTATGAACGGGTGCAGCTGCGCGATCTGGTGGTGATCAAGACCAGCGGCAAGCGCGAGGACTTCGACCGCGGCAAGCTGGAACGCTCGATTCGCATCGCGATGCAGAAGCGCCCGATCGACCCGGAGCGCATCGACCAGATGATCTCGGGCATCGTGCGGCGGCTGGAAAGCCTGGGCGAGACCGATATCTCCTCAAAGCAGATCGGAGAGATCGTGATGGAAAGCCTGGCCCGGATAGATACCGTGGCCTATGTGCGCTTTGCCAGCGTCTACAAGAACTTTCAGGCAGCCGACGATTTCGACCGCTTCGTCAGCGAGTTGCGACCCGCGGAGAAGACCGAGGAGTGAGCGCCGCCGAAGACGCGCGCCACATGGCCCATGCGTTGCGGCTGGCGGCGCGCGGCAACGGGGCCTGCTGGCCCAACCCTGCCGTCGGTTGCGTGATCGTGAAGGCGGGCGTGATCCTTGGCCGCGGCACCACCGCGCCCGGGGGGCGGCCGCATGCCGAGCGGATCGCACTGGCCCAGGCCGGGGCGGCCGCTCGGGGTGCAACCGCCTATGTGACGCTGGAACCCTGCGCGCATCACGGCCGGACGCCGCCCTGCGCCGAGGCGCTGGTCGAGGCCGGCGTCGCCCGTGTCGTCACCGCCGTGACCGACCCCGACCCCCGGGTCGCCGGCCGTGGCCACGCCATCCTGCGCCGGGCGGGAATCGACGTGACCGAGGGCATCCTCGCCGCCGAGGCCGCCCGGGTGACGGCCGGTTTCCTCAAGCGGGTGACGCGGGGCCTGCCCTTCCTGACGCTGAAGCTTGCGGCCAGCCTCGACGGCCGCATCGCCACCGCCACCGGCGAAAGCCGCTGGATCACCGGGCCAGAGGCGCGGCGGCATGTCCATGCCCTGCGGATGACGCATGACGCGGTGATGGTCGGTTCGGGCACGGCGACCGCCGACGACCCCGATCTGACGGTGCGCGATCTGGGTGCGCCGCGGCAGCCCGTGCGCATCCTGCTCGACAGCCGGCTCTCGCACCGGCCCGACAGCCGCCTTGGCCGGACGGCGCGCGAAGTGCCGGTCTGGATCCTGCATACCGCGGCGGCAGCGGACGGCGCCCGCCTGGCATGGGAGGCCACGGGCGCCCGGCTGATCGCCTGCCCCGCCACAGCCGAGGGCCGGATCGACCTTTCGGCCGGGCTGCGCGCGCTGGCGGATCTGGGGCTGACGCGCATCCTGTGCGAAGGCGGCGGCACGCTGGCCGCCGCCCTGCTGGAGGCGGGGCTGGCCGACGATCTTGCACTTTATTCCGCGGGGCTTGCCATCGGCGCCGAGGGCCGGCCCGTCCTCGGCCCGCTCGGGCTGGCGACGCTGAAGGAGGCGCCGCGCCTGACCCTGCGCGAAACCCGGCCCCTCGGGCCCGATATCCTGACGCTCTGGTCGCTGGGCTAGTTCCCCGGCCGTGTCCTTCCTTCCCCGGCGGCCTACCAGTGGCCGGTGTTGCCCATGCTGACCCAGGGTTCCGCCGGTTCGCGCGCGTCGCCCTTCTGCAACAGTTCCACCGACACATTGTCGGGGCTGCGGACAAAGGCCATCCGCCCGTCGCGCGGCGGCCGGTTGATCGTCACGCCGTTGGCCATCAGACGCGTGCAGGTGGCATAGATGTCGTCGACCTCATAGGCGAGATGGCCGAAATGACGGCTGTCCGAGGGCAGGCCGGGATCGCCGTCCCAGTTCCAGGTCAGTTCCACCGGGCAATCGGGCTGACCGGGCGGCGCCATGAAGATCAGGGAAAAGCGCCCCTGTTCGTTGTCATAGCGCCGGATCTCCTCCAGCCCGAGAAGACGGTAGAACGCCATGGACCTGTCCGGGTCCAGCAAGCAGCATGGTATGCAGGTAGCGGATCGTCATCGGAAACCTCCCGTCTTGCGCCCCGATCATAACGGGAGCGACGCCACGCGCCAGCCCCGCCCGCCGCGAGATGCCGCGTTCCAAACCGGCGCCCGGACGGCTAACTTGCGCGGACCCGCCAGTCGGCGACTCACAGCGAAAGGCCCCGTTCCCATGCCGCTTACCCCCGAACAGCGCGCCGAAATCGAAGCCGCCCGCCAGTCCCCGCGCCCGACGCTGCGCGCGGTCTCGGAAGGGATGGAAGCCCATCTCTACCGCGCGCATGAGGTGCTGGACCATGGTTTCATCCGGGTGGTCGACTATATGGGCGACGACGCCGCCATCGTGCAGGCCGCCCGCGTCAGCTATGGCGCCGGCACCAAGCATGTCTCGAACGATGCGGGTCTGATCCGCTATCTGATGCGGCACTGGCATTCCACCCCGTTCGAGATGTGCGAGGTCAAGCT
>JBDHSO010000062.1:0-18937 GCA_039808125.1 Rhodobacter sp. | reverse complement strand
TTCGACCCGCCGCGACCGGCGGTAGCCTTGGCTGACAATCGTGATTGTCTCAGGCGCTACCCCAACCTCTCTTGCCAGTGCGCTGATCGAAAGACCGAGTGCGGTCAAGCGTTTGCGGATGTCTGCGTGGCGCGCCAGATCAACAGTCATTGTTACTCCATGCTAGACTAGGGGCTTAGGACGAACTGGGACACAAAAGTTGCGAATCACCCGTACCACAAATGGATCAAGTGATTCGACGAATCAATAACGAAGGTCTCGCAAGCCTTTGAAATATCAAGTTGAATTTAGATTGATTCATGTACGCGGTGTTTTGGGTCATCATCCCATACCCGTGCGATTACGCTGTGAACCCGATCAAGGCGAAGCTGTCTGGCGAACTCTGTGCAAAATCCCACGACTCTGACTGTCCGGTACCAGCAAGATTGATTGCGCGGTATCAGGAGAACTGCGCAATCATGATTGATTATAAAACTCGGCACCGTGCCCCAATATGCACCAACGCCGCCAAAATCGGTTGAGCGGGTGGTCATCTCCCGGCGCGGTATCGAGATACGTGATATGCTGCACATCAGATCGCAGGAAGGTCCCGCGCGACCAAACTCTGCCTGTGACCAGAATGTGCTGAAAGTGCTGCTCGTAGCCAATGGCGTACCATGATACCCCTCAATGAGAAAATAGCCGGTGGGGCCCTGCCAGCCTTGGCGTAGACTTTCCGCAACGCTGGACAGTATTGCAACGCTGGACAGTATTATTGTGTAGCACGGCTCTGATGCTGTGACCGCCCCCCGACGGCATCTGTGTGCCAAGGTGGGTCTGCGATGATCCACAAAGGAGAGCGGTCATGTCGGAGATTATCATTGTCGGGCTAGATCTGGCGAAGAATGTGTTTCAGGTCCACGGGGCCGATGCTGCGGGCCGGGCGGTGCTGCGAAAGAAGCTGAGAAGAGATCAGGTTCTGGCCTTCTTCGGACGGCTGCCGACTTGCGTTGTCGCGATGGAAGCCTGTGGTGGCGCCCATTTTTGGGGGCGTGAGATCGGGAAGATCGGGCATGAGGTGCGGCTGATCCCGCCCGCCTACGTGAAGCCTTTCGTGAAGCGCCAGAAGAATGACATGGCCGATGCCGAAGCGATCTGTGAGGCGGCGCAGCGCCCGACGATACGCTTCGTGCCTGTGAAGAGCGAAGGGACCCAGGGGGCGGCGATGATCTTTCGAGTGAGAGAGCTTCTGATCCGGCAGCGGACGCAGGCGATCAATGCTCTGCGCGGCCACTTGGGGGAGTTTGGGCGGATCGTGCCGCAGGGCGCGGCCAACGCGTCGAAGCTGATTGCGATCGTCGAAGACCCGGAAAGCCAGCTGCCTGCCGATGCTATCACCACACTTAAGGTGCTGGTCGCAGCACTGATGCGGTTGGAGACGGAGATCGGCAAACTCGATGCCGAGATCGCCCGGTGTGCCAAGGAGAACGAGGTCGCGCGCCGGCTCATGACCATCCCGGGCATCGGCCCGCTGATCGCCACAGCCATCGCTGTCCTGGCTCCGCAGCCCGAGATGTTCGGCAAGGCGCGAAACTTCGCGGCCTGGCTCGGCCTGACACCGCGGCAGCATTCGACCGGCGGAAAGCAGCGGTTGGGCGCCACGACGAAGATGGGCGAGCGCTCCCTGCGCCGGTTGCTGATCATCGGCGCCAACAGCGTCATTATCAAGCGGCACGGCCACGCGTCTGCGCGTCCGGGCACATGGCTGGGCGGGATGCTGACGCGCAAGCCGCCGATGCTGGTCCGGGTCGCTCTGGCGAACAAGATGGCGCGGATCGTCTGGGCCCTGATGGCCCGGGGTGGCGCCTACAAGGCTCCGGCTACGGCGGCGTAAGCCGACCGTCGGTCGCGAGGACGTCGGAGCGTAAGAGGGCAAGGAGCAGCTTGGCGCAATAGTCGTGAGACGGGATCGGGAGAACCAGGGCGCAACAGAGTGCCTTCGAGCACGCGGCTTTGATCTGGACCCGATCTTCGAACACCATGCGGGCCCGCGGCACGACGATGGCCGCATCAGAGGCCGGACATATGTCAGCACCCGACAACGCGCCAAGATCAGCTCCAAAGATCCCTCTTGCGCAAGGGGCGGTTACATATGTTGCACAAAGGGCCTGATGGTCGGACTTCCCCTTTCCCGGCCGGTCTCATCCTACGGCTTCCGTGACGGGTATGCCGAGCGCTGTGAAGCCGTTCAGCACGGCGGCCCGGATCTGGAACTCGGCGACCTGACGGTCGAAGTCGCGGGCGGCCAGGCGCTGTCCCAGCAGTTTGATACAGTGCATCTTCGTCTCGATACGGCTTCGGCGGTGATAGCCGCTCCATCGTCGCCAGATCGTCCGCCCGAAGCGTTTGGATGCGCGCAGGGCTTCGTTGCGGGCGACCGCGCCGGGGGTGACGGCCTGCCAGGGTTTGGCGTTCTTGCGGGGTGGGATGATTGCGGCAGCGCCACGGGCGGCAATGGCGTCATGGCACTTGCGGGTGTCGAAGGCACCATCGGCGGTGACGCTTCCGATCTCCTGATCGGGCGGAATCTGGTCGAGTAGCTCGGGCAACATGGGCGCGTCGCCCACATCGCTGGTGGTGAACTCGGCAGCCCGGATTTCCAGAGTTTCCTCGTCAATTCCGATATGGATCTTGCGCCATACCCAGCGCTTGGGGCCGCCATGCTTGCGGGCGTTCCACTCGCCTTCGCCTTCCACCTTTATCCCGGTGCTGTCGATCAAGAGGTGCAGCGGCCCTTGTGATCCGCGATAGGAGATATTGACCTTCAGCGTCATCTGGCGGCGGCTGAGGGTGCTGAACTCCGGCACGGCCCAGTCCAGCCCGATCAGCCGCAGCAAGCTCTCGACGAACCCGGTCGTCTGACGCAACGCCATGCCGAACAGCACCTTCAGGGTCAGGCAGGTCTGGATCGCCGCATCACTGTAGTCGCGCTGCCGCCCCCGCTTGCCCGTGGGCGCAGCCTCCCAGGACATGGCAGGATCGAACCAGATCGTCAGGGATCCGCGGCGCTTGAGCGCTTCTTTGTAGGCGGGCCAGTTCTTGGTCTTGTAGGTCGAGGGTGTCGGTCTGCTCATGCCCAAAAACTACCACGCTGGATTCAAGAGATGAATCCAGCATCGCATTTGTGCAACAGAGCCCATTCAGCACCAAGCGCTCGTCGCCATACGCCAAGATATCCGACAGGCGCCTGACCTCTAAGTCAGTCGAGCGCTCTAAATTGTCTATTTCTGTCTCTCGACTGCTCTCTAATATCTTTCAGGATTCGCGCCTTTTTCAGTTCGTCAAAGTTCAGTCTGCCTTTTACTTGCGCTGTTTGTGATATCGCTTCGATGGTATGCTCAAGTTGACCTTTCCTCTCGCTATTTCGACCCGATATCAAATACTTCATTCGAAGCGTTCTCAGGGACGATGTTACGAGGTTTACATCTTCTTCATTTACGAGGCTTGAGACATATGCGGTCCGATTGTCCGCGCCCGGAAGCTCTAGTATAGCATCTCTCGCGAAAAGAGCTCCCATGTTCGTCAAACTCGGCATTACCCGCCTCAGCGCGACGCCGAGTTGTGGATTTCTTAGAAGTTCGGAGAGAATCCTGGAGATTGAGTTAGGGGCGTTGTATTTGAAATCCCGCGCTGATCGCTCCGGATTTATAACTGCCCCAATATTTATAATCCTTACTCCACCGACCACAACCAACGGCTTGCTGACTATTTCGCTTCTCATGGCGCATAGGAAGTCGACCCAGAACTCCGCTGCGCCAAACAGGCTTCTCAAGTGATGTAGTTTCTCATCGGCGGGAACTTGTATCGAATTTTTCAGGAGAAGAGCGTAAAGCCTCATGGAAATCAGGAGACGTGCTTCAGCTTCGCGGACATCTTGCCTCTCAAGAACTCCTCGTACCCTTATTACTTCCGAAAGCTGATGGTTGCTGTATCGATCTGCTTGCTCCGGGGTCGGCTCCGTACCATTGATGCCGTTCTTTACGGTTGAAAATGCATCCATTGATGCAGTTGTATCTGCGACTTCGCTGCAGGTGTTCGCCCACTCGTTGTGTATCTCTATACCAGACTCTCGGTAGCTTTGCTCCAGTTGTGCCTGCAAGCTATCCAAGGCTGTCTGAATGGCGTTAAGCACAGGTCTATTATCCGTCCCCTCAAGGTCACCATAAAAGGCAATCTCCTTGTGGTAGGTAAATATTGCTTGGCCTTGCGTTATAAAGTCAGCGAAACTCGGGTCCGTCTTCATTTGCCGAGCAACAAAGAACGAGAAGAGGTAGTCGGCTCGGAAGGTGATTTTTCCCGCCGATACCGTGAGGATCCCTTTCTCGATGAACTCATCTAGCAAATTCATGGGTAGATCAATTAGGTAGCGCTCGCTGTAGCCGTGGCAAAGCTTACCCCAAGAGCCTTCGTCGATCCCCGAGAGACGATTGGTAAGTAGCTCATGCGCCATGTAGCTAAGAAGATCAATCTTGTCGCTGGACGCGAAAGTTCCCTCTCGAACATCTTCCAGATCAAACCTTCCAAGAAGGCATTCCACATATCGCTCAAGAAGTCGGGCTTTGTTTATTGGCTTGAACTCTGGGTCTTGGCTTAGAGTTTCAACAACAACCGAAACGCTGCTGGCGTATATTGGCTCATCCATTTGCCTAAAGGACTCGACAACTTGAGCGACGAAGATGTCAATTTCGTGGGCGCTAGCGTTAGGGCGCTGATCCCCGACCATGCCGCGGATGTCCTCGACCTCCATCTGAGCGAAGTCGAATATCTCATCGGTTTCTGGATTGAGGTCAGGCGCGATTGCACCCGAGAGCACCGTCCCCCGACGTTCGGTGGTGAGGAAATAGATGAAGCGCGTGGTCGAAAAGAATTTTTCTGCGGTGTGCTTGAAAAGATTGAACTGTTCTATATCTGATAAGCTCAGCCCATCGACTACGATACACAGTGCACCCTTATCGGCGAGCCTTTCGACCTCAGCATGTGAGTAATTTGCCAATATCGTGCGATTGGCCTCGCGAAGTATTGATGCCTTGTTGATCTTGTGCTCATTAGCATTGAAGAAGGCTGGGATACGGCCGTGGGCTATGAACGTTTCCGATAGGTGTTTGAACGTGATGAACCCTGCGGTGGTGACCCCTGCATCAGGAGGGGCAATAAAATATTGATCGCGATTGGATTTTGCAACCAACGTGGTGATTGGTTCAGCCGCCTCCAGCCAGGCTTTCTCTTGATCGAGTGTTACACGGCGAGCTTTTGGCGTTGAGAACGAAGTGAATTTTCGAGACTTGGCTCTGATGTTGCCTCGATGCCAAGCAGTGTAGTCGAAGGGCATTGCATCGCTATATCGCATAGAGAGGAATTCTTCCGAAGGTCTGGTTTGGAAGAAATCACGGTCTTCTGATCTTGGGTGCAGGAGACCCTCCGGGGCAAAGTCATGACCTGGCACGAAAGATCGCCTGGTTGCCGAATATGACCGATATTCAATTTCGAAGCGCTTGCTGTCCACATTGGACCGTATCACCGAATACCCATTCGTGCCCTTCGACCAGTTTGAGCGCAACGGCGGCGATTGAGCAAAAAGGCAGTCGGACTCACCATGGGTGAGTTTCGTCATATCGGTAGCATGCACATGGCCGAACAGTGCCATGTCAAATTCACGTGTCAGAATCTTTGTGACCGCATCTCTCGTGGTTTCCTCCAGCCAGTCCAGTGGGTGATGCATCAATGCAATCCTGAGGTTGCCTGCTGGAAGATTCTTGGCGAGTCCTTCAAGAATGTAAGGTTCAATTCTTAGTTTGCCTCGGCCGGTATCTCCGCTGGTTCTAGATCTGCACAGCCATGCAGAGTTCAGACCTACAACGGAGATAGCACCTCTTGTTCTGGCCCAGCCATAATACGTGCTGTGATCGTAGGGGCCCAGAAGCTGCTCAAGCTGCCGATATTTTGAGAGCGGGTCCAGCTTTGAATCTGGATAAGGATCTACAAGATCCCCTTTTTTGTTAAATAGATAGCTACTCGTTGTATCTTTGAGGCACGAGTCAATGAATTCAATTTCAGCCAATGATCGCTGGATATCATGATTTCCTGGGACCAAGTGAACTTCATGGCCCATTTCGATCAAGGGCATAATGAGTCCCTCGAAAAGAAGATCGTAGTCCCCTGACTGATCTCCGGCCTGAATCAGATCGCCCGTAAATGCTGTATGGATTGGCCCATCTGCTCGTAATCTGCGGAGATCTGAAATAAGGTATTCTAGGCGCTTTCTGTTCTCCACATCATTCTTGAAGTGCAGGTCGCTAAGGTGAACTATCAGGGCTTCCATTCTTCCGTCCGAGCAGAACTACGCGCGGACGATGGCACGCAACCAATCAAGTTGCAATGCGATTGGCTGCTTAGGGCTGCATCAGTTCGCTGCCGCGTGCCTGACGATCGACTAAGGCCAGATTTCGCGTTGCACTGGCTACGCGCCTTTCTTGCATCGACTTCGCTGCGCCCGGGCTGAGCCGCGGCTATCGGGAGGACGTTTCGCAACATGGAGCGGCCCCGCCCGTCTGTTTAGGGCCGAATCTGCCGCATGAATGAACACTGGCTTGTTGAGTGCTTGACGTGGGCGGCAGGGCCGGGGTCCGACCTCGCTCACGAGCAACAAAAGAGCCAGTAGAGCTATCTCTACCGGCTTCGAGCTTCCTCACAGACGCAGATTTCCCAATGAAAAGGACAATCTTCTGTCATTAATGGAAGATCTATCTGACACTTGCCATGGTGAGACTGGTGGAGCCAGGCGGGATCGAACCGCCGACCTCTTGAATGCCATTCAAGCGCTCTCCCAACTGAGCTATGACCCCACCGGAGGTAACGCTGGCTGTCGTCAGCGTTGGGCGGCTATGTAGACGGGGGCGCGGGGGGGCGCAAGCGGAAAATGCAGGCCCCCGCCGCAGTATTTCAGTGCTCTTCCTCGTCGCCGGCCACATCGGCCAGATCGTCCAGCGACACATTGTCGTCGGCATCGTCCTCGAGCAGGTCGTCGTCCATCTCGGTGTCGTCGGCGGTGCCGGACACCAGAAGTTCGTCGTCGGTCTCGAGATCGTCGACAAGCGCGTCGTCCTTTTCGGGCAACACGCGGGAGATCACGGCGGCGGCGAGTTTGCGGCGGGCCGATTCGATATCGACCACCTCACCGGTATAGGGGCTGACCACGGGCGTGCGGTTCATGTCATAGAAACGCTTGCCGGTCGTCGGGCAGATGCGCTTCGTGCCCCAGTCTTCCTTGGACATGGGAGATCCCTTCAGTTGAGGACCGGAAAAGGTGGTTCGGCCTCTGGTGCGAAAGCCGCCCCTTGCCATGGAAGCGGACGGCTGTCAAAGGCTTTCGATGCGGAGGCAGATGCGCATTCCGCAAAGTGAATTCAAGGGGATTTTCGCGCGAAATGCCTGTGCTTCCGGGGAGCCCGCCGGTCGAGGTGCATATGAAGCGTTCCGCCCGCGCACGGCGGTTCTCGCTGCGCATCTCGCGGCTGGATGGAAAGATCACGTTGACCCTGCCCACGCGCGCGAGGGAGCGCGATGCGATGGTCTTCCTGCAGGCGCAGGAGGGTTGGCTGCGCGAGACGCTGGCCGCCATGCCGGAGACTGGCGGCGTGGTTGTGGGGCCGGGGGTGCTGTTGCCGGTGGAAGGCCGGCTGCTGCGGATCCGGCCCGGCGCGGGCCGCACGGTCCGGGTCGAGGGGGACGCGCTGGTCGTTCCGGGAGAGGCGGCGCAGGCGGGGATACGGGTCGTCGCCTGGCTGAAGGCGCTGGCGCGCGACCGTCTGGCGCGGGCCTCGTCGGGATATGCCGCGCGGGTCGGGCGCAGCTACACCCGGCTGACCCTGCGCGACACCCGGTCGCGCTGGGGATCGTGCAGCCAGGACGGCGCCCTGATGTATTCCTGGCGGCTGATCCTCGCACCGCCCTCCGTGCTGGACTATGTGGCGGCGCATGAGGTGGCGCATCTGGTCGAGATGAACCATTCTGCGGCCTATTGGGCCGTTGTCTCGCGGATCTGCCCCGGCTGGCGGCAGGAGCGGGCCTGGCTGCACGGCCACGGGCAGGAATTGCACCGCTACCGCTTTGGAGAGGGCGGCGGCGGGGCTTGACCGCCCCGCGCCGCAGGTGTTCCCATCGCGCCATGCAGATGACCGCCCGCCCGCAGCCCACCGACGCCGCCGCGAACGAACGGCTGTACCGCAGCCTGCGCCAGCAGGTGATGCATGGCGAACTGGCGCCGGGCCAGCCGCTGACGCTGCGCGGCATCGGCAAGCAGTTCGGCGTGTCGATGACCCCCGCGCGCGAGGCGGTGCGGCGGCTGGTCGCCGAAGGCGCGCTGACGCTGTCCTCCTCGGGCCGGGTGGCGACCTGGGAACTGACGCCCGACCGGATCGAGGAACTGGCGGCCATCCGCGCCATGCTGGAACCCGAGATGGCCGCCCGCGCCCTGCCCCGCGCCCATTTCGCGCTGATCGAGCGGCTGGCCGCGATCAACACCCAGAATGCCGAGGCGGTGGCACGCCACGATGCCGTGTCCTATGTCCGCACCAATCTGGAATTTCACCGCGCGCTTTATCTCCGGGCGCAGACACCGGCGATGCTGGCCATCTGCGAAACCGTCTGGCTACAGCTAGGCCCGACCATGCGGGCGCTTTATGCCCGGTTGCGGCGCAAGGAGGCTCCGCCCTATCACCGGATGATCCTGGCCGCGCTGAAGGCCGGCGACGAGCCGGGATTGCGGCTGGCCGTTCGCACCGATGTGACGCAGGGATTGCGCCATCTGGCGGGGTAGCGGCGGGCGCGGCCGGCCGCGCCCGCGCGTCGGATCACTTCATCGTGGCCAGATAGGCCGCGACATCCTCGCCGCCCTTGGGCAGCTTCAGCGTCATCTTCGACTTGGCCGTGGGGTCGCCGGAATTTTCATCCAGCCATTTGCTCGGATCGACGACATAGGCCGCGATCATCGCCTCGTCCCAGACAAGACCCTCGGCCCCGGCCTTCTTGATGCCGTCACCATATTTGAAATCGGGAACCGACGCCACCGGGCGACCGACGACGCCCCAGAGATTCGGGCCGACCTTTCCGCCCTTGACCACCGCCTCGCCCGACGGGTTGATGATGGCATGGCAGGATTTGCATTTGTTAAAGACGGTCTTGCCCTTTTCGGCATCGCCGGCGGCGACCGGCAGTGCCACTCCCGACAGGACAAGCGCCGCGACCAGCAAGGATGGCGTTCTCATCAGCTTTCCTTTCACGTCGCGAATCGCCTCTTTGCGCGAGGCGAGCGCGGTGCATTCCGGGCCTGTTGCAGATCGGCCCACCCCGATCGGGATCAGATCGCGCGATCGGGGTCAACCGTCGCGGGCTGCGACCTGTCGTCGCCGGTCAACTCTGGCTCGGCCAGCAGGGCCGCGATGGCGGCCAGATCGCCGCCGGGATCGCGCAGCACCAGCGCCTCAAGCGCGCGGAAGCGGCGCAGCACCTCCTCTCCCGTTGCGGTCAGTTGGGCGCCGCCCCCGCCCGGCCCGCCGCGCATGCTGAGAACAAGGGGCGCGCGAAAGCCGGCGTTCATCTCCTCGACCAGCGACCAGGCGCGCTTGTAGCTCATCCCGAGCGCGCGGCCCGCCGCCGAGATCGAGCCGGTGGCCCCTATCTGCGCAAGAAGATCCGCCTTGCCCGGGCCAAGCATCAACATGTCGCCAAAATGCAGGCGCAGGCGCAGGCGGGGGGGCGTGACGGGGGCCATCCGCCAAGTGTCGCCCCGCTGCGCATCCGGCGCAAGTCCCGGCACATTGCCCGCCGCGCCGGCAATCGTGTCTTCGCAACGGTCGAAACTGCGCTATCGTGTTTCCCGAGGATCGACTCGCGCCGTGACGGCCGTCGCAGCGGCATGGCGCGGCGGGTTTGCGTTTCTCTGGCCGGCGTTTCAGGGAGGGCTGGATGCAACGACCCATCCGCAGGCACGAGGATGCCGTCGCCGCCGCGCTGGCGGGCGGAAAGGCCGCACGGTCGTCCATCGTCGCGTCCTGGGCACGGTCGATGAATGTGCATGGGCTCGATCCGACACGCCGCCCCCGCGACGAGCGCATGACCGAGGAAGAATTTGCCGCCGTGCGCGAGCGGATGGGGCCGGTGACTCTGGCCGCCCGCCCGACCATGGAGCGGCTGTTTCAGGCGGTGGGGGCATTCGGGGCCGCCGTGATTCTCGCCAACAGCGACGGCATCCCGGTCGAGCGGCTGGGAAAATCGTCGGAAGACCGCGATTTTGCCGAGGCCGGCCTCTGGATCGGCACCCGCTGGTCCGAGGCCGCGGCCGGCACCAACGGCATCGGTACCGGGCTGGCCGAGGGGCGGCCGGTGGTGATCCACCGCGATCAGCACTTCCTGACAGCGAACATCGGGCTGACCTGCGCCTCTGCCCCGGTGCATGATGCGATGGGCGAACTGGTGGCCGTCCTCGACGTCTCGACCGTGCGCGCCGATCTGGGCGAGGCGCTGGCGGGTCTGGTCAGCCATTCCGTGACCGAAGCCGCGCGCAAGATCGAGGCGGATATCTTCCACCGCCACTTTCCCCGGGCGCGGATGGTTCTGGTGCCGGGGCTGGATCGCGGCCTCGGCGCCCTTCTCGCCGTGGATGCGGATGAACTGGTGATCGGCGCCACCCGCGCGGCCCGCCAGCACCTCGACCTCCCCGACGATCTGGCGAGCAATCCGGTGCCGGTCGCGGATCTTCTGGGGCTGGACAGCCATGACCGCCCGCAGGACGGCGAACGCGCCGTGATCGCCCGCGCGCTGGCCCGGGCGGGCGGCAATGTGACGGCCGCCGCGCGGGCGCTTGGGGTTTCGCGCGCAACCCTGCATCGCAAACTGGGGCGGAGCGGGTAACTTTCTTTCGCCCGCGCCCGTGCAATTTCGCGCGGGCACTGTCGCAGATCTGCGACGATGCTGCGGCGCAGCCCGCCCCGACCGGGGTGACGCAGGCCGCACCTCCGCCCATCCTGATGTCAGGGCCGCCGGAGGAGGTGGCCGAACAGGAGGAACACATCATGTCGAAAGTGGAAACACTGGCCATGCAGGCCGCGCCGTTCAAGAAGCGCTACGAGAACTTCATCGGCGGCGAATGGGTGGCACCGAAATCCGGCCGCTACATGGAAAACATCTCGCCCGTCACCGGCGCGGTGGTCTGCGAGGTGGCGCGGTCGGATGCCAAGGACGTGGAACTCGCGCTCGACGCCGCACACAAGGCCCGCAAGCGCTGGGGTGAGACCAGCGTCACCGAACGCTCGAACATCCTGCTGAAGATCGCCGACCGGATCGAACAGAACCTCGAGGCCATCGCCATTGCCGAGACCTGGGACAACGGCAAACCGCTGCGCGAGACCATGGCCGCCGACATTCCGCTGACCATCGACCATTTCCGCTATTTCGCCGGGGCGATCCGGGCGCAGGAAGGCTCGATCGGGCAGATCGACAACGACACCGTGGCCTATCATTTCCACGAACCCCTTGGCGTTGTCGGCCAGATCATTCCGTGGAACTTTCCGATCCTGATGGCTGCCTGGAAACTGGCGCCGGCGCTGGCAGCAGGCAATTGCGTGGTGCTGAAGCCGGCCGAGCAGACCCCGGCCTCGATCCTCTACCTGATGCAGTTCATCGAGGATCTGCTGCCCCCCGGCGTGCTGAACATCGTCAATGGCATCGGCGAAGAGGCCGGCGCGGCCCTGTCGTCTTCCAATCGCATCGCCAAGATCGCCTTCACCGGCTCGACCCCTGTCGGCAAGATGATCATGAAGGCCGCGGCCGACAATCTGACCAACATCACGCTGGAACTGGGTGGCAAGTCGCCGAACCTGTTCTTCGCCGATGTGATGAACGAGGATGACGCCTTCCTCGACAAGGCGCTGGAAGGGTTCGCCATGTTCGCGCTGAACCAGGGCGAGGTCTGCACCTGCCCCTCGCGCGCGCTGGTGCAGGAATCGATCTACGACCGCTTCATGGAACGGGCGATCAAGCGGGTCGAGGCCATCGTGGCGGGCGATCCGCGCGCGACCGCGACCATGATCGGCGCGCAGGCGAGCCAGGAGCAATATGACAAGATCAGCGCCTACCTCGACATCGGCCGCAAGGAAGGCGCCAAGGTGCTGACCGGCGGGGCGGTGAACCACTTCGGCGGCGATCTGTCGAAAGGCTTCTACATCCAGCCCACGGTGTTCGAGGGCAACAACAAGATGCGGGTCTTCCAGGAAGAGATCTTCGGCCCGGTGGTGTCGGTCACGACGTTCAAGACGCTGGAGGAGGCGCTGGAAATCGCCAACGACACGGTCTTTGGTCTGGGCGCCGGGGTCTGGAGCCGCGACACCAACACCGCCTATCGCGCGGGCCGTGGCATCGAGGCCGGACGGGTCTGGACCAATTGCTACCACGCCTATCCCGCCGGCGCGGCCTTCGGCGGCTACAAGCAGTCGGGCATCGGCCGCGAGACTCACAAGATGATGCTGGACCATTATCAGGAGACCAAGAACCTGCTGGTCAGCTACAGCCCGAACAAGCTGGGCTTCTTCTGAGCTCCGGCTCCGGGGCCGGTCACACCCGCCGAACAGACGACGGGGGGCTGTCTGCCCCCCGCCCATTGGTTCGGCGAACCAATGGGCCGCCCCCCGAGGATATTTTTGGACAGATGAGAAGGGGCGCGGGTCCTGGGCGGCCGCGCCCCCTTTTCAGTGCGCGGGCGCCGGCGTGGGGCGTTTCAGCAGGAAGGCCAGCGGAATCGCCGCCAGGGTGATCCACATCATCAGCCAGAAGTCGTCGATATACGAGATCATCGACGCCTGCAGGTTGACGAGGCCGTCGAGGCTGGCCAGCGCCGATGGATCCCCGTTCACCGCCGCCGGGCTGAGCTGGCGCAGGACCGGGTTGAACGGATTGATCGCGACCGCAAGCTCTGAGTGATTGATCTGGATATTGCGCGTCAGCAGATAGGAGACGACCGAGATCCCGATCGACGAGCCGATATTGCGCACGAGGCTGAACAGGCTGGTTGCATCGGCGCGGAACTGCGGCGGGAGCGTGGCGAAGGCAACCGTCGACAGCGGCACGAAAACGAGGCCGAGGCCGAGGCCCTGGGTGATCCCCGAGCGGATGATCGGCATCGAATCCATCTGCGGCGAGAAGCCCGTCATCTCCCACAACGAAAGCGCGGTGAGAAGCAGGCCCGCGACCACCAGCTTGCGCGGGTCGACGAACCGCACGAGACGACCGACGAGCAGCATCGAGATCATCGTGCCGACCCCGCGCGGCGCCATCACGAGGCCGGTGGTGACGACCGGATAGCCGAAGATCCGCGACAACATCGGCGGCAGCAACGCCAGCGACGACAGGAGCAGGATGCCGATCACGAAGATGAAGAACAGCGCGGTGGCGAAATTGCGGTCGGCGAGGATCTTCGGATCGAGGAACGGCTGCCGGGCGGTGCCGATATGGACGGCGAACAGCCAGAACCCCGACATCGCGAGAACGGCATAGATCCAGATCTCTGCCGAGGCGAACCAGTCCACCTCGCCGCCACGGTCGAGCATCAGTTGCAGCGTGCCGATGGCAAGCGCCAGCATCCCGAAGCCCGCGAGATCGAAGCGGCGGGCACGCCGTTCGGAACGGGGCAGGAAGGCGGCGGAGCCGAGAAAGGCCAGGATGCCGACCGGCAGGTTGATGAAGAACACCCAGCGCCAGTTCCAGCTTTCGGTGAGCCAGCCGCCCAGCGTCGGCCCGATGATCGGGCCGACCATGATGCCGGCGCCCCACATCGCCATGGCCTGACCCGCCCGTTCGCGCGGGTTGATGTCGAGGAGGAATGTCTGCGACAGCGGCGCGATGGCGGCGCCGAAGATGCCCTGCATCAGCCGGAACGCCACCATCGACGGCAGGCTCCAGGCCATGCCGCAGGCGACCGAAGCCGCCACAAAGCCGACGATCGAGACCAGGAACACTTCGCGCTTGCCGAAGCGGTCGGACAGCCAGCCGGTCATCGGCGTCATGATCGCGGCCGAGACGATATAGCTCGTCAGGACCCAGTTGATCGTATCCTGCGAGGCGCCGAGATCGCCGACCATCGACGGCAGGGCCACGTTGGCGATGGTGGTGTCAAGCACCTGCATGATCGTGGCCAGCATGATGGCCACCGTGATCAGGCCGCGGTGCGGCACCTCGGTTGTGGCGGAAGACATGTCCTGCGCCTCAATCCGCGGCCATGGCCGACAGGAACGGCGCACCGGTCTGCACCGTCACCTCGGCCGAAAGGCCGGTCGCCAGTGCCGCCATCTCTGCGGGGTCGTCCAGCCGGATGCGCACCGGCACCCGCTGCGTGACCTTGACCCAGTTCCCGGTCGCATTCTGCGCCGGCAGAAGCGAGAACTCGGCTCCCGTGCCGGCGCCGATCGCCTCCACCGTGGCCGAATAGTGGCGCGACGGATCGATATCGAGGACGACCTCCGCCTTCTGGCCGGGCTTCATGCCGGCAAGCTGGGTTTCCTTGAAATTCGCATCGACCCAGAGGTTTCCGGTCTCGACCAGCGTGAAGAGCGGGGAGCCGGCGGCGACCATCGCCCCTTCGCGCAGGGCGGTCGACTGATAGATCAGCCCGTCGGACGGCGCCGTCACCGTGGTGACGGCCAGATCGTAGCGGGCTGATTCCACGGCGGCGAGGGCCGCCTTCACGCGGGGATGGTCGTCGATGGCCGCCGCCGGGTCGCCACCCAGCGCGGCCGCGGCGGCCGCCAGCGTCATTTCGGCGACCTGCGCCTGATCCCGCGCCTGTTCGGCCGCATGGCGGGCATCGTCGAGATCGGTCGTCGTGGCAACGCCCCGGTCGTTCAGCGCGGTCTTCCGCTCCAGTTCGTGCTGCAGGTAGCGGGCGTTCTCGGCCGCGAGTCCGGCCTGCGCGCTGGCCTGCCCCCAGGCGGCCTTCAACTGCTCGACCGCCAGCCGCGCGCTCATCACCGCGGCCTCGGCCTCGGACAGGGCAAGGCGATAGGGTTCGGGGTCGACCTGGAACAGAAGGTCGCCCTTGCGCACCGGCTTGAGTTCCTCGACCGCCACCTTGACCACGCGGCCGCTTACCGACGAGGCGACCGACAGACGGGCCTGGCGGAGGTTGGCATTCTCGGTCGATTCCGTGCCGGCGCCGGCGAACCAGACCCAGGTCGCACCGCCGGCCAGCAGCAGCGGAACCACAAGCATCAGCGCAAGCCGGCGGGCACGGCCCCCCTTGCGCGCGGGCTTGGCCGCAGGCGCGGGGGCCGGCGTGGGCTCGGTCGCGATGGAAGCAGTTTCTGACATGTCTTTCATGGTGTTACGCCGCAGCTTCGGGACGGAGGTCGCGTGCGACGGCCCCGGTCAGGGTTTCGGTCACGGCGAGAAGAGCCTTCTCGAAGGTCCGCCTCTCGTCCTCGGAAAGGGTGGTCAACGCCTCGGCACAGATGTCCTGAAGCACGCGCTTCACCTCGGGCGCGGCCTCGCGGGCGCGGTCGGTCAGCAGAACGATGCGGGCGCGGCGATCCTCGGGATGGGGTGCACGCACCACCCAGCCGGATTGCTCCATCCGGTCGATCAGGCGTGAGACGCTCATCGGTTCGACATCCAGCCGTTCGGCCAGCATCGCCTGCGTCATCGGCCCGTTGCGCAGCGTCAGCCCGAGAAGGCGCCATTGCGTGGCGGAAAGACCGTATGTGGCCGTCTGCGCCTCGAACTGGCGGCGGATGGCGCGGCTGGCGTCGCTGAGCAGCATGGCAAGGGTATCGATTCGATGTTCCATAAGCCGCTGATATAATATCAGTGGATTATCATTCAATCGAAACCGGGGCTACGGGACTGTGCGGTGTTGCACAGGAGCGGTTCGATGGTCGGCGATCTCCGAACAGTCGAACGCGCGGAGCGGGCCAAACCGCGCCCGGTTCATGGCTGGCACCGATCCGGCGCGCTCCCGGCCGATCCGCCGTCCGGCGATCGGTGCCCGCATGCGCCGCAGCGACGGCGTTCTTGACGTAACGCCGGGTGAGTGGAACGCTTGGCCGGTGCGGTCCGTGCCGCGCCACAAACGCCGGGCGCCGCGCCCGCCAACAGGGATGACAGCAGATGTGCAATGCCTGCCTGATCGAAAGCGTCAAATCGTCGATGCTCTCGCGCCGCGCGCTCTTTGCCGGCGCCGCCACCACCACGGCCGCCCTTATCGCCTCGGGACTGACGACCGCCCGCCCCGCCCTGGCTCAGGCCACGGGCAGGGTCGTCGACCTGACCCATGCCTGGGACGGCAGCTTTCCCACCTTCGACGGCCTGCCCGGCATCATCTATGAGCCGGCGGTGAAGTTCGACGAATCGGGCTATCAGTTGTGGAAGCTGACAATCTTTGAACATTCCGGCACCCATATCGACGCGCCGCTGCATTTCACCAGGGACGGCACCTCGGTCGCCGACCTGCCGCCGGAGAACCTGATCTGCCCGCTTTGCGTGATCGACCTGACGGCCAAGGCCAGGGACGATGCCAATGCCATGGTCGAACCCGCCGATATCGAGGCCTGGGTCTCTGCCAATGGCGAGATCCCGAAAGGCGCATGCGTCGCGATGAATTCGGGCTGGGCCGCGCGACTTGGCAGCCCGGATTTTCGCAACACCCCCGATGGCGCGCTGGCTTTTCCCGGCTTTTCCAAGGCCGCGACCGATCTGCTGGCCGGGCTGGACGTGGCCTCGGTCGGGGTGGATACGCTGTCGCTCGACCCCGGCAATTCCGCCGATTTCGCCGTGCATTTCTCATGGCTGCCGGGCGGGCGTTTCGGGATCGAGAATCTGGCCAATCTCGACCAGATGCCGGCAAAGGGCGCCACGGTCTTCATCGGCGCGCCGAAGCACAAGGGCGGCACCGGCGGCCCGGCCCGCGTGATGGCGATGGTCTGATGGCGACGGTCCCGCTGCGCGGCGATGCAGAGGCGGGGGCGCAGGCCCTCGCCGTCTTCGACGACATCCGGACAAAGCGCGAGACGGATTACGTCAACAATTTCTGGCGCGCGCTGGCCAATGACCCGCCCCTGCTGGCCGCCACATGGGAGCGGCTGCAACAGGTGATGGGTCCGGGCGCACTGGACCCGCTGATGAAGGAACTGATCTATATCGCGGTTTCTACCGCCAATGGTTGCGAATACTGCGTCCATTCCCATACCGCGGCGGCCCGTGCCAGGGGCATGACGCCGCAGATGCATGGTGAATTGCTGGCCGTCATCGCCATGGCCAGCCAGACCAATGCGCTTGCCACCGCGTTGCAGGTTCCGGTCGACGATCGGTTCCGGGTGTGATCGGAGAACACCTTTCCGCCGGCCCCCCGGGGCAGGACGGGATGTCTTATCCCTTGGGGTCGGGCAGGGCCGGCAGGCTGCGCAGATAAAGAATCACCGCCGCCAGATCGTCGGATGTGAAGGCGGCAAAATTGGCATAGGGCATGGGCGGCAGCATCGGTTCGCCGCCGGGCCTTACGCCTTTCGTGATCATGGCCGCCACCTCGTCGTCGCTGTAGCCCGCCAGCCCGTCCGCGCCGCTGGTCAGATTCGGGGCCACCGAACTGCCCCATGGACCATGGAACTCCATCCCGCCCGCCCCAAGATGCGTGTCGAGCATCGGTCCCTGCGGCCCGAAGGTGGTGTGGCACTCCATGCAATGGGCCACCGGCCCCGCCAGATAGGCGCCATATTCGACCGTCATCCCCTCGGGGGGCGCGGCGACCGTCTGGATCGGCGGGCCATAGGCCGGCGGCAGCGGAATGCGGTATTCGCTGGCCGGCAGATCGCTTTCAACAGCCGGCAACCGGCGCAGAAAAGCCACGATCGAGGCAACATCGTCGTCCGACAGGCCGCGATACATCATGATCGGCATCGGCGGGCCGATCAGACTGCCATCGGGGCGCAGCCCTTCGCGGATGGCTTTGGCAAGTTCGGCATCGGACCAGCCGGCGATGCGGCTTGCGGGGGTCAGATTCGGTGCGACGGCACGGAACGCCTCGTTCTCCTCGACCACGCGGCCGGCCAGTTCCTCGGCCATGATCGGACCCTGCGGCCCCATCGGCGTATGGCAGCTTCCACAAGCGCCCGGCCCCCGCACGATATATTCGCCACGTTCCACACTGGGTCCCGCCAGCACCGGACTGGCAAGCGCGATCACACCGATCGACATCGCGTTTCGCGCCATCGCCAGGGCGCAGCTGTGCATCTGTCCCGCCATCTTGTCTCTCCTTGGGCGCCGGGGAGTTCCGCGCCTGCGTTGCGGCGGCCGATCACGCATCGCCGTCGCGAAAACCCTGACACAGACCCCCGGTCCCGCGCAAATGCCCATCGCCGCCGGTTCCAAAAATCTACGTTCAGATCCACCACGGCTCCCCCCGGGCAACTCCGGGCAGGCGGGATGGGCCGTACGGCGGCGAGTTTGGTCCGGGTTTCGGCAGGACGGGCCTATCCCACAGCAAGAACACGCCGCCGGCGCCCGGCGCAAAGCGTATGGCCGGGCAGGCGGTTCCGCACCCAGCCGCCGCCCGTTCCTGCGGCACCCCCGCATTTTCGGGCGCTTTTCGGTCAGGTTTTCCGGCACGGCCCGCCTTCGGCGCTTTCCTTCATGGCGCGGTGCGGAAAGAATGGCTGCGAACCGAACCCAGCCTAGGTGGGGCGCATGTCGATCAAGGCCAGCATCTACCATCTCACGCATTATCTCTATGACCAGCCGGTGCGGCTGGGTCCGCAGATCCTGCGGCTGCGGCCGGCCCCGCACAGCCGGACGCGGGTGATCTCGCATTCGCTGAAGGTCAGCCCCGGCGGGCATTTCGTGAACCACCAGCAGGATCCCTACG
>JBDHSO010000061.1:0-18983 GCA_039808125.1 Rhodobacter sp. | reverse complement strand
CAAATCAGTCAAGCTAGCACCTCCTGCTACCTTGAATCACCCGCAAGACATCATTGCAATAAATTAATGGGTCCTGATCCTAGCTATACGGGGTTTCGGCGCTGACCGATCTGCGGATGCAGGAGCACGCGGCGATGCTGTGGTTCTGCCTTGGCCATAGCCCCATACGCAGTAGCCGGGGCGAGGTGAATGCCGATATTCTCAACCGTCGGTTCCACCCGGCCCGCGGCGATATACAGATCCATGTTCTGGGGCGGATGACCGCTACGTGGCCGACCGGCGCCACTGATCCGACAGATCCGCAGGCGCGGGGGCGGTAGTTCTGGCCTGCGACGGCATTTGCAGCAGGGCGGACGTCCTGTCCCATCTTGGCCTGACACCGGAGGAGGTCGAAACAGCCCGGCCGCGCCTGTTGCCTGCGACCCCGGCCTTCCCGTATCAGCTTGCATCATGATGAACATCGACATCTCCACCTCCGGCCCTTTCGCATTGCCCGGCCTTGTCTGGGCGGAACTGGCACTGGGGACGCTGCCGCCCGATCCCGCCGGGCTGTCCGCCCGCGCGGCGGGCACCGGGGAAACCTTTCACATCGCGCTGCCTGACGATCTGGCCGCGGCCGTGCCCAAGCGGCGGCGCGAATATCTTGGCGGGCGGCTGGCCGCGGCACATGTGTTGCGGCGGCTGACCGCGCCGGAGACGCTCGGCCGACAAGGCCGCGCCCCGGTCTGGCCCCCGGGAATCGCCGGGTCGATCAGCCATGACGACCGCCGCGCGGTGGCCGTCGCCTCGCGGGCTTTCCGGCAGTTGGGCGTCGATTGCGAACGCCCGATCCCCGAGACCGAGGCGCCGGGGCTGGCCCGCGAGATCCTCGCCCCTGGCGATGGCGCGGCACAACCCGCCGGCATGGCCTTCGGCCGCTTTCTCACCGTGGTCTTTTCCGCCAAGGAGGCGTTCTACAAGACCATTGCCGCCGAAGCCGGGCGCATGCTCGACTTTCACGAGGTCACGCTGGCCGACTGGGCGCCCGACCGGCTGCATCTGGCATGGGACGGGCGGGGAGAGACGGTGTTCTGGCATCTGGGGCCGCAGGGCTGCACCACGCTTTGCGCCCGGAGACCGACATGACCGGCATGCTGGCGCGGCCGACGTCGCCTTTTCCAGTCGTCCGAACCCACGCCGACCGCCGCGCCAGGGTCATGCCGGCGATCCACGGAGATTGCCGGATCATGGCCACGGCAGCGGAAACCGCATCGGTCAGGGTCGGATGATCCGCCATGCGCGGCACACACACGGCCCAGGCAAGGATCGCATGGGCCGTGCACGGCGGGGCGATGGCGACAAGGCGGCGTGGAAGATCGCCGTTGCTGGCCGGCGATACCTTACGGGGGCCGGCATCGATGGAGCCGGTTGTCTGTCACGGTCACAACTGCGCGTGCGCTCGGTCAGGCCGCCTTGGCGGGATCGTAGCGCAGCAGGCGCAGCGCGTTCAGCGTGACCAGAACGGTTGCCCCGGTATCGGCCATGATGGCGATCCAAAGCCCGGTAATGCCCAGAACGGACGTCACCAGGAATACCGCCTTCAGTCCCAGCGCCAGCGTCACGTTCTGGCGGATGTTGCGCATGGTCGCCCGCGCCAGCCGGATCAGCGCGGGCACATCGGCCATCCGGTCGCGCAGGATGGCGGCGTCGGCGGTCTCCAGCGCCACATCGGTGCCCGAACCCATGGCCACACCGACAGCCGCCTGTTTCAGCGCCGGCGCATCGTTGATGCCATCGCCGACCATCATGACATCGCCCTGCGTGCCCAGGTCGCGGATTGCCGCCATCTTGTCTTCGGGCATCATCTCGGCGCGGTATTCCAGGCCGAGTTTCCCCGCGATGGCCGCCGCAGTGCGCGGATTGTCGCCGGTCAGCATGACGGACGAAATGCCCATGGCCCGGAGTTGGCCGATTGCACCGGCGGCATCTTCGCGCGGCTCGTCGCGCAGCGCGATCAGGCCAAGGGGCTGACCGGCGCGGAACACGGCAACCACGGTCTTGCCCTGCGCCTCCAGCGCCGTCGTACGGGACATGTCATTCTCGTCGATCCCGCCCGCCTCCAACGCATGACGGGGCGATGATACCCAGGTCGTGGCGCCGCCCACCTCCGCCATGACGCCGCGGCCGGCCAGAGCGCGGCCCCCGGAGGCGGACAGGGCCTCGACCCCGGCCTGCGCGGTCCGGCGCAGGATGGCCTGCGCAAGCGGATGGCTGGATCCGGTTTCCACCCCGGCCGCCACCGCCAGAAGCTCTTCTTCCGCAACGCCCGGCGCCGTCACGATGTCCGTGACCTCCGGTTTGCCATGGGTCAGCGTCCCGGTCTTGTCGAAGGTGATCCGGTCGACGCGGGCGGCCGCCTCGATCACCGCGCCGCCCTTCATCAGGAGCCCCCGTCGAGCCCCCGACGACAGGGCCGAGGCAATCGAGGCCGGGACCGAGATCACCAGCGCGCAGGGGCAGCCGATCAGCAAGAGGGCAAGGCCGCGATAGATCCAGGTGCTCCAGTCGGCGCCCGTCGCCAGCGGCGGCACCACGATCACCAGTGCCGCTGCCGCCACGATGGCGGGCATGTACCAGCGCGAGAAGCGGTCGATGAAGCGTTCGGTCGGCGCGCGCGCGTCTTCGGCCTCCTCAACCAGCCTGACGATCCGGCTGATCGTATTGTCCGCCGCGACCCGCGTCACGGCGATGCGCAGCGCGGTCTCGGTGTTGATCGACCCGGCAAAGACGGCCGCGCCGGGGCCGCGCGTCACCGGCACGCTCTCACCCGTCACCGGGCTTTCGTCGATGCCGCCGGTCCCCTCGACGATCTCGCCATCGGCGGGGATGCGGTCGCCGGGTCGGACCAGCACCCGTTGGCCGATCTTCAGGCTTTCGGCCGGAACCTCGCGGGTCTTGCCGCCCTCCTCCAGCAGCGCGGTCTCGGGTATCAGCCTTGCCAGCGCCCGGATGCCGTCGCGCGCCTTGCCGGCGGCGACACCCTCCAGCACCTCGCCCACGGCGAAAAGGAAGACGACCAGCGCGGCCTCTTCCGCCGCACCGATGATCAGTGCACCGACTGCCGCAACGGTCATCAGGCTTTCGATGGTGAAAGGCTGACCGAGGCGAAGCGCGTCCCATGCCCGTTTCGCCACTGGCGCAAGACCCATCACGCAGGCCAGCGTAAAGGCCCAATAGCCCCATCGTTCGGACACCAGCCCGCTGAAAATCCAGGCCAGTGCCAGAAGCAGGCCGGTGAAGACCACCAGTCGGCCTTTCGCGGTCCGGTACCAGGGCTTGCCACGGTCTGCCGGGTCGTCATGCACATGCGCCGGGCCGGCATGGCCGGCATCGTGCCCCGTCGCATTGCGATGCGTGGCGGCATGGCCGGCGTGATCATGATCCGCGTGGTCCGGCACATCGGCCGCCGGGCCGCCCGCCGTTCGCGGCGCGATGCCGAAGCCCAGCCTCCTGACGATGGCCTCGATCTGGCCGGGATCGGTGGTCTGCGGCACCAGGGTCAGCGACAACCGCTCGCTCATCAGGGCAACCTTCACCTCGCTGACGCCCGGCAGTTGTTCCACCGCCCGGGTCACTTTCACCGTGCAGGCCGCACAATCCATGCCGCTGACGGCCCATTCGTGTCTTGTGGTGTTGCTCATCCCAAATCTCCCGCCCGGATCCGTCCAGCCGCTTGTTCCCATCGATTCGGAGTGTTAATCCCTCTAGCAACTAGAGCTTCAAGGGGCAATTCATGCAAAGCATCGGAAAGTTGAGCGACGCGGTAGGCGTGAAGGTCCCGACAATCCGGTATTATGAGCAGATCGGCCTTCTTCCCGCGGCCGAACGCAGTTCCGGCAACCAGCGGCTCTATGGGGCGCAGACGCGCGAAAGGCTTGCTTTCATCCGGCATGCCCGCGACCTGGGCTTCACGCTGGATGCCATTCGCGAACTCCTCAGCCTGTCGGACCGGCCCGATCTGCCCTGCGCGGCGGCCGACAACATCGCCCGTCGCCAGCTACAGGATGTAAGACGCCGGATTGCGCGGTTGCAGGCCTTGCAGGACGAGCTTGAGCGGATGGTGGTTCAATGCGGACACGGCACCATCTCCGACTGTCGTGTCATCGAGATTCTGGGCAACCACGCGCTTTGCACCGATGAACATGCCCTGGCAGAGCCGGAGAATGCGCGGGGGTGACATGCGCGGGGCGCCGTGTCGCTTCCGCTTCATCAATCCGACAGGGCATGAGAATTAACCTATCTTCAGGCCGGCCTATCAAAGGTAAAAATTCGCCGGCGCCCCGGATTTTTGGCGCATCCCGGTGGTCCGGGATGCGTCCGGCAGGGGACAGACCTTTTGATGGTTTTTCCGCTGTTGTCATAAGGTCGGGCCAACAGGATGCCGTCGCAGCCTGCCGAATGCCCCGAACACAGTCGCCACCATCTGGCAAGGACACGGGAAAACAAGCGGAGCACTGTCCGCAGACGCGGTCCGATCCCCGCTCACAGCGATCTGACAACCGCGTGTGTCACGGAGTTCTGACTTGAACCTCCCGCGGCCGGAAGGGCTAGAGGGGTATTTGGAACAACGAAAACGGTGCGATGACAGACCATCTCTCGACATATCTTCCCCCGGCTTCTGCCGGGCGACTGGTCTTTCAGCCGCCGCCAGCCCACCCGGCGATGCGGCCTATGCGCGCGGCTTTCGGCCTTGTGGCGGTACTTGCCGTGGCCGCCTGCGCGCAACTGAACCCCTCTGCGCCGCCGCGGCTGGACAAGGCAGGGGCTTCGGCGCAGGGCATCTATGCGGTAACGCCGGAAAACGTGGCCGGCGTGCGCAAACGGGCAGAGGACACCCTCAACACCACCCGCGCGGCCGCGGGTCTGGCACCGGTCGCGCTTGACGCGGCACTGGTGGCTGCCGCCGATGGCCAGTCGCGCGCGATGGCGGAGCAGGATCGGGCCTGGAATTTCGGCGCCGATGGCAGTTCGCCGCCCGACCGCGCCCGCCGCGCCGGATTCGAGGGCCATGTCCTGGGCGAACTGGTGTCCGAGACCTACGAGAACGAAGTGCAGACGATCGCGACCTGGATGGGCACGCCCGCACAGCGGGCGGTGCTGCTCGACCCCGCCGCCCGCCGCATCGGCCTCGGCGTCTATCGGGAGCCGGGCAACAAGCTCTGGTGGACCCTGACGGTCGCAAACTGAGAAAGGAACGACCATGACCCATTCCCTGACACGACGCGGCCTGTTCGGCCTTGCCAGCGCCGGTGCGGCGACATTGGCGGCGCCGACCCTCCTGCGCGCGCAGGATGTGACCACGATCGCGCCGTCGGCGGCAAACCGGCACAATACTGCCAGCTTTCGCAGTCAGCGTTGGCAGGACCATTTCCAGTCCCTGCGCAAGGGTGCGATCCTCTGCGATCTGGAATCCCGCGTGCTGCATTACTGGTCCGAGGATGAAAGCACCTATCTCGTCTATCCCTCCTCGGTTCCGATGAGCGAGGAACTGACCCGGCGCGGCTATACCGAAGTGGTGCTCAAGCGACACAGCCCGACCTGGATTCCGACGCCGGACATGCGCGCGCGCGATCCGGACCTGCCCAAATCCATCGGGCCCGGGCCGGACAATCCGCTCGGCACGCGGGCGCTGAACCTGAGCTGGCAATATTACCGCATCCACGGCATCGACCTGGTCGAGAAGATCGGGCGGCCGGCATCGAACGGCTGCGTCGGGATCTACAACGAGAATATCGAGCGCCTGTTCGACCTTGTGGAAATCGGCACCCAGGTGCGGCTGCTCTGAGAAGGCGCCCGCCCAGATGCCGGCCCGCGCGCGAAACCGTGGGATGCGGCGCCGGGAATCGGAAGCGATCTGCTTCGGGCTGTGGCCTTCGGCGGGTTTCGGTGATTGGATGCCCGCGGCGCCCGGCACCGGCCCGACGTCAATCGCACCATCGCCAGAACGGACGTGACCATGGATCTGCAAATCGAGAACCACAACGGCGTTGCCGTCGTCACCATCGACAACCCGCCTGTCAACGCCCTGGGCAGGGCGGTGCGTCAGGCGCTGGCTGATGCCGTCGCCCGGCTGGAGGCCGATCCTTCGGTTCGCGCCATCGTCCTGACGGGTGCCGGCCGGATGTTCGTCGGCGGCGCCGATATCACCGAGTTCGACCGCCCGCCGGAAGAGCCGCATCTGCCCGATCTGATCCGGCAGATCGAGGCGAGTTCCAAACCCTGGATCGCGGCGCTGCACGGCACCGCTCTGGGCGGCGGGCTGGAACTGGCGCTTGGCTGTCACTACCGGATCGCGGTCCCCGGCACGCGGCTGGGTCTGCCCGAGGTGAACCTCGGCATCATTCCCGGCGGTGGCGGCACCCAGCGCCTGCCCCGGCTGATCGGCGTCGAGGCGGCCATTCCGGTGGTCGCGGAAAACCGGATCGTGATCGCGGGGCAGGCCGCCGCGCCGGGGCTTCTCGACGAAACCGCCGAAGGCGACCTGATCGCGGCGGCGCTGGCCTTTGCCGCCGGCCGTATCGGCCAGCCGCTGCCGGCTATCGCCGAAGCCCGCGCGGTTTCGGCCTCGCCCGAGGTCTGGAGCATGGCCGAAGCCCGGATTGTGAAGGCGTCGAAAGGCAACCCCGCGCCGCTGGCGGCGCTGGCGGCCCTGCGGTTCGGGGTGGAAAACGGCGTGGAGGCGGGGCTTGCCAACGAACGCCGGGTATTCCTGCGCCTGCGCGCCTCGGACGAGGCCGCAGCGCTGCGGCACCTGTTCTTTGCCGAACGCGCCGCCCCGCGGCCCGGCGATCTGCGCGATGTCACCCCCCGCGCGCTGACCCGTGCCGGCGTGATCGGCGGCGGCACCATGGGCACCGGCATCGGCGCGGCACTTCTTGCCGCGGGATTGTCCGTCACCCTTTCGGAGCGAGACGAGGCGACGCTGCAACGCGGCCTTGCCACGGTCAGGGGACTGGTCGAGGCCGGGGTCAAGCGCGGCCTCATCACCGAGGCGCAGGCCGGCGAGCGGCTTTCCCGCCTGTCGGGCACGGTGGGCCTTGCGGAAATGGCACCCTGCGATCTGGTGATCGAAGCGGTGTTCGAAACCCTTGAAATCAAGCGCCCGGTCTTTGCCGAGCTTGGCCGCATCTGCCGCGCCGATGCGATCCTTGCCACAAATACCTCCTATCTCGACCCGCGGCGCATCGCCGAGGGCCTGCCGCATCCCGATCGCTTTCTCGGCCTGCATTTCTTCAGCCCGGCCCATGTGATGAAGTTGCTGGAGATCGTCCCGACCCCCGACACCAGCCGCGAAACCCTGGCGACCGCTTTCGATCTTGCCCGGCGGCTTGGCAAGATTCCGGTGCGCGCCGGCATCTGCGACGGGTTCATCGGCAACCGCATCTTGCGCCATTATCGCGCCGCCGCCGAAGACATGCTGCTTCAGGGCGTTCCCGCGCCCGAGATTGACGCGGCCATCCGCGCCTTCGGCTTTGCGATGGGCCCGTTCGAGATGCAGGACATGGCCGGCCTCGATATTTCCTGGCTGCAGCGCGAAGCGGCCCGCGCCCGGGGCGAATCCGTTCCGGTGCAGCCGGGGGATCTTCTGGTTCAGGCCGGCCGCAAGGGCCAGAAGACCGGGGGCGGTTGGTATGACTATGTGCCGGAGGATCGCAGGCCGCGCCCCTCGGCCGAGGCGGCCCGGCTCATCGCACCGCTTGTAACCGGCAACCTGTCGCTCTCTCCCGCCGAGATCGCCGACCGTCTCGTGACCGCGATGGCCGAGGAGGGCCGAGCGATCCTTGCGGAAGGTATTGCCGTGCAGCCTTCCGACATCGACCTTGTGGAAGTTCACGGCTACGGCTTTCCCCGCATGAAGGGCGGGCCGATGTTCCTGGCCGAACGCCGCGGGAGCGGTGCAAAGGGATAACGCTGGCCGGACAGCGTGGCCGGCCCGCCGCCCGACGATCAGGACGAAAGCCTGCGCCGCACCCGTCAGCGGCGTGGTAGCGCCATGCCATCCTGTGCCGCAGTTCCAACCCCACCGGAAACCCAGTCTGCGAGAAGGTTTGCAGCGTGGCGAAGGTCATCGGGATTGCGGGCAAAGCAGAGGCGAAAGAACCCTTCGGCGTTTTCTCCGAATGCAGAACCCGGCGCCAGTCCGACCCCGGTATCGTGCAGGATCCGGGCGGCGGTTTTGACCGAACTGGTCACGCCCGCGATGCGGAAGAACAGGTAGAAGGCGCCAGGCGGCGCAAACTCGACCCCCGTGACCTGTGCGAGGCGCGCCGTGACGATATCACGCCCGGCACGCACCCGCTGCAGCATCGCCGCCAGTGCGGCCTCGCCATCGTCAAGTGCCGCAATGGCCGCGCGCTGCACGAAGACGGGCACACCAGAGGTAGAATACTGAATCAAATTCTCGATGGGCCGGGCCAGGGCAGGCGGCGCCTCGATCCAGCCCGCGCGCCAGCCCGTCATCGCCCAGTTCTTGGAAAAGGTGTTGACGAAGATGACGCGGTCATCTGGGGTGATCAGCGTATGCAGCGACGGACTGGTACCGCCGGAATCGGTGAAACGACCATATACCTCGTCCGCGATGATCCACAGTCCATGACGCCGGGCGAAATCCAGAAAACCGGCCAGATCCGTCAGAGATGCCGTCCAGCCGCTCGGATTCGACGGGGTATTCAGAAACAGCGCACGCGTTGCCGGAGTAATCGCAGCCTCCAGATCGTCCATATCCAGCCGCCAGCCATTGGGCGAAAAATGCTGCGCAACCGGCATGGCGCGCGCGCCGGCAACGCCGACAGCCGCGGCGAAATTCGGCCAGGCCGGGGTCGGCACGAGAATCTCCTGACCAGGCGCCGCGACCATGCGGATGGCGATCTGGATCGCCTGCATCCCCGACCCGGTCACGAAAAAGCGCCCGGGGTCGAAGGCTGCCCCGAAAAGGCCGCAAAACAGGCGGTCGCTGTAGCGCGCCAACGCTGCGCGCAGAGCCGCGATGCCGGGCTGCGGCATGTAGAAGGTCTCACCCGCGGCCAGCGACGCAACGGCGGCATCGGAAATCAGCCGGGGCGTGACTTGATCGCCTTCGCCGACCCAAAGCGGAATGATTCCGCTTTGGCCAAAACCATGCTTCATGACCTCGGCAATGCCACTGGAGGGCGCTTGCCGCGCTTCGGGGCTGATGAGGGAAAGCCAGTCGGGTGAGGTCATGGTCTGCCTGTCCGCGCGAATCGTCTGCCGTGGGGACGGATCACTGATGGTCGTACGGATTGCCCTTCGTCACGAAAGGTAGAATGCGGATCGCGCCGCCGGCTGCGCCGACATAACCACGGACCCCCGCGTAGGGAATGCGGTTTTCATCGAGCAATTTCTGCGCATCGTCTTCAAGCCCCTGCGGTACATAGAGGAAAAAGATCCGCGTGTCATAATCCGGGAGGGGATCTCCGGCCGCGGACGCAGCTTTCCAAAGCGGGATCTTGGTTGGATCGAGCGCCACTTCCACATCGCCGATCTCCCGCGTCTTGCCGGTGCTGTCGATGACGACAATGTCGGGGAAGTACTCGCCGGTCGGTGTCGGAACACTGCGGCGGCGGGTGGGAGCATTGGTCAGGGTTGTGTAATCCGCGGGCCATGTGGTCTGGCCGGGAAATGGAAACCGATTGGCTGCGACATAGGCCACGACGTCATCGTGTTCGGGAAGGGACATGGAACTCTCCTGTTTCGGGATCAGCGGATGGACCATTCCGGGCCGCGCGGAGTCTCCACCCATTCCGGCCAGTGATAGCCGACAGGGGCCCGGAAATCGGCGGGCAGCAGCGGGGCGATCCATTTGCTGCCGCCGATCCCGCCGCCGGTGCGTTCGCGAAATTCGGTCTGCGCGCGCTCCAGAATCTCGGGAACAGTCATCAGATCGATGATGGTTGCCGAGATCACCTCGGCTGCCTTGGACCACATCGGATCGATGCAGGCGGGATCACCATTCATGGCGTGGCGCAACCATTCGCCATAGCGCTTTCCCGAAGGGTCTGGCTTCAAGGTCGGCCGTGCAACATAAAGCCGTACGGTCGGCGCATGCCAAGTGTAGTCCACATAATCATCGGCCGCATAGTTCAACTGCCAGGGCGGCAGTTGCGCCCGGAAGGCAGCCTCGGCTTCGGCAGGCGGGGTCAGACGCTCCATTGCGTCGAGAAACGGATTCTGCATGGCATCGAACCCCTGCGCCCGCTGCCCCTCGCGCGCGAATTCCCGGGCCGCTTCGGACCATTGCGGCGCGCCAAGCTTTTCGAAGTTGCGGAAAGTCGCCTCGGCCATGGCGTGATTGGGCAGGCCGGGACGTGTCTTGGTGATCCACTCCGCCCGCATGGTACAATGCGTCATCGCTGCGACATGTGCGGCATTCCGGTCCAGCACCTCGAACGCGGCCGCGCACATCTCGAGGTTGGGCGCCCGCATCGAATACTGGATCTGGGAGTAGCCGGGGGCGAGATTGTCAGCCGCCGCCTGACCCGCGACGGGAATGAACTCATTGAGGGTCCAGGTGCCGGTATGCGGCAGCATGGATTCCTTCATCATCTTGGAATTGGTGTACATCAGGCACACCGCGTCGATCGCCCCCGGCGCACGCGCGCTGGCATGGGCATGGGCAACCGTCCCGCCATGCACCGAATCCTGCCATGTCTCCGGCGTATCGCATTCAAAGGTGTAAATCCGGCTCCAGTAGGGGGCGCTGGTCGTGTCCCAGAATACACCATTCGTCAGTGCATTGAAGGAATGCGGGTGAAAGCTGATCGCTGCATCCAGCCCGTCATAATAGCCATGCGCGGCGTGAACGGGCTTGGCGCCGCACATCTTCTCCGCAGGCTCGCCGAAATAGACCAGCGTTCCGCCGATGCCATGTGCTTCCATCGCGCGTTTGGCTGCCAGAAACCCTGCAAACGACCCCATTCCCAGCGCCGAATGCGGATCAGTATGGCCCGCCGCATGTTTACTGGTTCCGGGGCGTGGTGCGCGGTATGGTGCAGCAACCTGAGACTGGCCCGGAACCGCGTCATATTCGGCATAACCCGCGATGGCCGGGCCGGGGCCGTTGCTCCACCGCGCCATGAATGCGGTCGGCATCCCGGCTGAGCCGCGCTCGACCTCGAAACCTTCGGCTTCCAGTCTTGCGGCATACCAGGCAGCGGAACGATATTCGCGCCACGCCGGCTCGTGAAACGACCAGATTGTCTGGTGGTCCCGCGAGAAGGCCGCATTTTCCTGCTCAAGCCAATCCAGCGCCATGCGCTGCGCCGGTGAGAATTTGTCACGGTTCATCTTGGTTTATCTCCGGCCCGCTGGACGGGTGCTGACCCCTCATGGTTTGCCGGACCAGAAGCTAACCCGCCGCACAGGGCGGATCAAGAAAAATATAGAGTCGACTATAATTAATGTTCACAACTGGAAACGACTCCAAGAAGAACCATACGCAAATGCGGCAACGCGGCGTCACGCATGGTTTCCAGGGTCATGTTTGGCGATGTAACCAGCCGCGCGAGGGCAGCGTCTCCGATTCCGATCAACACGTCACACAGGATCGACAGATCCACCTCGGACCGGATGCTTCCGCGCAACTGATAGGTGCGCAGCATCGACATGTACTGCCGGCGGATCACCAGATTCAACCGTCGCCCCGTGCGATGCGCAACGCCGTTACCTTCGGTGAACCGCGCCGCCATGACCACCCGCCATGATTCACGGGTGAGATGTCTAACCGCCTGATTTGCCAGTAGCTTTTCAAACTCAATGATCCCATCGACCGGATCGAGCGGCAATCTGTCGAGAAACCGCTGGCGTTCTGGGACCGAGGCGCTGATATGTCGCAGCGCGATTTCCATCAGAAGATTCGGCTTGTTCTTGAAATAGTTGTAGACAGTCGCCGAGGCGACCGACGCAAGTTCGGCGATGTCCTCGATCTTGGTCTCGTCATAACCGTGATCGCGGAACAGCGTATCCGCCGCATCCAGCACCTGCTCGGAGCGCCGCACCTTCTGCCTCTTTCTCAATCCGCCGGCCATATGGTCCTCCTGCATGCGCCCGCCAGACTGGACGGTCAGATTTCGATGACGTTCCGAGTTTGAGTCTAAATTTAGAGTTGACACCAAAACATATCATGGCAACTATTGCACTGAGGCGGCGAACCTTCAAGCGATGTCAGACGTTAAAGTCCGCTCTAACCATATCGAGATGATCAGGTGCTTCAGCTTATCGAAAATCCTCCGGCATGGCCGAACGGCGCGCGCTGCGCGGTATGCTTCGCTTACGACATGGATGCCGAAAGCCTGTTGCATCTGTATTACCCCGAAGATTCCATGCGCAGGATCACCCTGTCGTCCGTCCTGCGCTATGGGCCGCGCATCGCCATGCCGCGCATCATGCGGATCTGGAAGCATTTCGGCATTCGCCAGACCGTCTATGTTCCGGGCTGGTGCGTCGAGACCTATCCCGATGTCGTTCGGGAACTGGCCGATGAAGGCCATGAAATCGGCCACCACGGCTGGCTGCATGAGCGTGTGAATGCCCTGACCGTTGAGGGCGAGATGGATGTGTTGCGGCGGGGCATCGACGCGATTGAGGCGCTGACCGGGCGGCGGCCTGTCGGCTATCGTTGTCCGTCGGGCGCATTCTCGCCGCAGACGCTCGATCTGCTGATCGCAGAAGGCTTTCGCTACGATGCCTCGCTTGCCGGCGACGACGTGCCCTACATGATCGAAAGTTCCGCCGGGCGCATGATTGAACTGCCTTCGGATCACGCGCTGGATGACTGGCCGCAATATGTCAACATGCGGGATTTCAACCACATGCTGCCGATCCAGCCGCCAGATGTCGCCATGAAGGTGTTCCGTTCCGAATTCGATGCAGCCTGGGAGGGCGGCGGTATCTGGTCTTCGGTCTGGCACCCTTTCGTTTCGGGCCGCCCGGCGCGGGCCGCCGCGACTGTTGAACTGATCGAATATATGCAGGACCGCGGCGGTGTCTGGTTCGCAACCATGGCCGAGATCGCCGCGCATATCGAAGGTCTCATCTCGCGGGGCGAATGGGTGCCGCGGAGCGAAAGACTGCCTTTCTGGAACGAGCCGGTTCCGCAGATCGCGCGGCCGGTCCGCTGACCCTGCCTGCGCGACCGGGACGCCACGAGACCAAGAACCAACAGGAGTTGTCATGTTTCGCCACATAACCGCCACGGCAACCGCTGCTGTTGCGCTGCTTGTCGCCTTGCCCGCCCTCGCCCAGGACCTTCCCGCAAGGATCGTCGAGGCGGGGGGACTGAGTGTCGGGATCGAGCGCGATCACCCGCCGATGGAGTTCATCGATCCCGTCACAGGAGAACTGGTCGGCTTCGATGTCGATCTGATCACCGCCGTTGCGGCAGAGTTGGGCACGGACGCGAAATTCGTCCATTCACGTTTTGAAGGGCTGATCCCGAACCTGCAGTCAAAACGCATCGATCTGGTCATCAGCGGCATGTACGATACGCCGGTCCGGCGAGAGAACAGTATCGATTTCATCGATTATCTGTCGGCCGGTGCCGTCTTCTATACGCTGGACGCAAATACCGACATTCAGAAACCACTGGATATCTGCGGCCGCGTCGTCAGCGCCAACCGTGGCACCTCCTATCCCGAGACCGTGACGAAGTGGAGCGACGAGAACTGCATTCCCGCCGGGCTGGATCCGATTGCGGTGATCACCGATACCGACATGGCAACCGAGTTCCTCTATCTGAAGACCGGGCGCGCCGATGCCTCGCTTCAGGGGACCGAGGCAATTCCGACGGTTCTGGCCAGCGAAGAAGGTCCGTTCCGCACGATCGGCGGTCCCTTCACGAATGTCATGGTCGGCATCGGCTTCCGCGCCGATGACAGCGAAACCCGCGATGCGGTGTTTGCGGCGCTTCAGAAGGTGTTCGAAAAGGGCGTCTATGCCGAACTGATCGGCAAGTGGGGGCTTGAGGCCAGCGCACTTGCTGCCCCGACGATCAACCAAGGCGAGGCGCCGTAGCGCGCGGACGTGGCAGGGGACGCCGGATGGCACTAGACAGCACCGCCGCGATTGACATCGCAGAACTGAAACATGCCAGGCCACGGCATTTCGGCCGGTGGTTCAGCGCGGCGGTGCTGGCATCCGGCTTCCTGTACATCGCCTGGGCCTTTGCCACCGGCAATATCGACTGGTCCACGGTCGGCGCCTATCTCTTTCACCCCCGCATTCTCTGGGGTGTGGTAATGACCATCGGGATCTCTGTGGTGTCGATGGCGATCGGCGTTGTGATCGGAACGATAGTTGCGCTTGGCCGATCGTCGCGCAACCCGGTTATCCTGTCCTGCGCCGCCTTTTATACTTGGCTTTTCCGTGGCGCGCCGATCCTGTTGCAATTGTTGATCTGGTACAATCTGGCACTGATCTTTCCAGTCATCGGCATTCTCGGGGTGTGGCACGTCAATACGGTGATGGTCATGACACCGGTGGTCGCCGCGATCATCGCCTTTAGCCTGCATGAGGGCGCCTATACGTCTGAGGTCATCCGCTCGGGCCTGCTGTCGGTCGATGTCGGTCAGCACGAGGCGGCAAAGTCGATCGGCATGAGCTATGGCATGACGTTCCGCCGCATCGTCGGGCCGCAGGCGCTGCGCGTGGTGGTGCCGCCCCTTGGCAATGAGTTCATCGGCCTGCTCAAGATGAGCGCGCTGGCCAGTGTGATTGGCTTTCTCGAACTGACCGGAACGGTGCAGGACATCTATTATGTGAATGCCAAGATCATGGAGATGCTGTTCGTTGCGACGGCATGGTATCTTGTGGTGGTTTCGGTCTTCTCTGTCGCACAATACTGGCTGGAAAAGCGCCTGGGTCGCGGTTTTGTCTATGGAGGCAAGCACGGATGACGGCTCCCATCGTCCATGCGCGCAAGGTCGGCAAGAATTTCGGCGCCTACCAGGCCCTGATCGATGTGGATATCGATGTCCATCCCGGTGAGGTCGTCTGCATCATCGGGCCATCCGGTTCTGGCAAGACCACCTTCCTGCGCTGCATCAACCAGCTTGAAACCATCGATTCCGGCGCGCTTTGGGTGAATGGAGAACTGGCGGGGTTTCGTGTCGTCAACGATGTGGTCCATCGCCTACCCGCTCATGAGATCGCGCGTCAGCGCCGCGTCACGGGTATGGTGTTTCAGCGCTTCAATCTCTTTCCGCACAAAAGTGCGCTGGAGAACGTGACCGAGGGGCCGATCCACGTGCTGCGCCAGGAGCGACGCAAGGCCCTGGACGAGGCGGAAGCGCTTCTGGATCGCGTCGGGTTGGGCGCAAAGAAACACTCCTATCCCGCCGCGCTGTCGGGCGGTCAGCAGCAGCGCGTGGCCATTGCGCGGGCGCTGGCGATGAAGCCGCAGATCATGCTGTTCGATGAGCCGACCTCGGCGCTCGACGCAGAACTGGTGGGTGAGGTACTCTCGGTCATGCGCGATGTCGCCGCAACCGGCATGACCATGGTCGTCGTTACGCATGAGCTGAACTTTGCCCGAGAGGTTGCCGACAAGATCGTCTTCATGTCCGAAGGACGGGTGATCGAAAGCGGCGCGCCTGCACAGATTTTCGGCAGCCCCACGGAAGAGCGTACCCGCGCCTTCCTGTCGGCGGTGCTGGCGCCCAAAACCAACACGTCGTAAGGCTGCTTCCATGGACGCAATCATCAATCCACAGCGGCTGATGGCCGATCTGCGCGATCTGGCCGGGTTCGGCCGCCACCTGACCGGGGTCCATCGCCCGACCTTCACGCCGCAGGATATGGCCGCGCGGCACTGGCTGGTCGAACGCATGGCCGCCGCTGGTCTGACCGCAGAGCTCGACGGGATCGGCAATATCCTTGGCCTAAGCCCCGCGCCCGGCCCGCGGCTGCTTGTCGGATCGCATTCCGACAGCCAGAACCATGCCGGTTGGCTCGACGGGGCGATGGGTGTGATCTTCGGGCTGGAGATCGCCCGCAGCTTTGTTGAAAAAGGCCTGCCCGGCGCGGTGGATTGCGTGGTCTGGTCCGACGAGGAGGCCCATTTTGCCAGCTTCCTCGGCAGCCGTTCGGCGCTGGGGCAACTGGACGACGCCGAAATCGCCGCCGCGCGCGATGCGACCACCGGCCTGCCGCTCCTGACGGCGCTGGAGCGGGCCGGCCTTGCGGGAGTGCCGCGCCGGCGGCTGCCGACACGCGACTACCTGGGCTATCTCGAAGCCCATATCGAACAGGGCGCGACACTGGAAGACAAAGGCCTTTCGCTGGGTGTTGTCACCGGAATCGTCGGGATCTACGAATATCGGATCGCCCTGCACGGCGAACGCAATCATGCCGGCACCACCAGCATGGCGCGGCGGCGCGACGCTTCGCGCGCGCTGATCGCGCTTGCCGCGCGGCTCGATGCGCATCTGGTGGCCCATGCCGCCCGCGATACGGTCTGGACCGTCGGCAATATCCGGGTCGAACCGGGTCAGGCAAGCATCATTCCCGATCTGGCCGAGATGCACCTGCAATTGCGCGATGTCGATCCGGCCGTTCTGCACCGTCTTGACGCGGATATCCGGCGCATCGTCGCCGAGGCCGGCCCCGCCTGCACGGCTACGCTGGCGATGACCGCGCGGACCGAGCCCAGCATCATGGCCGAATCCTTCCGCGAGGCGCTTGCCGCGGCGGCCGGGCGGCTTGCCCCCGATGGCTGGACCATGATGCCCAGCGGCGCCGGGCACGATGCCCAGATCCTGGCCGGGGCGATGCCGGCGGGAATGCTGTTCGTGCCAAGCATCGGCGGCATCAGCCATCACTGGACCGAGGATACCGCCGAGAGCGACATCATTCTGGGCTGCGAAACCCTGGCGGAAGCCTGCCGCAGCCTGCTGGACCGCAACCGCTGAACGAGGGGCCGCGCGATGACCTCGCTTGCACATGAGCTTGCCCTCTGTCTGGCCGCGAATGGCGTCGAGGTCGTTTTCGGCATTCCCGGCGTCCACACAATCGAGCTTTATCGTGGGCTGGACGGCAGCGGACTGCGCCACATCACCCCCCGGCATGAGCAAGGCGCTGGCTTCATGGCCGATGCCTACGCCCGCGTCAGCGGCAAGCCCGGGGTTTGCTATCTCATCACCGGGCCGGGCCTGACCAATGCGGTGACGGCCATCGGGCAGGCCTATTCCGATTCGATCCCGATGCTGATCATCTCCACCGTCAGCCGGACAGGGGATATGGGTTCGGGGCGCGGGCATCTGCATGAACTGCCCGATCAACGCCAGTTGATGTCGCAGGTGACGGCTTTCAGCCGCACGATCCTGACGCCTGCCGATCTGTACGCCGCCTTGGCCGAGGCATTCTCGCTGTTCGCCGGGGCAAGGCCGCGGCCAGTACATATCGAGATTCCCGTTGACCTGCTGCGATGCGATGCCGGGCGATCCGGTCCCGCCAGGCCGTTTACCCTGCCCACCCGTCCTGCCGCGCCGCCTTCGGCCATTACACGGGCGGCGGATCTCTGTGCGGTTGCTGACCGGCCTGTCATCATCGTCGGCGGCGGGGCATCGCGGGCCGGCGAGGCGATCCGCGATCTTGCAGAAAGACTGGATGCACCCGTGCTGATGACCGCCAATGCACGCGGCCTGCTTGCGCCTGGCCATCCGCTGGGCCTGTCGGTCGCCGCCTGCCTGCCACCGGTGACGGACCTGCTGGCCTCTGCGGATCTGATCCTTGCCATCGGGACCGAACTCGGCCCCACCGATTTCGACCGCAACCTGGACGGGCCGGATGCGCCGACAGCGCCGGTGATCCGGATCGATCTCGATCCGCTGCAGGGCCAGCGCGGCCTGGCGCCGGCACTTCTGCTTCTGGCCGATGCCGAAACCGCCGCGCACGATCTGCGGCGCGCCCTGCCCGCCCCGCGCCGATCCGGCGTTGCGGCCCGGCGGGTGGCGCAGATCCGCGACAGGGTTTCGGAAATCCTGACCCCGGTGCAGCGGGCGGGATGCGCCCTGCTCGACCGGCTTGCCGCTTATGCACCGGACGGCATTTTCATCGGCGATTCTGCCCAGCCCGTCTATGCTGGCCTGACCGCCTTCGCGCCACCGCGTGCCGGGGCATTTTTCAGTTCCGCCACCGGATATGGCACATTGGGATACGGGTTGCCGGCTGCGATCGGGGCATGGATCGCGGCCCCCGATCGGCCGGTCTTCTGCCTGATCGGCGATGGCGGATTGCAGTTTACCTTGCCCGAAATGGGCAGCGCGACCGAGATCGGCGCCGCGATCACCATGATCCTCTGGAACAATCGCGGCTATGGCGAGATCCGCAGGGCCATGGACGATGCCGGCATCGTACCCGTCGGAGTGGATATCCACAGCCCCGACTTTGCCGCTCTGGCGAGGGGCTACGGCTGGCAGCACACCCTCATCGGTGATCTTGCCAGTCTGGATAGATGTTTGGCCGAGACAGGCTCTCCCCTCCGGATGATCGAGATCGACGAGGCGCGGATGATTAGCACGATCCTGTCCTGATCCATCCGCTGTAACGGAGCCTAGGGTCAGGACCCATTGATCGGCTTGAGGCCGCCCTGCCTGCGTGATTCAAGCTCCCGAACTGACGGGGGTGATGATGAGCAACCTTTTCTGGCTGACGGACGATCAGGTGGAGCGGCTGCAACCCTTCTTTCCGAAGAACCATGGCAAGCCACGCGTCGGCGACAGACGCGTGCTGATCGGGATAATCTTCATCAATCGCAATGGGTTGCGGTGGTGCGACGCGCCGATCTGTCGGCCTCTCACTTTGCCGCCTGGCGCGACCGGCGTCTGCGCAAGGTGGCGGCCGGATCGGTGATCTGGGAGATGCAGTTGATGTCGTCGGCGCTGAATACGGCGCGAGGGGAATGGGGGAACGGGCATGCTTCGCCCGGATGA
>JBDHSO010000060.1:0-19002 GCA_039808125.1 Rhodobacter sp. | reverse complement strand
CGAGCCATCAGGGCGCCATCGGTTCGAGCCCGATGGCGAGCGGCATTCCGTTCGCAGAGCAGCCTCGGAACCGGAATGCCATCACCTCCCGGCCGATGCGCTTCGCCGTTTGCGGGGCTTGCGCGGCCCCACCGGGGCCACGGCCCTCTCCAGCTCTGCGAGGCAAACGGTATCAAGGACAGGCTGACCAAGCCCGACCATCCGTGGAGCTTGGAGGATCGAAAACAGTCCGGGGGACTGTTTTCCCGACAAACGGTCAGGCTGAACGGATGAACCGCACGATCAAGAAGGCCACCGTCAAACGCTTCCATTGCGACCGCCACGACCGGTTGCGAACGCACCTCGCCGACTTCATCTTGCGTCGGGGACGACAGTCCACCGGACTGTCGCCTGTTCCCTCCCCACCTGCAACTTCGCCCGAAGGCTCAAGACCCCCGGCGGTCTCACCCCATACGAATACATCTGCAAAATCCGGACATCAGAACCCGACAGATCCATCCTCGACCCGATCCAACAGATGCGGGGACGGAACACCAGATGGCGGGGGCGGCGTTGCGACGAATGCGCTGCAGTCCGGGTGACAAAGCGGCAGGGCCGGGTCCTGTCCGGGGAACTGCCTGTCCGATCCGCTCTTCCGCCTTGCCGTGCCCCCTTGCTACGGGCTTGTCCGTGTTGTGCGACTTTGGGGGATTGCGCCTGTCCTCCGCGCCGGCGCCGGCCGGGGCCGCCCCCCCCGGGGGGGCTGGCAGATGCCGCCCGTGCCGGCGGGGACCCATGGCAAGGTCGTGATCTCCGCGCTGCCAGAGCCGTGGGGTCCGGCCCGATCCGCCGACCTGCCGTGCAACCCCTGGCGGGCGACGCGGCACCCCGGGGGGCGCTGTTCAGTCCTTGTCCCGGCGCAGCCGGTAGCTGCCTTCGGGCAGGTCCAGCGCCGCGGCCAGATCGGCGAGTTGCGCCATCGAAAGGGTCAGCGCAACCGTGATCTCGCCCTCGGGGTCGGTCTGTTCCAGCGTCACGCAATCGTCGAAGGCGGTGATGGTGATGTCGCCCATCAGCGGCAGTCCATCGCCCTCGTCGATGAGGGTGATCACGGTCGAATCGAATTCGTGCTCGATGGTGAACATGATGCGGAGGCTAGCCGGGGCGCGGCGCGGCGGCAACGGATTCGGCGCCTCGGGCGGGCGGGATGTAGCCGGCCGCCGAAGCGGGCTTTCGGCCGGCGCCAAAGCTGCTAGGAAGGGCAGACTGTCCCGCCATCGCTCGTCGCGGCGCTCCATCCCGCCCCTTTGCCCGTTTCCGCCTCCCCTTCTGCCTCCGGCCCGCTCCCATGCGCCTTTGTCCCGTCGTCCTGCCGATCGCCGTCTTTCTGTCACTGGCCGGCTGCGTCACATCGCTGCCCGGCACCAGCCCGGCGCCCAAGGCGCCCGCGACGCCCGTCGATCCGGCGGTGGCGATGCTGGCCACGGTCGCCGCGCGGGTGGAGCCGGTGGCCGAACAGGCCTGCCGGGCCGAGGGCGTGGCGTGGAACTGCAATTTCACCATCGCGCTGGCCGACGATCCGGAACTGCCGGCCAATGCCTTCCAGACGGTCGACAGCTTCGGCCGCCCGCTGATCGTGGTCACGATGGGTCTGCTGGATCTGGCCCGGAATGCCGACGAGATGGCCTTCGTCCTGGGGCATGAGGCGGCGCATCACGTTGTCGGCCATATTCCGCGCCGGCGCGAACAGGCGATCGGCGGTGCTGTCGTGGCGGGCGCCATCGCCCGGGCCTCGGGGCTGGGCGAGGCGGATGTCGCGGCGGCGCAGGATATGGGGGCCGAGATCGCCGCCCGGCAATATTCGCGCGAATTCGAGCTGGAGGCCGATGCGCTGGGCGCCTGGATCGCCTGGGCGGCGGGCTACGATCCGGTGCGCGGTGCCGGCATTTTCCGCCGCCTGCCCGATCCCGGCCCTGCGGGGGCGGCAAGCCATCCCAGCATGGCGCAGCGTCTGGCGGTCGTGCGGGATGCGGTGGCCAAGGCAGAGGCGGCGACAGCAGCGCCGCGCCCGCCGTTCTGACCGCCCGCCATTCTGGCGAACCGGCGCGCGCGCGATTCTTGATCTGGATCATGGCGCGCGCGGCCGCCCGGGCGCAACAACCGCGCCAGTCTGTTCCATCCCCCGAGGGAGAGTGTGAATGTTCGGATATCCCGAGGCCCCCGTCGTCTGGTGGCAGGCCCGCGGCATGGCCCGGCTTGGCGGCGTGAGCCTGCCGCGCGCCATCATCGACGGCTGGCTGACCCGCGCGGAGCTGGGCGTGATCGTCACCCGCTGCCAGGGCTGCCAGGCCCGGCAGCGCTGCGAGGCCTGGCTGACAGAATCGCGCCCCGAAGGCGGCGTGGCCGGCTTTTGCCCCAACAGGCCGGCGATCGAGGCGCTGGCCGCCCATTGACCGGCGCAGCCCCGCTGCGGGATGCGCCGCGGGCCATTGACCCGGGCCCTTGCGCGCGCCAGAAGGCGGCATGCTGCAGATCCCCGATGTCCTGCGCGATCGTGGTTCGCGCTATGCCGTCTCGGGCGGGCCGGTTCAGGGCCGCGCCGGGGTGCAGGCTTTCCTGACGGCGCTGAAGCGCGAGAAGAAATTCGCCAAGGCCACCCATAACAGCTGGGCGGCGATCCTGTCCGACGCCGGCCCGGTCCGCAACGACGACGGTGAAAGCGGGGCCGCCGCGATCATCCTGCGGATGCTGGAGCGCGAGGGGCTGACCGATACCGTGGTGGTCGTGACCCGCTGGTACGGCGGGGTGCATCTTGGCGGCGACCGCTTTGCCCATGTCGCGACCTGCGTGCGCGCCTGGCTCGACGCGCGGCGGGCGACCGGATAGGGTTGCCCCCGGGCGAACCCAGGGAGGACGGGGGAATGCGGTTTCTCCGGGCGGAAGCGCGGCGCTTTGCGATGACCTGTGTCTGGTCCTGGCAGGGCTGGACCGCCGCCTGGGCCAGTGAAAAGACGCTGCGGCAATGGACGCTGGTCAACATCGCCTCGGCGGCGCTGGCCTTCGCGCTGGACCTGACCCCCGCGGAACGCGCGCTGATCCTGGCGCTCGGGCTGCTGGTGCTGGCGGCCGAACTGCTGAATACCGCGATCGAGACGGTGGTGAACCACATCACAGGAGAGGTCCATCCGCTGGCCAAGAAGGCCAAGGACTGCGGCAGCGCGGCGGTGGCGCTGGCGGCGCTGGCGGGCGGCGTGGCCTGGCTGGTGGTGCTGGCGGGCTGACGCCCGACCGGGCAGCGGAAAACCGCCGCGGCCCCGGGGGGGCGAAACGGGGGGCGGCGAAACGCCGGAAAATCTGCCGGTGGCAGGGAACCGGGCGGCGGCCTGCGGCGTTCCCCTACGATTCACCCGCGACCGCAAGGAGAATGAGATGGAACAGCACGGCCAGATCGTCGCCGGCCCCCGCGTCGGCACGAACCTCGTCTCCAGCGCCGATGTCAATGGAACGCTGGTGTTCAACCCCGAGGGCGAGCAACTGGGCCGCATCGGCCATCTGATGATCGACCGGATCACCGGCCGCATCGTCTATGCGGTGATGAACTTCGGCGGCTTTCTCGGCCTCGGTGCCAGCGAACACCCGATTCCCTGGCAGAAGCTGCGCTATGACGATGCTGCCGGAACCTATGTGACCGACATCACCCGGGCCCAGCTTGAGAACGCGCCGGCGCCGCCGCCGGACTGGGCGGGCAACCGCGACTACCAGAGCATGGCCTTCAGCCACTACGGCATCGCGCCCTACTGGCTTTAGCATCCGGGTCGTCCCGGCAAATGCGTCCCGGGGCGACGGGGCGCGCAGGGCCGGGCGGGATCGGAGGCGCCTCAGACCCGCCGGGCCCAGAGGTCGTATTCGCCGGCCTCGTCCACCTCGACGGCGATGATGTCGCCGGGGGCGAGGGTTTCGAAATCCGAATCGACGAAGACATTGCCGTCGATTTCCGGCGCATCGGCCATGCCGCGGCAGGTCGCGCCCTCGGCATCGACCTCATCGACGATGACCTCGATCCGCCGTCCGACCTTCGCCGCCAGCTTTGCCGCCGATATCGCCTGCGCCTTTTCCATGAAGCGGGCGTAGCGCTCCGCCTTCACCGCCTCGGGTACATGATCGGGCAGCGCATTCGAGCGCGCGCCGGCGACATTTTCGTACCGGAAGCAGCCGACCCGGTCGAGCTGCGCCTCGTCCAGCCAGTCGAGCAGGGTCTGGAATTCGGCCTCCGTCTCGCCGGGATAGCCGACGATGAAGGTCGAGCGCAGGACGATATCGGGGCAGTCGCGGCGCCAGGCGGCGATTTCGTCCAGCGTGCGCGCGGCGGCGGCGGGGCGGGCCATGCGCCGCAGCACATCGGGGTGGGCGTGCTGGAACGGGATGTCGAGATAGGGCAGGATCCGCCCCTCGGCCATCAGCGGCACCAGATCGCGCACATGCGGATAGGGATAGACATAATGCATCCTGACCCAGACGCCGAGCGCGCCAAGGTCGCGCGCCAGCGGCAGGATCGGAAACCTGTCGTCGCGGCCCTTCCAGTCGGTGCCATAGGCCGAGGTATCCTGGCTGATGACCAGAAGCTCCCTCACCCCCGCCTCGACCAGCTTTTCCGCCTCGCGCAGCACGGCGCGCGCGGGGCGGCTGACCAGACGCCCCCGCATGTCGGGGATGATGCAGAAGCGGCACTTGTGGTCGCAGCCTTCGGAGATCTTCAGATAGCTGTAATGCCGCGGTGTCAGCTTGATGCCCTGTGCCGGGATCAGGTCGACGAAGGGATCGGGCGAGGGCGGGACGCTGCGGTGAACGGCGTCGAGCACGGATTCGTATTGCTGCGGGCCGGTGACGGCCAGAACCTTGGGATGGGCGCCGGTGATATAGCCCGGATCGGCGCCGAGGCAGCCGGTGACGATCACCCGCCCGTTCTCGCGCAGCGCCTCGCTGATGGCGTCTAGGCTTTCCGCCTTGGCGCTGTCGAGAAAGCCGCAGGTGTTGACGATGACGGCATCGGCGCCCTTGTAATCGGGGCTGATGGCGTAGCCCTCGGCGCGTAGCCGGGTCAGGATGCGCTCGCTGTCGACCAGCGCCTTGGGGCAGCCAAGCGAGACCATGCCGATGGTCGGCTGGCCTTCGCGCCGTTCGTCGGGGACGGTGGCGCGGGCAAGATCGGGGCGAAGAAGCGGCGGGTTCTGCGACATGGCGGCCGATATAATCCCTCGCGCGGGGCGAGGGTAGGGGGATGTGCGGCGAACCGCCCATGCAGGCCGTCACGGGGCGGGGCAGGGCAGCGGGGGCTGGCAGCCCCCGAAACATCGGTATCGCCGGAAAGCCGGGCGCATCCCGTCGACAGGACCGGCGGTTTCCGCCCCCAGGATCGCCGGGCAGGGCTGCGACAGCGGTGTCGAAAAGGCCGCATCGGGGCCGCGGCCGGCAGCGGTGCGGGGGGCCTGAAACCCCGGCCCGGGGGCGTCCGGGCAGCCCTTCCGCCGGCCGGATCCCGCCGGAACCGGCCGGAACGCAAGGCGCGGTCGTTTCGGCAACATGATGCCCGCAAGGCAGGGATCTGCAAGCGGCGGCTTGCCGAAAGCCGCCCCGGCCTCCTAGACTCGGCCCCAAACGAAAAAACGGTTCGAGGCGGGCGATGCGGTGGGTTTTGCGGATTGTGGTCGTGCTGGCGGTCCTGGTGGCGGTGATCGCCGGCGGGGTGGCGCTGATCCCCGACGAACGGATCGCCGCGCTGGCGACGGCACAATTCCAGCGGCTGACAGGGCGGGAGTTGCGGATCGAAGGCGGCGTCTCGCCGCGGTTCTGGCCGGTTCTGGGCGTGGCGACCGGGCCGGTTTCCATCGCCAATGCCGACTGGTCGGGCGAGGACGGCCCGATGTTTGCGGCCGACCGGCTGGTGATCGAGATCAACGCCTCGGCCCTGCTCGGCGGCGATATCCGTATTCTGGGGCTTTCGGTCGACCGGCCGCGCATCCTGCTGGAGCGGGCGAAGGATGGCCGGGAGAACTGGGTCTTCGGCGGCGGCAGCGCGGGGGAGGGCGCCGGTGAGGTCAGCGCCGCGACGCCCGGCGTCGGCCGTGCCTATACGCTGGAAAAGGGGTTGATCCGCGGCGGCACGATCCGCTTCGTCGACCATGCCGCCGGCCGGGACGTGACGCTGGACGATGTTGACCTTGACCTTGCGATTCCGGATTTCGCCGGGCCGTTCACGATCGAGGCCTCGGCGGTGACAGCAGGGCAGAAGGCGGCGGTCACGGCGGAAATCGGCGCATTCTCGGCCTTTACCGAGGGGCGGGTGGTGCCGGTCACGCTGTCGGCCACCGCCGGCGGGTCGCGCCTTGCCTTCGACGGGCGCGCCGGCTGGCAGCCGCTGGTGGCCGAAGGGGCGCTGGAGGCCGATCTTGCCGATCTGCCCGCGGTATCGGCGCTGGCCGGATTGGCGCCGCCCGACCTGCCGCAGGGCCTTGGCCGCGACCGGCTGGCGATGACCGGCCGCTTCACGCTGGACGAGGCCGGCGCGTTCTATCTGCGCGATGCCATGATCGAGGCCGACGGCAACCGGCTGAGCGGCGATCTCGACCTCGCGCCCGGCAAGGACCGGCCGAAGCTTTCGGCCAGCCTGCGGTCTTCGGCGCTGGCCTTCTCGACCGGAGCGGCCGCGCCCGCGGCTTCGGGGGGCGGCGGCGGTGCCCCCGCCCCGGTGGCCGAAACCGGCTGGTCGAAGGTCGCAATCGACGTCTCCGGCCTTGGCGCGATGGATGCGGCGGTGGCGCTGGTCGCGGGATCGGTCGATCTGGGCGGGCTTAAGCTGGGCGAGACGCGGATGGTCGTGACGCTCGACCGCGCCCGCGCGGTGTTCGATCTGGCGAAGGTGGCGGCCTATGGCGGCGAGATCACCGGCCAGTTCGTGGCGAACGGGCGGGGCGGCCTGTCGGTCGGCGGCGATCTGATGTTTGCGAACCTTCAGATGCAGGACCTGCTGTCCGACCTGATCGGCTGGGACCGGCTGATCAGCCAGGGCAATCTGAACGTGAAATTCCTCGGCGTCGGCAATTCGGTCGACGCGATCATGAAAAGCCTCAAGGGCGAGGGCCGGCTGGCGCTGGGCAAGGGCGAGGTGCGCGGGCTGGATATCGCGGGGATGTTGCGCACGCTCGATACCTCCTATGTGGGCGAGGGGCAGAAGACGATCTTCGACGGCGTGTCCGGCAGTTTCTCGATGGCCGAGGGCGTGCTGTCGAATGGCGATCTGAAACTCCAGGCGCCCTATCTGGTGGCAACCGGGGCGGGCACGGTCGGGCTGGGCGCGCGCAACCTCGACTACAGCATCCGGCCCGTGGCCTTTCCGGGTCAGGACGGAACGGGCGGCGTGATGGTGCCGCTGCGAATCACCGGCGCCTGGGCCGATCCGACCTTCCACCTCGATCTCGAAAGCATCGCGCGCGAGAAGATGGAGGCCGAGGCGAAGGCCGCCGAGAAGAGGGCCAAGGCCGAGCTGGAAAAGAAACTCCAGGCGGAACTGGGGATCGAACGCGCCGAGGGCGAGAGCCTTGAGGATGCCGCGAAACGCCGCGCGCAGGAGGCGCTGGAAAAGGAAGCCGGCAAGCTGCTGGAGGGGCTGCTGGGCGGAAACTGAATCCCTCGCGCCCGTGTCCCTTTTCCCCGCGCTTTGTACGGCCGATGCCGGGTGGCAACCTCTGGTTCTTCCCGTGCGCATTCGCTAGCTTGGCCGCGGAATTGCGTGGATGGCAGGACGGCGGGGGCGGGCCATGGGGCTGATCGACGAGTTGCGCGGCATTCTGGGCGAGGCCCATGTCCTGACCGGACCGGAGACGGCACGGCATGCCCGCGACTGGATGGGCAAATACGAGGGCAAGCCGCTGGCCGTGGCGCGGCCGGCCGATACCGCCGGGGTTGCGGCGGCAGTGCGGGCGGCTGCGGCGTATGGCGTGCCCGTCGTTCCGGTTTCCGGCAATACCAGCCTGGTCGGCGGCACGATGACCACGGGCGGGCTGATGATCAGCCTGGAGCGGATGAACCGCATCCGCGAAATCCGCCGCGACGCCCGGCTGGTTCTGGTCGAGGCCGGCGTCGTCCTGCAACGGATCCACGAGGCGGTGGAATCCGAAGGCCTGTATTTCCCGCTGTGGTTCGGCGCCCGCGGCTCGGCCATGATCGGCGGCGTGCTGTCGACCAATGCCGGCGGCTCGAACGTGTTGCGCTATGGCTCGACCCGGGGTCTGTGCCTAGGGCTTGAGGTGGTGCTGGCCGATGGCCGGGTGCTGAACCTGATGAGCGAGCTGCACAAGGACAATTCCGGCTACGACCTGAAGCAGTTGTTCATTGGCGCCGAGGGGACGCTTGGCATCATCACCGCCGCGGTGATGAAGCTGGTGCCGAAGCCGCGCGCCTATGCCACGGCGACCGTGGCCGCGCGGTCGCTGACCGAGGCGCTGCCGCTGCTGAACCGCTTGCAGGAGGCGACGGGCGGCCGGGTCGAAGGCTTCGAGTTCATGCCCGCCACCTATGCGCGCCGGCTGGCCGAGGTGCGGCCCGATCTGGGACTGGCCTTCGACACCATCCCCGAGGTGACGCTGCTGGTCGAGGCCGCGACGACCGTGCCCGAGGAGGCGGCGCCGCGGCCCGACGGCTCGGTCCCGCTGGTGGCCACGCTGGAGCGGGTGCTGGTGGGGATGCTGGACGAGGGGCTGATCCAGGATGCCGTGGTGGCACAGAACGAGGCGCAGCGCCTGCGGATGTGGGCCCGGCGTGAGGCCGCGGCCGAGATCGGCGTCGGCCTGACCCCGGTGGTCGACACCGATGTCTGCCTGCCGCTTGACCGGGTGGACCCCTTCCTGCGGGAGGTGGCGGTCCGTCTGACCCGGCTCGACCCCGGGCATACCACGCAGACGGTGGGCCATCTGGGCGACGGAAACCTGCATTTCACCATATTCCCCAGCCGCGAGGATGCTGGCCTGAAGGATGCCGTCATGGAGACGGTCGAGGATGTGGTGCAGGATCTTGGCGGCAGTTTCAGTGCCGAGCACGGGATCGGGTTGTCGAAACTGTCCTCCATGCGGCGGCGGAAGGATCCGGTGGCGCTGGACGTGATGCGGGCGGTCAAGTCGGCGCTGGATCCCGCCGGGCTGATGAACCCCGGCAAGGTGATCCCCGGCGCGGAATAGAACGCCCCTTGTCGTCGGCCTTGGCCGGTGCCGGCGGGATCGTCGAAAGGGGCCGATGAAGGGAAGCGCCGGCAGACATCCGGTGCTTCCCTCCCTTGCCCGGCCGCACCGGGCTTTCGCGCCGCCGTCGTCGCGGCTCAGTTTGCGGCCCGGGTCCTGACCTCGATCTGCAGCACCGTCGGCGAGGGGCCGGCATCTGCACTGCTGTCGGCCAGCGGCACCGCGCTGCGGGTGGTCTCGCCAAAGCCCGCATCCTCCAGTGCCTGACCGAAGCCGCCGCCGACCGACCGCGTGGCCTCCAGCGCGTCCTGCGCCAGATAGGACAGATCCTCGACCTGGCTGTGCTTTTTCGCCGGGGTGACGACCACGATCATCCGCTCGTCGCCCAGTTCCTCGTCGCCGATGGCAAAGAGCGGCTTTTTCAGCTCGTCGCCGGGTTGCAGCCGGCCCGAGAACCAGTGGGTGATCGAATAGTCGGCACCGATATAGAGGACGTTCACATCGACCGGAATGTCCATGTTGTTGCGGGCCAGCACATGCACCTCGTCATCGGGCAGAAGCGTGGGCACCGGCGTGGTCGGCAGGGCGCGCAGCTTCGGTTCCTCGGCATTGCGGGTCTGCATCTCGATCTCGACGTCGAGATCGCCGGTGCCGACCGCATCGCCCAGCTTCATCAGGTTCATCGCCTTGGACATGCGCTGCAAGGTGTCGGCCAGGGTCAGCGCCACCTGATCGGCGCTCTTGTCGGCGGTGCCGATCGAGGGCGTTGTGGCCGGATCCTCGATCAGCCCCGTGCCGGGCAGGACCCAGATTGCGTCGGGGCGGCTGCTGTCGGGCAGGACGGCCAGCGTCAGGTCGGCCTCCTGCCCGGCCTGCACGAAATTCAGCCGCGGCCCCGCGGCCTCCTGCAGCGCGCCAAGCGCGGAAAGCAGCATGTCGGCCGGTGCGCTGCCGGCGGGCGGCAGGGCCACGGTCAGGCCGTAGTCGACCGAGGAATCGAGCTTGCGCAGGTAAAGCCCCTTGGGCAGTTCGGCCGGCAGCACCTTGTCGGCCTCCGCCACCGGCTCCGCCGTGGCGGTGAAGGTGTCGATGCGGGTGATCTGCACATAGCCGATGGCCGCGTCGGTCGTATCGGCGGCGGTCGGCATGACGGCGAGTTCGTCGCCCAGCGACAGCCCGTGCAGCGTGCCGGCCGGGATGGTGAAGCCGGTGCCGTCGACCTCTGCCTGCCATTGCGACACGCGCTTGCCGGGGGCGGCGTCGAAGACGGTCTGGTCCAGATCGCCCTCGAACAGCGGCGTGGCCTTTGCGAGGTTCTTCACCGAATACTTGCGCAGCAGTTCCTGCGCGACCTGGCCGTAGGTGGCGTTGGGATATTCGGCCAGCGTCTCGAACAGCGTATAGGTGAAGACGCCCTGTGGCTTGCGCTGCGGGTCGCCCTTGGGCAGTTTCTTTTCGGGCGTCACCTCGTTGGTCTGGGCGGCATAGAAGGCGACGATGCTGCCCATGCCGGGCGCATCGGTCGCGCCGGCCTCGTCGGCCTGGTCGATCGGCGCCTCGGGGGCGGCGCGGGGATCCTCGCCCACGCCGCGGGTGACGACATCCGACATCGCCTCGACATCGGGGACGCCAAGGGCCGAAGGGTCAAGCTGGCGCACCTTCACCTCGTCGTCGTCGGTCTCGACCGCGCGGGTGGCGGTTCCGGAATGGCAACTGTCGAAAACCACCCAGACATCGGCGCCCTTCGCCCGGATCGCGTCGATCATCCGGCCGATCTCGTCATCGACCAGCGCATTCTCGACCTGGCCGACCTTGTCGCTCCACTTGCCGATATCGACCGGCAGGAACAATTCGTCCAGCCCGTCGAGTTCGGTATCGGGATCGACCGCCGGCGCCTGCGTGCCATGGCCCGAGAAATGCAGATAGACGAAATCGCCCGGCTCGACCGTTGCGGCCAGATCGGCAAAGGCCTTGCGGATATTCTCCAGCGTGGCGCGGTCATGGCCGGGGGCATCGGCCAGCACGGTGACATTGCTTTCGGGGAACGGCACCGGCGCCTCGGTCGTGAGGAAGGTCTCGACCAGCACGGCATCGTTTGCCGGGCCGTTCAGCCACCATTTCTCGTCGAGATTGTCGTATTTCGAGGCGGCGATCAGCAGGGCATGGTTCTCGCGCGCCAGCGCGGGGAGCGAAAGCAGGCAGAGGGCGGAGGTCAGCAAGAATGTCCGTAGCATCGTTCGGTCCTCAGTTGGTGATCAGGAAATATTCGGTTGCGGCGGCGCCGCGGTTTTCCACCGTGATGGTAAAGATCGCATCCTGGCGCGGCGTCCAGTTGCAATAGGCGATGTTCGAGGGGTCGGTGTCGGTGCAGATCAGCCGGCCGGCCTCGTCACGGATATAGAGGTCGAGGTTGGTGCCTTCGGCCCCTTCCACATAGACATCGGCCACCTCGCCGCCCTTGAATTCGTAACCCAGCGTATCGGGGCCAAGGCCGGGGGCGATGCGGGCGATCACATAGGCCGGGCCGACGCGCACGCCCTTGTCGCGCTCGGCCTCGGCATCGTCCACCAGCGCCAGAAGGGCGGGGTCGTCGCCGGCCAGGTGCCGGGCGGCGGCCAGCATCTCCTGCCAGGTCAGCAGCGCGGCGGCGCGGCCATCGGCGGTGCGGTCGGGCAGGGCGGCATCGCGGCGCAGCCGGGCCGCGGCCAGGACCATCAGCGCATCGCCCTCGGCCAGGCCGTGCTCGTACAGCCCGGCGGCCAGCGCGGCGCGGTCCAGCGCCGGCGGCGTGGCATCTTGCGCCGTCGCGGCCTGCGCGGCCAGCGCAAGGCCGAGACAGAGGGCGGCGAGGGTGGCGGTTCCGGGCATCGTCTCGGTCTGGCTCCAGGGCGGCCACCGGCTGGCGGTGCGCGCGGCTTCATCGGTTGGGCAGAGGATGCGATCCGGGCATCCATCTGTAAATCCACAATTCCTTTATGACCGGATTTGTCATGTGACCCCGGGCGGGTCGGCGCGTAGCTTCCCGGATCGTGGGGCAGCTACCCAAGGAACAGGACAAGATGCTTTCGATCAAGACCGGACTCCGCGCCATGGGCGTGCGATTGATGCCGATGGTTGCAATGGGTTTTCTGGTTGCGGCGGCGGCGCTTGTCTCCGCACCGGCCGGGGCCGGCACCGGGGATGCCCCGCTGGAATCGGCGATGGATGCCGTGCTGGTGGTGCGGTCGGACGATGCCGAGGAGCGCTTTCTCGGCTCGGCCTTCCTTTGGGGCGAGGAGGCGGTCGTGGCCGTGACCAACGCCCATGTGGTGGGCGAGGCCGATGAGGTGGTGCTGGTCGACAGGCATGGCGAGGCCATCACCGGATCGGTGATCGCCCGGGACGAGACGCGCGATGTGGCGGTGATTTCGCTGCCGCCGCGCGCGGATGGCCAGCCCCGCCGGGGTCTTGTGCCCGCGGCGGTTCCCGCGGGGCTGGGCGATGAGGTTTATGCGCTGGGCGCCCCCCTCGGGATCGAGTTCACCCTGACCGAGGGGAGGATCTCGGCCACCGCCCGGCAGGTCGAAATCGCGGTGCCGCTGAAGATGGTCCAGCACGATGCGGCAGTGAACCCGGGGTCTTCCGGCGGGCCGCTGGTCGATGCGCAGGGCCGTCTTCTGGGCATGAACAGCCAGATCGCCGATGGCAGCCGGATGTTCGTGGGCATCGCCTATGCCATCGCGACACCGGATCTGGACCGCATCGTGCGGGGCCTGATCGACGAGACGCTGGCGCCGCTGCCGAAACTCGGCCTGACGGCGCGGCCGGTCGACCGCAAGGTCGCCGCGGCGCTGGGCGTACCGACGGCGGGGCTTCTGGTCGATGCCACCACCAGGGGCGGGCTTGCGGCCGCCGCCGGCCTGCTGCCGGGCGATGTCATTCTGGCCGTCGACGGCCGGGCGCTGGCGAATCCCGGCGATTTCGCCTTTGCCATCGAAACCGCGCAACCGGCCGGCGCCGCCAGGCTGACCGTGCGCCGCGGGGCCGAGGATCTGACGCTGGCCCTGGCCTTCGAAACCGCGGAGGAGGCGCCCTCGATCGGGCTGAAGGTGCGCGAACTGCCCGCCGACATGGGAGGGCCGGCGCGCGTTGCCAGCTATCGCCTCGGTGCGCTGGGCGTGGTGCTGGGCGCCGATGGCGTCGTGAAGGATGTCACCCAGAACTCGCCGGCGCTCTTTGCCGGTCTGGCCAAGGGCGACCGCATCCTGTCGGTCAATGGCGCCGGGATGGATGCGGCGGCGCTGGCCGCGCTGGAGATCACCGAACCGGCGCTGATCCTGGTCGCGGCGCCCGGCGGGCAGACCCGGCACATCTACCTCGATCCCTGGGGCGCATCCGAACCCGGTGTCCGGCCGGTCGGTGGCGCGAATGTGCTTGACCCGGCGGTCGTGGTGTTCTGAACCTGATCGCAGGAGAGTGCCATGAGCGACCGAATCCTGATCGTCGAGGATGACGCAGAAATCGCAGCCGCCGTCGCCCGCGAGGTCGAGGCCCTGGGCTGCGCGCCCGTTCACCGCGACACGCTGGAAAGCGGGATCGCCGAGGCGGCCGCGGGCGACTACCGGGTCATCGTCCTTGACCGGATGCTGCCGGGCGGCGACGGGGTGGAGGGAATGGCGCGTATCCGCGCCGGGGGCAGCCGGGCGCTGATCCTGATCCTTTCGGCGCTGGGGCGGGCGGCAAACCGGGTCGAGGGGCTGGAAAAGGGGGCGGACGACTACCTGCCCAAGCCCTTCGAGACCGAGGAACTGCGCGCCCGGCTGCGCGCGCTGCTGCGCCGCGGCACGATGCAGGTGCTGGACAACGACCTGATGGCCTTTGGCGAGCTGGAAATCCGCCTCAGGGCACGCACCGTCCATGTCGGGCGGGCGCATGTTGCCGTATCGCCGAAGGAGTTCGAGTTGCTGACCTATTTCGCCCGCAATGCCGGCCAGGTGGTGACGCGGATGCAGCTTCTGGAAAATGTCTGGAACCTGCATTTCGATCCCGGCACGAATGTGGTCGATGTCCATGTCGGGCGGTTGCGGCGCAAGCTTGAGGATGCCGGCAGCCAGGCGATCCAGACCGCCCGCGGCGAAGGCTATGTCTTTGCGCCCCTGCCCCCCGCCGGGGCGTGATGCCCGGCGCCGCGCTGCCCGAACGCCCCGCCGACGAACGCCCGATCCGGGCCCGCGTCACCCTGCGGCTGGCGGCGGTCATGGCGGCGGGGGCGGCGCTTCTGTCGCTGCTGGCCATGGGGCTGCAATACCGGCTGGTCGATCTGCGGATGACCGAGGCGCAACGGACGCTTCTTGCCGCCGATCTCGACGGGCTGGCGGCGCTTTACGAGCAGCGGCGCATCATCGCGCTGCGCGAGGCGATCGACTATCGCTCGGCCACTTCGGGCGGCGAGGAGATGTTTCTCCTGCTTGACCGGGGCGGCGAGGTGCTGGCCGGCACACTGCCAAGCTGGCCCGAGGGGCTTGATGCGCAGGGCCAGGGCTTTACCGTCGATCCCGCCCGCGAGATCCTGGTCAACGGCCAGCCCTGGCTGGTGGTGGCGCGCAACTTGCCGGGGGGGTTCCCGCTGCTGGTCGGCCGTTCGCTCGCCCCGGTCGACCAGACGCTGGCGGCGCTGCGCCATGGAATGCTGGGGTTGCTGGTGGCCATCGCGCTTGCTGCGGCGGGGATGGGCTGGCTGGCGGCGCGGCAGGTGATGGGGCGGATCGGCCGGCTCAACGATCTGGCCGACCGGGTGGCGGCGGGCGATCTGGACGCGCGTCTGCCCGGGCCGCGCAGCCCCGACGAATTCGGCCTGCTGGAGACGCATGTCCACCAGATGCTGGACCGGATCGCCAATCTGAACCGCGCGACGCACCGGCTGTCCGACACCATCGCGCATGAGATGCGCACGCCCCTGAACCGGATGCTGGGCCGGCTGGAGCGGATAGAGGGCCAGGAAGAGGTGGTGAACGAGGCGCGGGCCGAGATGCGGCAGGCGATCCGGGTCTTCGATTCCCTTCTCGACATCAGCCGGGCCGAGGCGGATCAGGGTACCGGCGGCGGTCTGGTGCCGGTCGACCTGTCGCAGGTGGCCGGCGAGATGTGGGAGCTTTACGAGGCGCCGGCCGAGGAAAAGGGCCTGATTCCGCGGGCCGAGATCGCGCCCGGCCTGCGGGTGCTGGGCGACCGCAACCTGATCGCGCAGATGGTGGCGAACCTGCTCGACAATGCGATCAAGTATTGCGCGCCGGGCGACAGCCTGACCCTGACGCTGGTTGCCGCCGACCGGCATGTGCTGCGGGTGGCCGACACCGGGCCGGGCCTGCCCGACGGGATGGGCGAGGAGGCTTTCGAGCGTTTCACCCGGGCCGAGCGCGACCGCGCGCGCGGCATCAAGGGCCACGGTCTTGGCCTTGCGCTGGTCCGCGCCATCGCCCTGCGCCACGGCGCGCGGCTTTCCCTGCCCAGGACCGACCGTGGCCTGACCGTGGAAATCGCCTGGCCCCGGGCGCCGGCCTGACGGGCGGTGACAAATGCAGTCATCCAGCCGGCCGCACTTGTGCAGTGCTTTCCCGGCGTTAATCTGGGCGCCATGACACGGATCCTTCCATATGCGCTTGCGGCTGCGGCCGTGCTTGCGGCGCCGGCGGCCCGGGCAGAGGTGCATGCCCTGCTGATCGGGGTCGGGGACTATGCCGTTCTGGATGCCGATCTGAAGGGCCCCGAGGACGATGTGCGCCTGATGGCCGAGACGCTGGCCGCCCGCGGCGTTGCCGCCCGCGACATGACGGTCCTGACGACCGGACCCGCCGGCCTTCCCGAGGGCGCGACCACCGGCACGCCCACCCGCGACGGCATCCTGGCCGCGATGGACGCGATCGCCGCCGCGGCGAAGCCCGGCGATACCGTGGTGTTCTATTTCTCCGGTCACGGCGCCCAGGCACCCGATCTATCGGGCGACGAGGGCGGCGGTTACGACGAAATCTTCCTGCCCGCCGATGCCGCCCACTGGAAGGGCGAGATCGGCATGGTCGAGAATGCGCTGCTGGACGACGAACTGGCGCGATGGGCCGAGGGCATGCTGGCGCGCGGGGTCAGGCTGGTCGGTCTGGTCGACGCCTGCCATTCCGCGACCGGCTTCCGCTCGGTCGAGGGTGAGGGCGTGGCGCGGGTGCTGGATGAATCGGTGCTCGGCATTCCCGACGATATCGCGGGCGATCCGGAGGGGCAGGATCAGGCGCTCGGCCTGAGCGGGGACTACGTCTTTCTCTATTCCTCGCAATCGGACGAACGCTCCTATGAATATCCGCTGGGCGATACCGGCGAGTGGCACGGCGAATTTACCCTGCGGCTGACGCAGGTGCTGGCGGCCGCACCGCAGGCGACCTGGCGGCAGGTGCTGGCCGCCACCGCCGATGCGATGGTGCAGGGCCCCGCCCGGCAGGTGCCGGAAGGCGAGGGGCCGATGCTCGATGCCGGCGTCTTCGGCGAAGCCTCGGGCACGCAGCGCTTCCGGATCGAGGGCGGCAAGCTGGCCGCGGGCCTGTTGCAGGGCGTCGAGGCCGGCACGGAACTGGCGCTTTATGCCGAAGGCGCGGGCGGCGATCCCCTGGGCACGGCGACGGTGGCCGCGGCCACCGCCCGTGACGCCAAGCTGGAGGCGACGCCGGCCGAAGGCGCGCTCTGGGCCGAGGTGACGGCCTCTCCGCCGCCGGATCCGCTGGTGCTGGCCGCCGCCGTCCGCGCCGATCCGGACGACGGCCAGGATTATGCCGGATGGCAGGCGGCGCTGCCCGCGCCCGGGGCGCGGCCCGATCTGGTGCCGATCCTGGTTGACGGCACCGTGGCGCTGGCGGGCGGCGATGGCGTCCTTGACCCGGATGGCCCCGGCTCCACCGCCCGCGTGCACCGCGAGCCGGGCGAGACCGAGGCCGATGCGCTGGCCCGTGCGCTGGAGACGGCGGCCCATGGCCTTCGCCTGCGCGAGACGCTGGCGGGTGCCGCCGGCCGCGCCCTGACGGCCGCCCCGGTGATCGAGATGGCGATCGAGCGCCGGCCCGCGGCGGTCGAGGGCGGCGAATGCGCCGATCCCGGCCCGGCCGACAACTGGACCGGCCCGGCCGCCGCGCCCTGCGATCAGCTCTGGCTGACGCTCACCAACCGCTCGGGCAAGTTGCAGGATGTCTCGGTCCTTTATATGGCGGCCGATTTCACCGTGCAGCCGATCTGGCCGCAGGCGAACATGGTGAACCGGCTCGCCCCGGGGGAATCCGTGCGGGTCGGTCTCCAGATCGAGGCCGGTGCCACCAGCGGAACCGAGGAACTCTGGATACTCGCCGTGCCGGTCGACAAGGACAGCGGCCAGCGCGTCGATCTGACCCTGCTGGCCCGCCCGGAAATGACCAGGGGCTATCACAGCCTGCCGGCGCCCATGACCGACTGGCTGGAGGCGCGGATGACGACCGAAGACGGGGCCGCGCTGCGCGGCTTTGCCCTGAAACCCGCCGAACTGACGATGATCCGCCAGATCGTGCGCCTGAACCCCGGGTCGGTGTGACCCTCGATTTGATGCAGAAAGGACATTGCAATGACCCGTTCGCTTTCCACCCCCCTTGCCGCGCTGGCACTGCTCTGGGCGGCACTTCCGGCGCCGGCCGAGACGTCGGCCCCCGCGGCCCCGGCCGTGGACGCCTCGACAGCTTCGCCCTTCGAATATGCCGCGTCGGGCAAGAAGGCCGAACGTGACGCCGCCGAGGCGGCGGCCGATCCGGCCGGTGCCAAGGTGGTGGGCGGCCAGCCTGCCGATCAGGGCGAATGGCCCTGGCAGGTGGCGCTGACCATGGCCGACAAGCCGGTCGGGGTCGACAGCCAGTTCTGCGGCGGCTCGATGGTGCTGGACCAATGGGTGCTGACGGCTGCGCATTGCGTGGTCTGGCCCGACGAACAGGGCAACGAGATCGTGGTCCAGCCGGGCGAAATCTCGATCGTGGTCGGCACCAACAAGCTCGATGGCACCGGCGACCGCGTGCCGGTCGAGGCGATCTATCACCACCCGAGCTATACGGTCGACCAGTTCGACTATGACATCGCCCTGATCAAGCTGGCCCGCAAGCCGACGGCGCCCTACAAGACGGTCGAGGTGCCGGATGCGGCCTTTGGCGACATCCTGCAAAAGCCCGGCATCACCACGATCGTCACCGGCTGGGGCCTGCAGAACGGAGGCCAGCCCTCGGCCGACCTGCGCGAGGCGCAGATCCAGATGCTTGACCGCGAAATGTGCAACACCGCGATGATGGAGGCGCGGGCCGAGGATGCGGCGCAGGGCTTTTCCTATGCGGTGATGGCGCTCGACGTGGGCGAGGATGCGGCCTATCCGCTGTGGGACCAGCTTGTTGCCGCCGCGCCGAAACCGATGAGCGAGAACATGATCTGCTCGGGCACCTTCGAGGGCGGCAAGACCAGTTGCAGCGGCGATTCGGGCGGCCCGCTGGTGGTTCCGCTGGAAGACGGCAGCTATATCCAGGCCGGTATCGTAAGCTGGGGGCTGACCGGATCGGCCGGGCACGGCTGCGAGGAAAAGGCGATGTTCTCGGCCTATACCAATGTGTCGCGGTTCGTGCCCTGGCTGAACGAGGTGATCACGGCCAATCCCTGACCGGCCCCCCCCCGGGCTTTGGGGTTCCGCGACCCGGCCTTGCCCAGACCCCCTTCCCCCGCCGCCCCGGCGGGAAGGGGGTTTCCATTTCCGCTTCCATGGCCGGCGTGCCGGTGC
>JBDHSO010000059.1:0-19027 GCA_039808125.1 Rhodobacter sp. | reverse complement strand
TCACGAAGACGAAGGTCGCCACCACCTCGAACAGCAGCGCCGACATCAGCGTGTAGCCGCCGCCATAGCCCGGCCCGTAGCCGTTGGCGCCAAGCCCGTTCACCGCGAGATCGTAGCCTTCGCCGCCCGAGGCGATCAGGTAAAGCACGGCCGCGCCAAGGATCGCCCCCACCACCTGCGCCACGACATAAAGCACGAAGGCGGCGGTATCCATCCGCCCCGCCAGCCGCATGCCAAGGCTGACCGCCGGATTGAGATGGGCGCCCGAGATCGCGCCCAGACCATAGGCCGCCGCGACGATGGTCAGCCCGAAAGCCAGCGCGATTCCGGTCAGCCCGTCGCCCTCGGTCCCGTTTGCGCCGGCGATCACCGCCGCGCCACAGCCGAAAAACACCAGAACGAATGTGCCGAGCATCTCGGCCGTAAATTTCCGCATCACTTGCTACTCCATGCCGGTTTGCCGCGGGCTCGGTTGCCATGCGGCGCCGTTCGTTTTATGAAATGCAGTGCCCCCGTCACGTCAGGGGAAATTTTCCGGGACTGTCCCATGCGCGACCTGAAGATCCCCGACCAGCGTCACCCCGAAAAGGCGCACCGCCCCGATCAGGACCAGCCGAAGAAGCCGTCCTGGATCCGGGTCAAGGCGCCGACCTCGGAGGGCTACCGCCAGACCCGCGCGATCATGAAGGAAAACCGGCTCGTCACCGTCTGCGAGGAGGCGGGCTGCCCCAATGTCGGCGAATGCTGGAGCGCTGGCCACGCCACCATGATGATCATGGGCGAGATCTGCACCCGCGGCTGCACCTTCTGCAACGTGGCCACCGGCCGGCCGAAGGATCTCGATGCGTTCGAGCCAGGCCGCGTCGCGCATGCGGTGCAGAAGCTGGGGCTGAAACATGTGGTCGTCACCTCGGTCGACCGCGACGATCTGACCGATGGCGGCGCGGCGCATTTCGCCCAGACCATCCGCGCCATCCGTCATCGCAGCCCCGACACCACGATCGAGGTGCTGACGCCGGATTTCCTGAAATGCCCGCCTTCGGCGCTGGAAACCGTGGTCGAGGCGCGGCCGGACGTGTTCAACCACAATCTTGAAACCGTGCCGGGCCTCTATCAGGAGGTGCGCCCCGGCGCGCGCTATTTCCACAGCCTGCGGCTGCTGCAACGGGTGAAGGAACTGGATCCGGCGATGTTCACCAAATCGGGGATCATGGTCGGCCTTGGCGAAGACCGGCCGCAGGTCCTTCAGGTGATGGACGACATGCGCTCCGCCGATGTCGATTTCCTGACCGTCGGCCAATATCTGCAACCGACGCCGAAACATCACCGCGTCGCCGAATTCGTGACGCCAGAGGCTTTTGCCGGCTATGAGAAATCGGCCTGGAACAAGGGCTTCCTGATGGTTTCGGCCACGCCGCTGACCCGCTCGTCCTATCATGCCGGCGAGGATTTCGCCCGGATGCGGGCGGCCCGGCTGGAAAAACTGGGCCGTCCCTGAGCGGAGACGCCACGACGCCCCCCTTACGGGCGGGCGCCGGGTCCGATGCGTCTGGGGTCGCGTGGGGCGGCTGTCGCCCCCCTGTCAGAACCTGATGCCGATGCCGAGATCGTAGATTTCCTCCCCGCCCGAGACGGCGGCGCCGGCACGGACATGGCCGCCGAAGGGCAGCCGGTATTCCGCATCCAGCGACGAAAGGCTGCCGTCCTCGGTATGGATATAGGTGCTGTTCAGCGTCAGCGCCGGCGTGATGTCATAGCCGACATGCAGCCGCGCGACATTGCCGTCGACCACCGCGCCGGGCCGCGCGGCGGCAAGGCCCAGCCGCCAGTCGCCGGCGTCGTACAGCACGCCAAGCTCGACCGAATCGCCGGCATCGGTGTCGCCCGACAGATGCTCGGCCGATCCGAAGACCGTGGTCGCGCCGACGGTATAGCTGGCCGCGGCCTGCACCGCGTCGATCTTGCGGCCGTCGCCCTCGATCCGGTGGGCCGAGGCACCCCAGGCGATGCCGCCGGGCGTGTCGCCCTGCACGGCCAGGCCCGGGGTCATGCCGTTGTCGTCATAGGACAGGATCGAGACGCCCGAAGCCATGGCACGGCCATAGGCCAGATCCAGCGCCGCGTTGGACATCAGGTCGCCCATCGGCGACAGCGCCTCGGCCACCGGACGGGGCGCGCCGAACTTCACCTCGGTCGCACCGAACCCCAGGACGCCGGCCGCCCAGAGGTTCTGCGCATCGCCGCCGCTGGTGAAGTTGAAGACGCCGGTCAGCGTCGCCTCGGCGCCAAGCGTCATCGGCCCGAAGGCGACGCCGGTCCATGTCAGCGTCAGGTCGGTCGCGCCGAGCGTCTGGGTGTCGGAGCCCGACAGATGCGATGCCTGAAGGCCCGCCCGCCCCTCCAGAACAAGGGTGTTGCCGATTTGCAGCGGTTCGGCCGTGGATACGACGGGAAGCCCCGCCAGAATGGCGGAGAGAATGCGGATGCGGGTCATGGATGCCTCGGTGCCTGTGCCTTGTTTTTTCAGGCATCCTAGATGCCGACGGCGGGGCGCCGCAAGAAAAACCCGGCAAGGTCGGCGGATTTCACCCCGCATGTTGCGGATGCGGCGCATGGCCGCCGCTGGATATGGCTATTCGACCGGGGTCACGGCTTTCAGATAGGCGGCGACATTGGCGGCATAATCCGGCGGGAGCTTGCCGAAATTGTCGACGACATGCGCCATCTCGCCGCCGACGCTGTCGTAATCCGGCGTCATGCCGGTGGTCAGATAGGTGACGATCTCGTCTTCGCTCCAGTCCAGCCGGGCGGGGGTGATGTTGGGAATCGTGCCCTTTCCCGACGGATTCGGCGCGCCGGCCAGCCAGCGGCTCTTGTCCATGCCGCCCAGGGCGTTGCGCGGCGTATGGCATTCGCCGCAATGCGCCATGGCCTCGGCGGTGTAGCGGCCCAGTTCGGCCTCTGGCAGAAGGGTGCCCTGCACCGTCCAGGCATCGGAGAGGAACAGGAGTTTCCAGCCACCGAGCAGGATGCGCTGGTTGAAGGGAAAGCCCACGTCATGCGGGCGCGAGGGCGTGGGATCGGCCGGCAGCGTCTTCATATAGGCGTAAAGGTCGGCCACATCCTGCAACCGCATCTTGTTGTAGGCGGCATAGGGCAGGGCGGGGTAGAGGTGTTCGCCCCCGATCCCGACACCACGCATCACCGCATTCGCCAGATCGACCATCAGCCAGTCGCCGATGCCCTGTTCGGAATCCTGACTGATGTTCGGGGCATAGAAGGTGCCGAAGGCCGAGGCAAACGCCTGCCCGCCCGCCAGCACAAGCTGCGCCTCCCCGGTGGCGCCGGGCGCCATATGGCAAGAGGCGCAGCCGGCCGCCAGAAAGACCTGTTCGCCATGCGCGGGATCGCCGGTCAGCCCGGCCACGGCGCTTTCCTTCATCGGATTGGGCAGGATGCGCCAGAACAGAAGCGCACCGACGACAACCGCGAAGAGGAGGAACCAGCGAAGAAGGCGCATTTCGATCTCCGGTCCGGATGCTGACTGTCTGCACAGAGTAGCGGGAATATCGCGCGCTGCCAGCCTTTTGCGCGGCCGTTACCCAGCGCCGGTAAAGCGCACCTTGCCGATATAGGGCAGGTTGCGGTTGCGCTGGCCATAGTCGATGCCATAGCCGACGACGAATTCGTCGGGAATCTCGAACCCGGTCCAGGTCGCCTTGATCGGCACCTCGCGCCGCGCCGGCTTGTCGAGCAGGGCGCAGATCTCCAGCCGTTTCGGTCCGCGGCTGAGCAGCAGGTTCTTCACATGATGCAGGGTAAATCCGGTGTCGACGATATCCTCGACCACCAGCACGTCGCGGCCGGCGATCTCGCCGCGCAGATCCTTCAGGATCCGCACCTCGCGCGAGGATTCGAGCGCATCGCCATAGCTGGAGGCTTCGAGGAAATCGACCTCGACCGGCAGGTCGATCTCGCGCACGAGATCGGCGATGAAGACGAAGCTGCCGCGCAGCAGGCCCACGACCACCAGCTTGCGGGTGCCGGCGAAGGCGGCGGTGATCTCGGCCGCCAGATCCTCGACGCGGGCGGCAATGGCCTTGGCGCTGATCATCTGGTCGACGACATAGGGCGGCGGTTCGGCGGGGCGGGGGTCGGTCATCGGCGGTCCTGGTTCCTTGCCGTCCGATCTGCGCCGAAGCGCGCCGCCAGTTCAAGCGGAAATCCCGGCGCCCGGGGGGCGCGGGGATCTGCCGCGGTCCCGGCGGGGTTGAAATCGCGGCCGCATCGGGCGAGATGGACAGACCGAAGCCGCAAACCGCCTGACCCATGCCCAAGCATCACGAGACCCGGCGCCTGCCCTATACGGCCGATCAGATGTATGCCCTGGTCGCCGATATCGAAAGCTATCCGAAGTTCCTGCCCTGGAACGCGGCCGCCCGCATCCGGTCGCGGCAGCCCATCGAGGGCGGCGAGCTGATCGAGGCCGATCTCGTCATCAGCTTCAAGGTGTTTCGCGAAAGGTTCGGCAGCCGGGTGACGCTCTTGCCCGAGGCGGCGAAGATCCTGACCGAATATCTCGACGGGCCGTTTCGCCACATGCGCTCCACCTGGGCCTTCCGCCCGGCGGGCGAGGGCTGCGAGGTCGAGTTCTTCGTCGATTTCGAGTTGCGCAATGCGATCTTGCAGGGAATCGTCGGCGTGGTCTTCAACGATGCGATGCAGCGCGTGGTCCGCGCCTTCGAGCGCCGCGCGGCGGAGCTTTACGGCCCGAGATGAGCGGCCGGTGCCGCGGCGCTGCGCCCGCCGCCCGGTCGCCCGTCAGTCCATCGCCCGTCAGCCCATCGCCCGTCAGTCCATCGCCCGCAGCAGCAGCGCCAGCGCATGGTCGGTGCTGGCTCGGCGCACCTCGGCCCGGCCGATCGCGCCGAATCCCACCGTTTCGCTGAAGACCGGCAGGCCGGTGCGGCGGACGGCAAAGCAGACCCGGCCCTCGGGCTTGAACTCGCTGCCGCCCGGTCCCGCGATGCCGGTGGTGGCGACGGCCAGCGTCACCCCGGCGCGGAGCAGCGCGCCCTCGGCCATCTCGCGCGCGACCTCTTCGGACACCGCGCCATGGGCCGCCAGCGTGGCGGCGGCGACGCCCAGCATCTGCTGCTTGGCCAGGTTGGAATAGGTCACGAAGCCGCGGTCGAAGACGGCGGAGGATCCGGCGACATCGGTCAGCGCCGCGGCCACCATCCCGCCGGTGCAGCTTTCGGCGGTGGCGATGGTCAGCCCCCAGTAGCGGGCCGCCGCCAGAATACGTTCGGCCGGGGTCAGCGCAGCCATGGCTCGATCAACCCGTGATACAGCCCGGCCGCACCCATCAGCGCGATGCCGGCGAACAGCCCCGCCACGAGATCGTCGCCCATGACGCCCAGAGCCCCGCCGCGCCGGTCCAGCCGGCCGACGAGCCATGGCTTCCATATGTCGAACAGGCGGAAGAAGGCGAAGGCCGCCACCCAGCCCGGCCACGCCACCATCGGCCAGTTCTCCACCCCGTGCAGCCAGAAGGCGGCGGCGGGGAACAGCAGCGCCAGCCATTGCCCCGCCACCTCGTCGATGACGAATTCCGCCGGGTCGTCGGCCGGCGAGGCCAGCGTCGCCGCCACCGCGCGATAGCCGATGACCACGGCCAGCAGCGTGGCCACGACCAGAGCGGGAAAGCCCAGCCAGTGGTCGATGGCCAGCCCCAGCGCCACCGCCACGGCCGAGGCCCAGGTGCCGGGCGCCGGGCGCAGGTGGCCAAGGCCGAAGCAGGTTGCGATCAGGCGGTTCATCGCTGCACCAGAAGGGCCGTGGCCAGGGCGGCGATGCCTTCTTCGCGGCCGGTGAAGCCCAGCCGTTCGGAGGTGGTCGCCTTCACGCTGATCCGGCCGGATTCGATTCCGAGGATGCGCGCCAGTTCGGCCCGCATCTCCGTCGCATGCGGGCCGATCTTCGGCCTTTCGCAGACCAGGGTCACGTCGCAATTCGACAATTCGAACCCCTGCTCGCGGGCAAGGCCGATGGCATGGGACAGGAAGACATGGCTTGCCGCACCCCGCCATTGCGGATCCGAGGGCGGGAAGTGCCGGCCGATGTCGCCGGCCGCCAGCGCGCCATAGATCGCATCGGTCAGCGCATGCATGCCGACATCGGCGTCGGAATGGCCGAGCAGTCCGCGCGAATGCGGGATCTTCACACCGCAGAGCCAGACATGATCGCCCGTCGTGAAGGCATGCACGTCATAGCCGTTGCCCATCCGCAGATCCATTCGCCGGTTCCTCAGCAGCTTGTCGCCCCGGTCGAAATCGCCGGGGAAGGTGAGTTTCAGGTTCTCCTCCTCGCCCTCGACGATGGCCACGTCAAGACCCGCGGCCAGCGCCACCTCGACATCGTCGGCGGCATCGGCGCCATGGGCGAGATGGGCCGCGAGAATGGGCTCGAAGCGGAAGGCCTGCGGGGTCTGCGCACGAAACAGGCCCTCGCGCGGTCGGGCGCCCCCGACCAGCCCGCCCCGGCCGTGCCAGAGCGCATCCGTCACCGGCAGCGCCGGCGCCGCCCCCGTAGCGGTGTCGAGCGCGGCGACCAGCCGCGCGGTCAGCGCCGGCGTGACGAAGGGTCGCGCGCCGTCATGGATCAGCACCCGGGCGAACCCGCGCCCCCGCGCCGCCACCAGCGCGTTGCGGACCGAGGCGGCGCGGCTGGCGCCGCCCTCGACCAGTTCGGTCCCGGGAAACAGCGCCTCCGCCTGGGCGCGGTCGTCGGGGTGGATGACCAGGATCAGCGGCAGGCCCGCGAAGGCCGCGACCGTATGGGCCAGGACAGGCCGGCCGTCGAGATTGCGCCATTGCTTCGGCACGCCGCCGCCGGCGCGGGTACCGCGGCCGGCTGCGACAATGACGACAAGGGTGGACATGGCGCCTCCGGCTGTGCACTGGGCCCTTCCTAGGCCAGCGCGGCGCGGCTGGCAATCTGGCGCGCCGGCGGGCGGTCTGCCTTATTTTTGTGCAATGCCCTATTTGCAAGCAGTTTGCACCCGGCGCGCTCTTGCGTCATCAGGGCATCGCGCTAGCTCTTGGATGGAAAGGCGGGGGAGCCGCGGCCCCGCCGCCGCCGACAATCAGGATTTTGCCGTGCCGATCAGCCTTGGACCCCTGTCGCTCTGCCCCCCGGTGATGCTGGCGCCGCTCGCCGGCATCACCGACCTGCCGTTCCGCCGGCTGGTCGGCCGCTTCGGGGCCGGGCTGGTGGTCAGCGAGATGGTCGCCTCGGACGAGGTGCTGCGCGCCCGGCCCGAGGCGCGCGCCCGGGCGGAACTGGGGTTCGGCGAACAGGCGACCAGCGTGCAGCTTGCCGGCCGCGACCCCGCGCTGATGGCCGAGGCGGCGCGCTGGTGCGCGGGGCAGGGCGCGCAGGTCATCGACATCAACATGGGTTGCCCGTCGAAACGGGTGACGACGGGGCTTTGCGGTTCTGCCCTGCTGCGCGACCTCGACCTTGCGCTGCGGCTGATCGAGGCGGTGGCGGGTGCCGTCGAGGTGCCGGTCACGCTGAAGACCCGGCTCGGCTGGGACGACACCTGCCGCAATGCCGCCGATCTCGCGCGGCGGGCGGAGGGGGCGGGGGTGCGGATGATCGTCATCCACGGCCGCACCCGCTGCCAGTTCTACAAGGGTCGCGCCGACTGGCGGGCGATCCGGGCGGTCAAGGAGGCGGTGCGGATCCCGGTGATCGCCAATGGCGACATCACCGATGCGGCCAGCGCCCGGGCGGCGCTGGCGCAAAGCGGCGCCGATGGCGTGATGGTCGGGCGGGGCGCGCAGGGGCGGCCCTGGCTTCTGGCGGAAATCGCCCAGGCGCTGTATGGCACGCCCGCGCCGGATATCCCCCGGGGCGCCGCCCGCGCCGCGATGATCCTCGATCATTACGAGGACATGCTGTCCTTCTATGGCCGCGACCTCGGCCTGCGCTGCGCGCGCAAGCATCTGGGCTGGTTTCTCGATGCGGCGGGGCTGGAGGAGGCACGCGCCGGGGTGCTGACCGCGACCGATCCGTCCCGCGTCGCCGCGCTGGTCGAGGCCGCCTTCGCCCCCCCGGAGATGGCGGCATGACCGCCTATCGCCCGCCCTATCCGGTGCCGGGGGTGATCTGGGCCTCGCTGCCCTTGCCGGCGCTGCTGATAGACCCGCAGGGCCGCATTCTTGAGGCGAATCCGGCGGCCGAGGTCTTTCTCAACGCCTCGGCCCGGTTTCTGGCCGGACAGCCGGTGCTGGAGCGGCTGGCCATCGATGCGCCGATGGAGGAGGCCTTCGCCCGCGCCCGCGCCAATCAGGCGGCGCTGAACGTCAACGATGTCGACGTGGCCGCCGGCGAGCGGGCGGCGGTGCAATGCACGCTGCACCTGGCGCCGATGCACGACAATCCCGGCGTGGTGCTGCTGATCCTGTCCCCGCGCGAGATCGCCGACCGGCTGGGCCGCTCGATGGGCACCAAGACGGCGGCGAAATCGGCCATCGGCATGGCCGAGATGCTGGCGCATGAGATCAAGAATCCGCTGGCCGGCATTTCCGGGGCGGCGCAGCTTCTGTCGATGGGGCTGACGGCAGAGGATCGCGAACTGACCGACCTGATCGTCGAGGAGACGCGGCGGATCGTGAAGCTGCTGGAACAGGTCGAGCGGTTCGGCGATGTCCGCCCGCCCGATCGCCGCGCGGTGAATGTCCACGACGCGCTGGACCGCGCCCGCCGCTCGGCGCTGATGGGCTTTGCCGCGCAGATGACCATCGTTGAGGATTACGACCCCTCGCTGCCGCCCACCTGGGCCGATCCCGACCAGTTGATGCAGGTTTTTCTGAACCTGATCCGCAATGCGGCCGAGGCGGCCGGCCCCGGCGGCGGCACGATCCGCCTGCGCAGCTTCTACGACCTGTCGTTGCGCATGCGCCGCAAGGACGGCCAGCGTGCCGCGCTGCCGCTCAACGTCGAGATCGTCGACGACGGTCCCGGCCTGCCCCCCGATATCGCCGGCGAAGTGTTCGAACCCTTCGTCTCGGGGCGGGAGAACGGCACCGGCCTCGGCCTTGCGCTGGTCTCGAAGATCGTGGCCGACCACGAGGGCTGGATTTCCGTCGAATCGGTTCCCGGGCGCACGGCGTTCCGCATCTCGCTGCCGCTGGCGCCCAAGGACAAACGGAAGGATCTGTAAGGATGGATGGCACGGTTCTTGTTGCCGACGACGACCGCACGATCCGCACCGTGCTGACCCAGGCGCTGACCCGGGCCGGCTGCAAGGTGCATGCGACCTCCAGCCTGATGACGCTGATGCGCTGGGTCGAGGAGGGCAAGGGCGATCTGGTGATTTCCGATGTCATCATGCCCGACGGCAACGGGCTGGATGCGCTGCCGCGGATCTCGCGGATGCGGCCGGGGCTGCCGGTGATCGTGATTTCGGCGCAGAACACCATCATGACGGCGATCCAAGCCACCGAGGCCGACGCCTTCGACTATCTGCCGAAACCCTTCGACCTGCCCGATCTGATGAAGCGTTCGGCCCGGGCGCTGGACCAGAAGCGGCACGCCCCCGCGGTGCCGCCGCCCGGCCGCGAGGCGGGCGACGACCTGCCGCTGGTCGGCCGCACGCCGGCGATGCAGGCGCTTTACCGGCTGGTGGCGCGGGTGATGAACACCGAGATCCCGGTGCTGATCACCGGCGAATCGGGCACCGGGAAAAGCCTGCTTGCCCGCACCATCCACGATTTCTCCGATCGCCGGACCCAGCCCTTCATCGTGGCGCAGGCCGCGGCGCTCCAGGGTGTCGACGGCCCGGCGGCGCTGATCGCCCGGGCGCGCGGCGGCTCGATCCTCTTCGACGAGGTGGCCGACTACGACGCCGACACCCAGGCCCGGCTGGCCCGGCTTCTCGACATGCTGGGCGACAAGGCGCCGCGGGTGATGGCGACGACCCAGGCCGACCTGGCCGGGGCCATGGCGGCGGGCCGCTTCCGACAGGACCTGTACTTCCGGCTGGGTGGCGTCGGCCTGCATGTGCCCGCCCTGCGCGAGCGGGTCGACGACATCCCGCTTCTCGCCGATCATTTCCTTGCCCGCGGCGAGCGCGAGTTCGGAACCGCCCGCCGCCTGTCGCCGGATCTGCGCGAGGTCATCCGCGCCCATCCCTGGCCCGGCAATGTGCGCCAGCTGGAAAATACTATCCGCCGCCTGCTGGCGACGGGGGGCGATCCCGAGATCGGCCGGGCCGAGGTCGCGGCGGTTCTGGGCCAGCAGCGAAGCGCGGCCGAACCGCTGGCCGGGCCGATCGACAATGAAAAGCTGTCGGCCAGCGTCGCGCGGCATCTGCGGCATTATTTCGACCTGCATGGCGGGCAATTGCCGCCGGCCGGGGTCTATCAGCGCATCCTGAAAGAGGTGGAGATCCCGCTGATCGAGATCGCGCTCGATGCCACGGCGGGAAATCAGGCCAGATGCGCCGATCTTCTGGGCATCAACCGCAATACGTTGCGCAAGAAGATCACCGATCTCGATATCCGCGTGACACGGCGCAGGAAGCTGATGTAAAACCGCAACATCAAGCGTGTCGGAACCGCAATGACGCGGATTTGCCACCAGATGTTGCAGGAAGATGCCAGTCAGTCAGCGCGCCATTTCCCGGGATCTCTGGACAAGGATCTCGCGCCTTCGCCGTCAGCGCCGGATTCAGACGGCGACGACGCTCGGCCTCGTGTTCCTCGGGCCGGTGCTGGTGGTCGCGACCTTCCTGGCACTCGGGCCGCTGGATCTCGGCGGGCGCAGCACCTCGCTGCGGCTGGTCCTGCTGGCGGATCTGGTCTATGTCCTGGTCATCGCGACGCTGGTGCTGTCGCGCGTGGCGCGGATGGTGGCCGACCGGCGCAGCAAGTCGGCCGGATCACAACTGCATCTGCGGCTGTCGGCCGTCTTTGCCGGCGTGGCGCTGGTGCCGACGGTGCTGGTCGCGGTCTTCGCCGTCCTGTCGGTGAATCTCGGGCTTGAGGGCTGGTTTTCCGACCGGGTGCGGCAGGTTGTCGGCTCCTCGCTCGAAGCCGCCGAAGCCTATGAGGGCGAACAGCGCGCCGATCTCAGCGAGGACGCAGGCGCGCTCGCCGCCTATCTGAACCTTGCCAAGCAGCAAAGCACGCTGCTGCGCGACGACCAGCTTCGCCCGCTGCTGAGCCAGGGCCAGGAACTGATCCAGCGCGGGCTGAAGGAGGCCTATCTGATCGACGGCTCAGGCGCGCTGAAGACGCGCGGCGACCGCTCCTACCTGTTCGGATTCGAGGCCGTGACCGCCGCCGATCTGGAACGCGCCCGTACCGGCGAGACGGTGCTGATCGAGGACTGGTCGAACAACGAATTCCGCGCGCTGGTCCATCTCGACGCCTTCGCCGACCGCTACCTCTACGTCAGCCGCGATGTCGACGGCCGCATCCTGTCCTTGCTCGACAAGACGCAGGAGACGGTCAAGGTCTACAACCAGCTCGAGGCCGAGCGCGGCCGCATCCTGCTGAACTTCGCGCTGATCTACCTCGGTTTCGCGCTGATCCTCATTCTGGCCGCGGTCTGGCTGGGCCTGTGGTTCGCCGAACGCCTCAGCCGCCCGGTGGGCCGGCTGGCCGGTGCCGCGCAAAGGGTGGGGGCCGGCGATCTCGACGTGCAGGTGATCGAGGAAGAGGGCGACGACGAGATCGCCATGCTGGGCCGGCTGTTCAACCGGATGACGCGGCAGTTGAAGGGCCAGCGCGAGGCGCTGATCGACAGCCACGGCCGCACCGAGGAACAGCGCCGGCTGTTCGATTCGGTGCTGTCGAACGTCACCGCCGGGGTGATCGGCCTGTCGCCGGAAGGGCGGGTCGATTTCATCAACCGCGCCGGCGCCCGCCTGCTGGACATGTCCCGAGAGGTGCAGGACGTGACGCTGACCGAGGCGGTGCCCGAATTCGGCGCGCTGCTCGACCGGCTGGACGGCGAGGCGGCCATGGCCCAGGACGAGATCCGGCTGACCCGGCGCGGCAAGCTGGAAAGCCTGCTGGTCCGGGTGAGCGAGCGGCGCAACGAGGATGGCGGGCTGGAAGGCTATGTGGTGGCCTTCGACGACGTGACCGATCTTGTCACCGCGCAGCGCATGGCCGCCTGGGGCGACGTGGCCCGCCGCATCGCGCATGAGATCAAGAACCCGCTGACGCCCATCGCACTGTCGGCCGAACGGGTGAAGCGCAAGTTCCGCACCCAGGTGCAGGACGAAGAGGAACTGGAGGCGCTGACCGACGTGATCGTGCGCCAGACCAACGACCTGCGCCGCATCGTCGACGAATTCTCCAAATTCGCGCGCATGCCGGAACCCGACCGCAAGGAAAACGACCTGGTGCGGCTGGTGCGGGACGCGCTGACGCTGCAGGAGGCCGGCCAGCCCGGCGTCCGCTTCGACGCCAGCCTGCCCGAAGGGCCGGTGCTGATGGATCTCGACGCCACGATGATCGCCCAGGCGCTGACCAATCTGATCAAGAACGCCGGCGAGGCGACCGAAAGCCTGATCGAGAAGGGCGCCCCCCCGGGCTATGTCCCCGAGATCCGCGTGGTGATGACCGCGGGCGAGGGCGAGAGCGTGATCCTGATCATGGACAATGGCATCGGCCTGCCCGAAGACCGCGCGCGCCTTTTCGAACCCTATGTCACCACGCGGGCCAAGGGGACCGGCCTCGGCCTGTCCATCGTCCGAAAGATCATCGAGGAACACGGCGGCACGCTGGCGCTCGTGGATGCGCCGGCCTTCGCCGAACATGCCCATCCCGGCGCCATGGCGGAAATCCGCCTGCCCCGGCTTGCCAAGCGGCGGATGGGGCGCAACATCGGGCCTTCGGGCCAGGGAGGCTGAGCCATGAGCATTCTGATCGTCGACGACGAAAAGGACATCCGCGACCTGATCGGCGATATCCTGAAGGATGAGGGATATACCGTGCGGCTGGCGGGCGATTCCGATGCCTGCATGGCCGAGATCAACCTCGATCCGCCGACGCTGATGATTCTCGACATCTGGCTGAAGGACAGCCGGATGGACGGGATCGACATCCTGAAGGCGGTGAAACGCGACAATCCCGACATCCCGGTGATCATCATCTCGGGCCATGGCAATATCGAGATCGCGGTGGCCGCGATCAAGCAGGGCGCCTATGACTTCATCGAAAAGCCGTTCAACATCGACCAGCTGACCGTGGTCGTGGCGCGGGCGATGGAAACCAGCCGGCTGCGCCGCGAAAACGCCGACCTGCGCCGCCGCGACGTGACCCAGGCCGAGATGGTGGGCTCCAGCCCCTCGTTCCGTACCCTGAAGGCGCAGCTCGACAAGGTGACGAAATCGAACGGGCGCGTGATGCTGACGGGCCAGCCCGGATCGGGCAAGGAAATGGCCGCGCGCTACATCCATGCGAACTCCAACCGCGCGGCGGCGCCCTTCGTTTCGGTCTCCTCCGCCACGATCGAACCGGAACGGATGGAGGAGGTGCTGTTCGGCCGCGAGACGGCCGAGCGCGGCGTGGAGCCCGGGCTGCTGGAACAGGCGCATGGCGGGGTGGTCTATTTCGATGAGGTGGGCGACATGCCCAACGGCACCCAGTCGAAAATCCTGCGTGTCCTGACCGAACAGCAGTTCACCCGCGCCGGCGGCACCGACAAGGTGCGGGTGGATCTCCGCGTCATCTCCTCGACGACGCGCGATCTGCCGGCCGAGATCCGCGCCGGCCGCTTCCGGCAGGAACTCTACGACCGGCTGAACGTGGTGCCGATCTCGATCCCCGCCCTGTCGGAGCGGCGCGACGACATTCCCGAACTGTCGCGCCATTTCATCGCCTGGTTCCACCGCACCCAGGGGCTGCCCGCGCGCGCCCTCTCGGGCGAGGCCGAGGCCATGCTGCAGACGATGCAATGGCCGGGCAACATCCGCCAGCTGCGCAATGTGATCGAGCGCATCCTGATCCTCGGTGAAAACGGCGGCGTGATCGATGCCCGCGAACTGCCCGGCCCTGAAGGCCAGGTCGCGCAGGGCGACGGCATGGTGCTGGGCGGCGTGGTCGCCACCCTGCCGCTGCGCGAGGCCCGCGAGCTTTTCGAACGCGAATACCTTCTGACCCAGATCAACCGCTTCGGCGGCAACATCAGCCGCACGGCGAATTTCGTCGGCATGGAACGCAGCGCGCTCCACCGCAAGCTGAAGTCGCTCGGCGTGGTGACAACGACGAAATCGGGCGCCCGCAGCGCCCATTTCGAGGACGAGGACAATGGCGAAGGCGACGAGGCGTGATCGCCCCCCACCGCCGCCGGGGGCGCTTCGCCCCCCGGGCCCCCCGAGGATATTTGGACAGAGAAGAAGGACAGAGGCCCCGGTTTTCTTCTCTGTGGAAATATCCCACGGGGGTCCGGGGGTGTGAAACCCCCGGCGGCCGGTGCCGCGCGCAGGTTCTGGAGCGGAGATCATGAAAGTCATCATCTGCGGTGCGGGCCAGGTCGGCTGGCAGATTGCCCGGCATCTTGCCGGCGAGAAGAACGATGTCACCATTGTCGACATCAACCCCGAACTGGTGCGGCGGGCGACGGAAACGCTGGATGTGCAGGGCGTGGTCGGTTTTGCCAGCCACCCCGACGTGCTGGCCCGGGCCGGCGCGCGCGATGCCGACATGATCATCGCCGCCACCCATTCCGACGAGGTGAACATGGTCTGCTGCCAGATCGCGCAGGCCGCCTTCGACATCACCCGCAGGATCGCGCGGATCCGGGCGCAGAGCTATCTGGAGACCGGCTATTCCGACCTCTACAACTCCGACCGGCTGGCCATCGATGTCATCATCAGCCCCGAGCGCGAGGTGGCCGAGGCGGCGCTGCAGCGGCTGGCGGCGCCCGCGACCTTCGACACCGAGCTATTCATGGGCGGGCGGGCGCAGCTTCTGGGGATCCAGCTTTCCGAGGACTGTCCGGTCCTGAACACGCCGCTGCGGCAGTTGAACGAGCTGTTCTCGACCCTGCGGGCGATCGTCGTCGGTATCCGCCGCGAGGGCCGGCTCTTCGCGCCCGATCCCGGCGACCATCTCGAGGCCGAGGACCAGATCTATGTCTTCACCCATGTCGAGGACGTCAACCGCGCGCTGGAAATCTTCGGCAAGCAGACCAAGAAACAGGAGCGGGTGATCATCATCGGCGGCGGAAATGTCGGGCTGACGGTGGCGCGCGCACTTGAGGCGCGCTCGGACCGGGTGCGGGTGAAGATCATCGAGAAGAACCGCGCCACCGCCGAGGCGGCGGCCGATGCGCTGGAGCGCACCATCGTGCTCAACGGCGACGGCATGAGCATCGACCTGCTGTCCGAGGCGGCCGTCGACCGTGCCGATGCGCTGCTCGCCGTCACCGACGACGACAAGACCAACCTGCTGGTTGCGGTCCGCGCCAAGCAGGCAGGCTGCCGGATGGCGATCGCGCTGGTGAACGATCCGACGCTGGCGCCGCTGATGGCGCCCCTGGACATCGACGCCTATATCAACCCGCGCGCGACCACCGTCTCGTCTATCCTGCGCCATATCCGCCATGGGCGGGTGCGCCATGTCTATTCCGTCGGCGATGCCGAGGCCGAGATGATCGAGGCGCAGGTGATGAGCACCTCGCCCATGGCGGGCAAGCATGTGCGCGACATCGACTTTCCCGAGGGCGTCCTCGTCGGCGCGGTGATGAAGGGAGACCGGGTGATGAAGCCCACCGGCGAGCTGCGGATCGAGCCGGGGGACGTGGTGGCGCTCTTCGCCATGACCAAGGACGTGCACGAGGTCGAGCGCCTTCTGCAGGTCTCGATCGACTTCTTCTGACATGCGCGCCCGGCTGTCGGAAGTTCCCTTCATCATCGTTCTTCTGGGCGCGGTCGGGATGTTGTGCTGGCTGCCGGCCGGCCATGCGCTGATCCTGCGCGATCACCGCACGGCGCAGGCCTTTCTCTACGCCGGTCTGGCGCTGACGGTGCTGGCGGGCATGCTGGCCATCGCCACGGCGAACCCGCAGGCGGGCAACCGGGCGCGCCCGCAGCTGGCGGCGCTGGCCGGGGCCTATCTGGGCCTGCCGGTCGCCATGGCGCTGCCGGTCGCGCTGGCGGTGCCCGACACCAGCTGGACCAACGCCTGGTTCGAGATGTTGTCCTCCTTCACCACCACCGGCGCCACCGTCTACGAGCCGGGGCGTCTGCCGCCCTCGGTCCATCTGTGGCGGGCGCTGTCGGGCTGGCTTGGCGGGTTCTTCGCCCTGCTGGCGGCCTATGCCATCCTGACGCCGCTGAACCTTGGCGGCGCCGAGGTGCTGTCGGGCCGGGTGCCCGGACAGGATAGCGGCGGCGGGCAGGCCGGCCGCCAGGCGGGCATCTCGCAGCGGCTGAACCGGCATGCGGTGGAACTGCTGCCGGTCTATGCCGCGCTGACGCTGCTGTTGTGGATCCTCTTGCTGATCGCGGGCGAGGACGGGCTGCTCGCCCTGTCGCATGCGATGGGCACGATCTCGGCCTCGGGGATCACCGCCGGCATCGGCCTGTCCGTCACCGCATCAGGCCTGCCGGGCGAGATGCTGATCTTCGTCTTCCTGATCTTCGCGCTGTCGCGGCGCACCTGGCCCCGTCTGCCGGGCATGCCGCGGCGCGAGGCGCTGAGCGCGGATCCGGAATTGCGGCTGGCCGCCGCGATCACCCTTGTGGTGGTGGCGGTATTGCTCCTGCGCCATCTGGCTCTCGAAATCGAGGTCCGGCAGATGGAGACGATGCCCGGGCTGCTCCGCGCCTTCTGGGGCGCGATCTTCACCGCCGTGTCCTTCCTGTCGACCACCGGCTATGAAAGCGCGCACTGGACCTCGGCACGCGACTGGTCGGGCCTCGGTGCGCCGGGGCTGATGCTGCTGGGCCTGGCCATGGTGGGCGGCGGTGTCGCCACCTGCGCGGGGGGGGTGAAGCTTCTGCGGGTGCATGCGCTGCTGCTGCTGGGCGGGCGGGAACTGGACCGGATCGTCCATCCGAGTTCCGTCACCGGCGGCGGGGCCGAGCGGCGGCGGCTGTCGCGGTCGGGTGCCTATATGGCCTGGGTGTTCTTCATGTTCTTCGCCATCGCGATCTTCGTCGTGACCGGCGCGCTGACGCTTGTCGGCATCGATTTCACCCGCGCCATGGTCTTTGCCATCGCCGCGCTGACGACGACGGGGCCGCTGGCAGCGGTCGCCGGGCCCGAACCCTTCGGCTATGCCGGACTGGGCGTGGTGGCGAAGGTGATTCTCGGGATGGCGATGATCGTCGGCCGGCTGGAGATTCTGGCCGTGATCGCGCTTCTTGCGCCGGCGGCCTGGCGGCGCTAAGGCGGTATCATCGTGTAACGGCCTGTATTTCGGGCTGGAATCTGCGGAACAACCGCATAATATCGCGGGTGCCGCGCGGAAGAGGGCTGGCCCGCGACGGGAATTCGGCACATCAGGCTACGAGACTTTCACAAGGCCGCGGCCAACGCGGCAAAGCGCAAGGCAAAACAACAATGGCTGGCGACAAGCAAAACCTTCAGGACGCCTTTCTCAATCACGTCCGCAAGGCCAAGATTCCGGTGACGATCTTCCTCATCAACGGGGTAAAGCTGCAAGGTGTGATCACCTGGTTCGACAATTTCTGCGTCCTGCTGCGCCGGGACGGCCAGTCGCAACTGGTCTACAAGCACGCGATATCGACCATCATGCCCGGCGCACCCATCAACCTTTATGAAGGCGACGACTGATTAGCGGCGATGACGAGGACGACGACCTGATCCCCCTGCCGCAGGAGCGGCGCAAGGGGCAGGAGACGGCTGCGCGCCCGACGCGGACGGTGGTGCTGCATCCCGACACCCGGGCCCGCGAAAGCCGGCGCCTGCCCGAACACGGCCTGGCCGAGGCGGTGTCGCTGGCCGCGGCGCTGCCCGATCTCGATGTGCTCTGGGCCGAGGTGGTGCGGCTGCCGAGGGTGCAGCCGGGCACGCTGTTCGGATCGGGCAAGGTGGCCGAACTGAAGGCGCGGATCAAGGCCGATGCGGTCGATCTCGTGCTGATCGACGGCCCGGTCAGCCCGGTGCAGCAGCGCAATCTGGAAAAGGAATGGGGCTGCAAGCTTCTCGACCGTACCTCGCTGATCCTGGAGATCTTCGCCGACCGCGCCCGCACCCGCGAGGGCGTGTTGCAGGTGGAACTGGCCGCGCTGAGCTATCAGCGCTCGCGCCTTGTCCGGGCCTGGACCCATCTCGAACGCCAGCGCGGGGGATTCGGCTTCGTCGGCGGCCCGGGCGAGACCCAGATCGAGGCCGACCGCCGGGCGATCGACGATCAGGTGGTGCGGCTGAGGCGCCAGCTTGACCGGGTGGTCCGGACGCGCGAGCTGCACCGCGCGGCGCGGGCCAAGGTGCCGTTCCCGATCGTGGCCCTGGTGGGCTATACCAATGCCGGCAAGTCGACGCTGTTCAACCGGGTGACGGGCGCCGAGGTCCTGGCGAAGGACATGCTCTTCGCGACGCTGGATCCGACGATGCGCGGCGTCGTGCTGCCCTCGGGGCGCAAGATCATCCTGTCGGACACCGTGGGTTTCATCTCGGATCTGCCGACCCAGCTTGTCGCGGCCTTCCGCGCGACGCTGGAGGAGGTGCTCTCCGCCGATCTGATCTGCCATGTCCGCGACATCTCGCACCCCGAAACGGCGGAACAGGCCGCCGATGTCGAGGAGATCCTCGCCTCGCTCGGGGTGAAGCCGGGCGTGCCGATCATCGAGGTGTGGAACAAGCTCGATCTGGTCGACGCCGCCGCGCGCGAGGCGCTGCTGGCCGAGGCCGGCGCGCGGCCCGATGTCTTTGCCGTCTCGGCCCTGACCGGCGCGGGGGTGGCGGGGCTTCTGGAGGCGATCTCGGCGGTCTTCGACGAGGAGAAGACGGAGCGCATGCTGCGGCTGTCC
>JBDHSO010000058.1:0-20340 GCA_039808125.1 Rhodobacter sp. | reverse complement strand
GCTACCTCGCCCATCATGCGCTTCTGGTGCGATTCGGTCTGCGCGCCGGTCTCGTCGTTTTCCAGCACGATCATCGCGGCCTCGTCGGGGTGCTCCTCGGCCCATTTCCAGCCCTTCATCGAGGCGCGGACGAATTTCACCATCGTCTCGACAAAGGCCGGATCCGACAGCCGGTCCTGCATGACATAAAGGCCGTCCTCCAGCGTCGCCACACCTTCGGCGGTATAGTTGAAATTCACCAGCTGTTCGGGCGTGATGCCGGCATCGATGACCTGCCAGTATTCGTTATAGGTCATGGTCGAGATGCAGGCCGCCTGCTTTTGCAGCAGCGGATCGACGTTGAAGCCCTGTTTCAGCACCGTCACGCCCTCGGGCGAGCCGTCGGTGGGCAGGCCGAGCTTGCTCATCCAGTTCAGGAACGGATATTCATTGCCACCGAACCAGACGCCCAGCGTCTTGCCCTTGAAATCGGCGGGGGTTTCGACGCCCGATTCCTTCAGGCAGGTCAACTGCATCCCCGAGGATTTGAACGGCTGGGCGATATTGACCAGCGCCAGGCCCTTTTCCCGCGCCGCCAGCGCCGAGGGCATCCAGTCCACCACCACATCGGCGCCGCCGCCGGCGATCACCTGGGTCGGCGCCACATCGGGGCCGCCGGGCAGGATGGTGACGTTCAGGCCTTCCTCGTCATAGAACCCCTTGTCCTTGGCGACATAATAACCGGCGAACTGGGCCTGCGTGACCCATTTCAATTGCAGGTTCACATCCTCTGCCCAGGCGCCGGTTGCCATCAGCGCCGCCATGAAGGTTCCCGTCAGCAGTTTCTTCATCTCGTCCTCTCCTGTTGCGGGGCCTTGCCGGTCCCCTGGTCATCGTCTCTGCGACGGGTGCCAGAACGTCACCCGTTTCTCGATCAGCGCGACCAGCCCATAGAAGACCGAGCCGGCGATGGCGGCAACGGCAATCTCGGCCCAGATCATGTCGAGTTGCAACTGGCCGATCGAGGCATTGATGCGAAAGCCCATGCCCACGATCGGGCTGCCGAAGAATTCGGCGACGATGGCGCCGATCAGGGCCAGGGTGGTCGCGATCTTCAGGCCGTTGAAGAGGAAGGGCATGGCGGCGGGAAAGCGCAGCTTCCACAGCGTCTGCCAGTAGCTGGCCGACCAGGTGGCCATCAGGTCGCGCTGCATCGGTTCGGTCGCCTTGAGGCCGGCCACCATGTTCACCAGAACGGGGAAGAACACCATCACCACGACGACCGCCGCCTTGGAATGCCAGTCGAAGCCGAACCACATCACCATGATCGGCGCGATCCCGACGATGGGCAATGCGGCGATGAAATTCCCCACCGGCAGGAGGCCGCGCTGCAGAAAGGGCGAACGGTCGACGGCGATCGCCACCAGGACCGCCGCACCGCAGCCGAGGACATAGCCGCCCAGCGCGCCCTTGAGCGCGGTCTGGCGGAAATCGGCCCAGAGAACGGGCAGGCTGTTCGCGATCCGGGCCGCGATGGCCGAGGGCGGCGGCAGGATGACCGGCGAGACGGCAAACAGCCGCACCACCAGTTCCCAGAGGATCAGGACCGCGATACCGAAAACCGCCGGCACCAGCCAGCGCGCCAGCGCGCCGCGGCCCTGCGCGAGGCCGACGTTGATGCTGGTGGCGCCGAACCACAAGGCGGCGACCAAGCCCAGCCGGGCATCGAAGCTCCAGGCCAGCACGATCAGGGCAAGGCCGGCGATCCACCAGGGCGAGAGGGTACGGGTCATCGCGCCAGCCCCATGCGTTTCAGCGTCATCCGCTCGATCTGGCCAATCACGCCCACCAGCGCCGCCGCCACGATGGCCGCGGCGAAAAGCGCCGCCCAGATCTGGATGGTCTGGCCGTAATAGCTGCCCGAGAGCAGCCGCGCGCCAAGGCCCGCCACGGCCCCCGTCGGCAATTCGCCGACGATGGCGCCGACCAGCGCCGCCGCAGCCGCCACTTTCAGCGAGGCGAAAAGATAGGGCAGCGAGGCCGGAAACCGCAATGCGCGCAGGATCTGCGGCCCCGAGGCGTTCCAGGTGTGCAGCAGGTCGATCTGCATCCGGTCGGGCGCGCGCAGGCCCTTCACCATGCCGACCACCACCGGGAAGAACGACAGATAGGCCGAGATCGCCGCCTTGGGCAGCAGGCCCTGTATCCCCATCGAATTCATCACCACGATGAACATCGGCGCGATGGCGAGGATGGGAATGGTCTGGCTGGCGATGGCCCAGGGCATCACGCTCATGTCCATGGCGCGGCTGTAGACGATGCCCACCGCCAGCGCCACGCCAAGAACAGTGCCGAGCGCAAAGCCCAGCAACGTGGCCGAAAGCGTGATCCAGGCATGATAGACCAGGCTGCGCTTCGAGGTGACGGCCTGGCCGAACGCGCCCTTCCACAATTCCGCCGCCACCTGATGCGGCGCGGGCAGGACCGGGCGCTCCTGCCGCATCGTCTCGACCACCACCTCTGCCGCGCCGGGCACAGGCTGACCCGCCCGCGCCGCCTGATCGTAGACCCAGGTGCGGTTCAGCGCGACCGCCGCGGCATACCACAGCACCACGATGGCGGCGACGACGGTCAGAATGGGCAGGAGCGATCTCATTTCGGCTTCGTCCGGGCGGCCTTGCCGCGCGAAATGCCCCAGGTATTCACGCGATGGTGGTTGCGCTTCAGCCATTCGCCGTCAAGCCAGATCGCCCCGGCGATGGCTGCCACCGCCACCGGCACCACCGCCCCCCCCGGCCAGCGCGCCTGGGCCACCAGCGCCGCAAGGCCCAGCGCCACCACAAGCATTACCCCCCGCACCACGCGCGCGCGCGGCAGCCAGTCCGGCAGATCGCCCGCGCCCCGTTCATTCGTCATAGGAATGACCCGACCTGAGCCCTTCGCGCACGCGATGGGCAATCTCGATGAAGGCGCGCGAATCGCGGATCTCCAGCGGCCGCTCGCGCGGCAGGGGGCTGTCGATCACATCGGTGATGCGGCCCGGCCGCGGCGACATCACGACGATCTTCGTCGACAGATAGACCGCCTCGGGGATCGAATGGGTGACGAAGCCGATGGTCTTCTCTGTCCGCGCCCAGAGGCGCAGCAATTCCTCGTTCAGCCGGTCGCGGACGATCTCGTCCAGCGCGCCGAAGGGTTCGTCCATCAGCAATATGTCGGCGTCGAAGGCCAGCGCCCGGGCGATCGAGGCGCGCTGCTGCATCCCGCCCGAAAGCTGCCAGGGATATTTGTTGCCGAACCCCTCCAGATCGACCAGCGCCAGCACCCGTTCGACCCGGCTCTTCAGCTCCTCCCGCGAAAAGCCCATGATCTCCAGCGGCAGCCGGATGTTGCCGGCGATGGTCCGCCAGGGGTAAAGCCCCGCCGCCTGAAAGACATAGCCATAGGCCCGGCTGCGGCGCGCCTCGTCGGGGGTCATGCCGTTCACTGTCAGGCTGCCGCCGGTCGGATATTCCAGCGCCGCGATGCAGCGCAGGAAGGTGGTCTTGCCGCAACCCGAGGGGCCGATGAAACTGACGAAATCGCCCTTCTCGACCGTCAGGTTCACATCCTTCAGCGCCTCGACCGGGCCGTCATCGGTCTGGAACACCAGGTTCAGCCCCCTGGCCTCGATCACCGCGGGCGCAATGTTCATCGTATCCTTCATGCCGCCCGTCCCTGCGGCGCCCCGCCGGCGGCATCCGCCGTCCAACGTCCCGACCCGCCCTCCCGGAACGGGACCGGCACCGCCCTGCGCCCAGACACTGCGGTCATCTCACATCGACCTCATCAGCCCGCCATCGACGCGCAGGTTCTGCCCGGTGATATAGCCCGCCCCTTCCGAGGCAAGGAAGACCACCGCGCTCGCCACCTCCTCGACCGTGCCATAGCGGCGCATCGGCACCGAGGCCGCCCGCGCATCCTGCTGCGGCAGGCTGTCGATCCAGCCCGGCAGGATGTTGTTCATCCGGATGTTCTCGGCCGCGTAACGGTCGGCATAAATTCGGGTGAAGGCCGCGAGCCCCGCCCGCGCCACGGCCGAGGTCGGGAACATGTCCGACGGCTCGACCGCCCAGGCCGAGGAGATGTTGACGACCGCGCCCCCGCCCTGCCGCTGCATGATCGGCGTCACCGGACGCAGGGGGCGGACGACATTCAGGAAATAGGTCTCGATCCCGGTCATCCAGTCCTCGTCGGTCAACTCGAGGATCGGCGCCTTCGGCCCGTGGCCGGCACTGTTCACCAGCACGTCCACCCGGCCCCAGCGCGCCATCGCCAGATCGACAAGGCGGGCGATGTCCTCGGTCGAACGGTTCGACCCGGTGACGCCCAGCCCGCCCAGTTCCTCCGCCAGCGCCTCGCCGCGGCCCGAGGACGACAGGATGGCCACCGCATGCCCCGCCGCAGCCAGCGCCCGCGCGGCACCCGCCCCCATCCCCGACCCGCCGGCCGTGATCAATGCAACCTTCATTCACACCCCCATTGCCGGAACACCGGTCCGCACCACCGGCCGCGGCGCGGCCAAATCCTTCCAGGCCGACAGCGCCCGGTTCACCGCCGGCCGCGCTTCCCGGCCCACGAACTGGCCATGGCCCTCCTGCGTCTCCACCTTGCCGTCATTCACCGCCACCTGTCCCCGCGTCAGCGTATAGCGCGGCAGGCCCTTCACCTTCTTGCCCTCGAAGACATTGTAATCGATGGAAGATTGCTGCCCCTTGGCCGAAATGACCTTCTCCTTCGCCGGGTCCCAGACCACCAGATCGGCATCCGCCCCCACCAGAACCGCGCCCTTTTTCGGGTAACAATTCAGGATCTTGGCGATGTTTGTTGACGTAATCGCAACGAACTCGTTCGGCGTCAGCCGGCCCGTCTCCACCCCATGGGTCCAGAGCATCGGCATCCGGTCCTCCAACCCCCCGGTGCCATTCGGGATCTTCGAGAAATCCCCGACGCCGAAGCGTTTCTGCGCCGTGGTAAAGGCGCAATGGTCGGTCGCCACCACCGACAAGGACCCCGATTGCAGCCCGGCCCAGAGGCTTTCCTGATGCTTCTTGTTGCGGAAGGGCGGCGACATCACCCGCCGCGCGGCATGGTCCCAGTCCGGGTTGAAATATTCGCCCTCATCCAGCGTCAGATGCTGGATCAAGGGCTCGCCCCAGACGCGCTTGCCCGCCGCCCGCGCGCGGCGGATCGCCTCATGGCTGTCCTCGCAGGACACATGCACCACATAGAGCGGCACGCCCGCCATATCGGCGATCATGATGGCGCGATTGGTCGCCTCGCCCTCCACCTGCGGCGGGCGGGAATAGGCGTGGCCCTCGGGGCCGTTGTTGCCCTCGGCCAAAAGCCGCGCCGTCAGTTCCGCCACCACATCGCCATTCTCGGCATGGACCATGGCCAGCCCGCCCAGGTCGCCGATGCGCCGGAACGAGGCGAACATCTCGTCGTCGTTCACCATCAGCGCGCCCTTGTAGGCCATGAAATGCTTGAAGCTGGGCATGCCCGCCTTCACCGCATCCGCCATGCCGTCAAAGACCGCCTCGCCCCACCAGGTCACCGCCATGTGGTAGGAATAGTCGCAATTCGCCCGGCCCGACTTGTTGTGCCACATTTGGGCTGCATCCATCAGCCCCTGGCCCTGCCCCGGCAGCACGAAATCGACCACCATCGTCGTCCCGCCCGCCAGCCCCGCCCGCGTGCCGCTCTCGAAATCATCGGTGGAATAGGTGCCCATGAAGGGCATCTCCAGATGGGTATGCGGGTCGATCCCGCCCGGCATCACATAGCAGCCGGTGGCATCCAGCACCCGGTCGCCCTTCAGCCCCGGCCCGATCTCGACGATCCGGCCGCCCTCCACCCGTACATCCGCCGCATGGCTCAGGTCCGCCGTGACCACCGTGCCGCCCCTGATCACCGTCGATGCCATCGCACCCTCCCTGATTTCATCTGTCCGCAAATATCCCGGGGTCCGGGGCAGCGCCCCGGGGGGCGCCGTCAGGAAACGACCTCCGCCACCTCGAGGACCGCATGCAGCAGCACATCCGTCCCCGCCGCCGCCCAGTCCGGCGTGATCGCCTCGGCCTCGTTATGGCTCAACCCGTCCACACAGGGGCACATCACCATCACCGTCGGCGCCACGCGGTTGATCCAGCAGGCATCATGGCCGGCGCCGCTCACGATATCCATATGGGAATATCCAAGCTTGCCGGCCGCGTTCCGAACGACCGTCACCAGCCCGGGATCGAAGGTCACGGGATCGAAATGGCCGACCTCCTCGATCTCGCAGCCAAGGCCCAGCTCCGCCGCCACCGCATGGGCGGCGCGGGTCACCTCGGCCTTCATCGCATCGAGCTTGCCCTGCTCCGGGCTGCGGATATCGACGGTGAACACCACCTTGCCCGGAATCACGTTGCGTGAATTGGGAAAAACCGTCACCTGCCCCACCGCCCCCACCGCGTCGGGCTGGTGGCTCATGGCGATCCGGTGCACCATTTCGGTGATCCGCGCCATGCCGAGGCCCGCATTCACCCGCATGTTCATCGGCGTGCTGCCGGTATGGGCGGCCTTGCCGGTCAGGGTGACCTCCAGCCACCACAACCCCTGGCCATGGGTGACGACACCGATCGACCTGCCCTCGGCCTCCAGGATCGGGCCCTGCTCGATATGCAGTTCGAACATCGCATGCATCCGGCGGGCGCCCACCTTCTCGTCGCCGACCCAGCCGATCCGCGCCAGTTCCTCGCCAAAGACCTTGCCGTCAAGGTCGCGGCGCGACTTGGCATAGTCCTCGGCATGGATGCCCGCGAAGACGCCCGAGGCCAGCATCGCGGGCGCAAAGCGCGCGCCTTCCTCGTTGGTCCAGTTCGTCACCACGACCGGATGTTTCGTCTTCACCCCCATGTCGTTCATCGTGCGCACCACCTCCAGCGCGCCCAAGACGCCAAGGACCCCGTCGAACTTGCCCCCGGTCGGCTGGGTGTCGAGATGGCTGCCCATATAGACCGGCAGCGCCTGCGGATCCTCACCCGCGCGGGTGGCGAACATGTTGCCCATCGTGTCGACGCCCATGGTCATGCCCGCGGCCTCGCACCAGCGCTGGAACAGGTGACGCCCCTCGCCATCGGCATCGGTCAGGGTCTGGCGATTGTTGCCGCCGGCCACCCCGGGGCCGATCTCCGCCATCGCCATCAGGCTGTCCCACAGCCGTGCGGAATCGATGCGGAGGTTCTCTCCGGGTGCTGGCATGGGCTCTCTCCCTGTCGCGCGCCCTCTTTCTCGGGGCATGTCCGACATCGCTTGCGGCGAATCTTTTCCTGACCGTATGGTCAGAAGCTACGCGACCACAACCTGACCATCCGGTCAATGTTTTTCCGCAGGGGCCGATGGAAGACGCCGCCCGAAAGATGCGCATCAAGGCCGGCCGGCGGACCGACATCCGCCGGGCGCGCGAAGAGGCCATCCTCGTCGCCGCCGAAAAGGTCTTTGCCGAGGCGGGCTTCGGCGGCGCGACCATGCAGCTCATCGCCGACATGGCGGGCATGCCCAAGGCGAACCTGCACTATTACTTCGCCACCAAGGAGGATCTCTACCGCCGCGTGGTCGAGAACATCTTCACCATCTGGCTGAAGGCCGCAGATTGCTTCGACAATGCCGCCGATGCCGCGGCCGGCATCGGCGGCTATATCGAGGCCAAGATGGAGATCTCGCGCCGCCACCCCTTCGGCTCCAAGGTCTGGGCCAGCGAGGTGATGCATGGCGCGCCGGTGATCCAGGACTATCTGGAAACCGCGCTGCGGGGCTGGACCGAGGGCCGGATGCGCGCGATCCAGCGCTGGATCGACGAGGGCCAGATCGCCGCCGTCGATCCCCGCCACCTGCTCTACATGATCTGGGCCACCACCCAGCACTATGCCGATTTCGGCCACCAGATCGAAACGCTGAACGCCGGCAAGCCGCTCACCGACCGGCAATGGCGCGCCGCGACCGACAGCGTGCGCGAAATCATCCTGCGCGGAATCGGCGCCCTGCCCCCCGCGCCGGGAAAACCCTGGGATCCCTCATGAACAGTGCCGCCCTCGCCGCCGAATTTGCCGCCCTTACGCTGGCCCGCTTCGATGCCGCCGAAGCGCTCGATCTCGGCCTTGGCCTCCTGGCCGAGGCGCGGGCGGCCGGCCTGCCGGTGGTGATCGACATCCGCACCCCCGACCGCATCCTGTTTCACGCGGCCCTTCCCGGTTCGGCGCCGCTGAACGACCTCTGGGCCTGCCGCAAGGCCGCGACGGCGCTGCTGTTTCAGGAGCCGTCGCTTCTGGTCGGGACGCGAAACCGCGAAAAGGGCGAAACGCTTGCCAAGCACGGCCTGTCCGGCGAAACCCATGCCGATCATGGCGGCGCGGTGCCGGTGCGGGTGGCGGGCGCCGGCGTGGTGGCCTGCCTCACCGTCTCGGGCCTGCCCCAGGTCGAGGATCACCGGATGGCGCTCGGCGCCCTCGCCGCCCTCGCCGCGCGGCAGGGTGGCGGGGTCTGACCCCGACGCCGCAGCACGCCCAGAACCTCGGACCGCCATGCAGGACGCGCCCATGCCCCGCAGCCGTATCCAGACCCGCAACCGCGAGGCGATCCTCGAAGCCGCGCTCGAGGTCTTCTCGTCGCAGGGGTTCCGCGGTGCCACGCTCGAACAGATCGCCGAGGCGGCCGGCCTGTCCAAGCCCAACCTGCTCTATTATTTCCCCTCGAAGGAGGCGGTGCATTCCACCCTTCTCGCCGGCCTGCTCGACACCTGGCTCGATCCGCTGCGCGAGATGGATGCCGCCGGCGACCCGGTGGCGGAAATCCTCGGCTATGTCCGCCGGAAACTGGATCTGTCGCGCGACTTTCCCCGCGAAAGCCGGCTGTTCGCCAATGAGATCCTGCAAGGCGCGCCCCGCATGCGGGCGGTGATCGAGGGCGAATTGAAGGCGCTGGTCGAGGAAAAGGCCGCTGTCCTGCGCCGCTGGATGGACGAGGGCCGCATCGCCCGGGTCGAGCCGGTCCATCTCATCTTCTCGATCTGGGCGCTGACGCAGCATTATGCCGATTTCGACATGCAGGTCCGCGCCGTCCTTGGCGAAGGCCACGACCCTTTTGCCGAGGCCGGCGCCTTCCTGACCACGCTCTATGGCCGGCTGCTGCGGCCCTGAGCCGGCGCGAACGGCTAAAATGCGCGGCAATCGCCGCTGGGCCGGCCCGAGGTTCCGCGTTACATTCCGAGAGGTGGGGGCTCCCTGAGGATGGGGGCCATGATGGGACCTGTGACTTCGGTCAGTCCCGTGGTGGCCACGGCACAGACGGCCGGGCAGCACACGGGCAACATGAACGGCGGGGCGGGATCGGCGCTCCACAACGGCGCGCGCGCGGCCCCGGCGGCCGCGGCGGAAACCGCGAGGCCGGTCCGGCAGCCGGCGGGCAGCGAACGGCCGGGAACGGCCGCAGACCGGCCCATGCCCGCGGCGGCGGCGGCAGAGCCGCCTGCCATGGTCGCCTCGGCACGCGCCCGCGCCGAAGCCGCCCAGCGCGCCTATACCATGGCCGCGCTGGCGGCGGGGCTGAACCCGCTGATCGACCCGGTACCCTAGCAGAACCCGGCACCCTTGGGATTCGGCTCCCCACACTTCCGCGGACCTGCCGTGAGCGCCATCGCCGCCGCGATGCCGGCCCCCTTCACCGGCACGCCCGCATCGCCGCGAGGCCGGCGCCGAACACCCGTCCCCGCCGCCGTCGCCTCCGGGCAAAAGTCGCGGCGCTCCGCTGCGACGCCCGTTGCCGCCGCACAATGCCGGTGTAAAAATCCGTATGGACAGGCCATTTACCGCCAGACCCGCCCTCGCCCCCCGCCGCAAAACCGCCTATTCCGGCCCGGACAGGAGGAGCCACCCTTGCCCGACACCACCCCGCCGCCCCGCCCGCAGCCGCCTGCCTCCTGGGCCTCGCTGCCGTTCTTCGCCCGGGACTGGCCCGCGCTCTGGACCCGTCTCGCCGCCGCTCCCGGCTGGCAGCCCGGACCCGACCGGCTGTTTCGCGCCCTGACCCTGACCCCGCGCGAGAAGGTCCGCGTCGTCCTCCTCGGGCAGGACCCCTATCCCAGCCCCGGCCGCGCCCAGGGCCTGGCCTTCGCCTTCCCCCCGGGCGAACCTCCGCGCGATTCGCTGAAGAACATCCTGACCGAACTGGCTGCCGACACCGGCCAGCACCGGGCAGACGGCGACCTCTCGGCCTGGGCCGAACAGGGCGTCCTTCTGCTCAACACCGTCCTGTCGGTGCCGGCCGGACAGAGCAACGGCCACAAGGGCTGGGGCTGGGAACGGCTGACCGCGCAGATCCTCGCCGCCACCGCCGCCGACGGGCCGCGCGCCTTCCTGCTCTGGGGAGCGCCCGCACAGAAACTCTGCGCCGGCCTGCCGCGCGACGGCCATCTCTTCGTCGAAAGCCCCCATCCCTCGCCGCTCGCGGCCTATCGCGGCTTCTTCGGCTCCCGCCCGTTCAGCCGGGTGAACGCCTGGCTCGCAGCCCGCGGCGATACGCCGGTTGACTGGGCCGCCTGAACGCTTTTCATCCCCGCCCCAAGCCGCTAAACCGGACCTGCGCCTTCCTCTTGACCGAAATACCCTGCGGGGGTGCGGGGGCGCAAAGCCCCCGCCACGACGACACGAACAGACGGGATCCGCCCCGGAGGAGACAGCGCGCCGATGACAACCATTCTCGACCGGATCAAGGCCTACAAGCTCGAGGAGGTCGCGGCGCGCAAGGCCGCCCGCTCTCTTGCCGATCTCGAGGATGCCGCGCGCGCGGCACCCGCGCCGCGCGGCTTTGCCCGGGCGCTGAAGGATGCCGCGGCCCATGGCTACGGCCTCATCGCCGAAATCAAGAAGGCCAGCCCCTCCAAGGGCGTGATCCGCGCCGATTTCGACCCGCCGGCCCTGGCCCGCGCCTATGCCGAGGGCGGCGCCACCTGCCTTTCGGTGCTGACCGACGGTCCGTCCTTCCAGGGCGCCGACGACTTTCTGGTCGCCGCCAGCGAGGCGGTCAGGCTGCCCTGCCTGCGCAAGGATTTCCTCTACGATCCCTGGCAGGTCGTCGAGGCGCGCAGCCTGCGGGCGGATTGCATCCTGCTGATCATGGCCTCTCTTTCGGACAGCCAGGCGCTGGAACTGGAGGCGGCGGCCGATTTCTGGGGCATGGATGTGCTGATCGAGGTGCATGACCGTGCCGAACTGGAACGGGCGCAACTGCTGAAATCGCAGCTGATCGGCATCAACAACCGGAACCTGCACAGTTTCGAAGTGTCGCTCGACACCACCCGCGATCTCGCCCGCCGGGTGCCCGAGGACCGGCTGATCGTCTCCGAAAGCGGCCTCTACACCCCCGCCGACCTGGCCGATCTGGCCCGTTACGGCGCGCGCTGCTTTCTCGTCGGCGAAAGCCTGATGCGGCAGGAGGATGTGGCGGCGGCCACCCGCGCCCTGCTTGCCAACCCGCTGACCGGGGCGGAGGGCGGGCCGTGAGCGATCCGCGCGCGCCCGCATCCGACCTTTCCGCATCCGACCCTTCCGCCCACGGCCCTTCCGCGCTCAGCCATTTCGACGCCGGCGGCCGGGCGCAGATGGTCGATGTCTCGGACAAGGCCGAGACGGATCGCCAGGCGGTGGCCGAGGGCTATGTCGTGATGTCGCCGGGCACGCTCGCCCTCGTGGCCGACGGCCGTGCCGGCAAGGGCGATGTGCTGGGCGTGGCGCGGCTGGCCGGGATCATGGCGGCCAAGCGCACGGCTGATCTGATCCCGCTTTGCCATCCGCTGCCGCTGACCAGGGTAACGCTGGATCTGACCTGCGACCCCGCGCGCTCGGCGGTGCGGATCGAGGCCGCGGTGAAGACCCGCGGCCAGACCGGGGTCGAGATGGAGGCGCTGACCGCGGTGACGGTGGCGGCGCTGACCGTCTATGACATGGTGAAGGCGGCCGAGAAATCCATGCGCATCGAGGGCATCCGCCTTCTTCTGAAAGAGGGCGGAAAATCGGGCCGCTACGAGGCCGAAGCGGCGGGGTGACAGCCGCTGCGGCAGGGGTGGGGCGGCGGCTCCGGCACCGGGGGCGCCCGCACGGCTTGCGCGCGTCGAGACAGGCACCCTTCCGAAACGGGGGGCAGGGGATGAAATCACGGGGGCAGCGATGGGTCTGATGGCGGTGGACGAGGCGATGGAGCGGCTTCTGGCACTGGCCGCACCGCTTCCGGCCGAGGAGGTGGCGCTGGCGCAGGCCGCCGGGCGCTGGATGGCCGGACCGGTCGTGGCGGCGCGCGACCAGCCGCCCTTCGATGCCTCGGCGATGGACGGCTATGCCATCGCGGACGAGGCCGCGCCGGGCATGGTCCTTGCCGTGACCGGCACCGCCGGCGCCGGCCACGGCTTTGCCGGCCGGGTGGGTCCGGGCGAGGCCGTGCGCATCTTCACCGGCGCGCCGGTGCCGGCGGGGGCCAGCCGGGTGGTCCTGCAGGAGGATGTGACGCGCCAGGGCGACCGCATCACGCTCGGGGCCGCGACGGGCGGCGGGCTCAACATCCGCCAGCGCGGCCAGGACTTCCCGGCCGGCGCCGCGCTCGCGCCGCGGCGGCTGCGTCCGGCCGATCTGGCGCTGATCGCGGCGATGAACCTGCCGCAGGTCCGCTGTCACCGCCGGCCCATCGTCGCGCTGATCGCCACCGGCGACGAACTCGTCATGCCCGGCGAGGTGCCGCGCGCCGACCAGATCGTCGCCTCCAACGCCTATGCGCTGAAACCGCTGGCCGAGGCGGAGGGCGCCGAGGTCAGGCTCCTGCCGGTCGCGCGCGACAGCGAGGCCGGGCTGCGCGCCGTCTTCGCCCTCGCTGAGGGCGCGGATGTCATCGTCACCATCGGCGGCGCTTCGGTCGGCGATCTCGACCTTGTTGGCAAGGTTGCGGCCGAGATCGGCATGGAGCCGGCCTTCTGGCGCATCGCCATGCGGCCGGGCAAGCCGCTGATGGCGGGACGGCTGGCCGCGGCGGTGATGCTGGGCCTGCCGGGAAACCCGGTCTCTGCCTTCGTCTGCGCGCATCTCTTCCTGCGCCCGCTGCTGCGGGCGCTTCAGGGTGACCCGGCGCCGGTTCCCGAACCCCGCCGCGCCCGCCTCGCCACTCCGGTCGAGGCCAATGGCCCGCGTACGCATTTCATGCGCGCCCGCCTTGGCCGGGACGGCACGATCGCCCCCTTCGACCGTCAGGACAGTGCGCTGCTGACCATCCTCACCGAGGCGGATTCGCTCCTGATCCGGCCCGCGGGCGACGGGCCGCGCGCCGCCGGCGAAGAGGTGGGCTACCTGCCGCTTTCGCATTTTTCTTGACACAAACCGGGAACACCGGCAGAACATAGCATCAACGATTGCCTGAGTGGAGCCCTGTACCGATGCTGACCCGCAAACAGCTGGAGCTTTTGACCTTCATCAAGGAGCGGCTGGATCGCGACGGCATGCCGCCCTCCTTCGACGAGATGAAGGAGGCGCTGGATCTGCGGTCGAAATCCGGGATCCACCGGCTGATCACCGCGCTGGAAGAACGCGGCTTCATCCGCCGCCTGCCGCACCGGGCCCGGGCGCTGGAAATCGTCCGCCTGCCCGAAGCGATGGAGCGGCCGGGCTTTCAGCCGCCCGCCGCGGCCGCGCCCGCGTTTCAGCCCCGGGTGATCGCGGGCGACCGCCGGGCCGCCGCCCGCGAGGCCATGGCGGTCACGGCGGCGCATGCGTTGGACCTGCCGGTCATGGGGCGGATCGCCGCGGGCGTGCCGATCGAGGCGATTTCGGAGATTTCGCATCACATCGCGGTGCCGGGCAGCATGCTGTCGGGGCATGGCAATCACTATGCCCTTGAGGTGAAAGGCGATTCCATGATCGAGGCCGGGATCACCGATGGCGATATCGTGGTGATCCGCGAACAGGCGACAGCCGAGAATGGCGATATCGTCGTGGCGCTGGTCGAAGACAGCGAGGCCACGCTGAAACGCTTTCGCCGCCGGGGCGGGATGATCGCCCTCGAAGCGGCGAATCCGGCCTATGAGACCCGGGTGCTGCCGGACCATAAGGTGAAAGTGCAGGGCCGGCTGGTCGGTCTGATCCGCAATTACTGACCGCCGTCGCGGGGAACCGGATCCGAACGATCACGGCTCTGCGGTGGCCTTTCTCGATCCGCGGGATTGTTTTTCTTGGCGCGATCTCCGCGTGTCGGCCGGGCATGGCGCCCTGTTGCAGCGCCGGTGACGCTGCCACGCCGGCGACCGCCGTATGTCCGCCGGGCGCAGCGGCTTTTCGCATTGCCGGCGCGATACCGCCTCGGTCGCGACGCTACCCCGCAAAACCGGCACAGGAAGATGACGGGAGGATTGCGGCACGGAAGGTCCCTCCCGGCGAGGCGGTTCCAGGCAAACGCGGGACGGCGGCCGGGCCGGTGGCGCCGGGACGGGCGAAATATCACCGCGGCCGTCGCCATCGCGGCCCTCCTCTGCCGGCGGTCCCTTCCAATCATCCGCCGATGGACTTGATCGGGACCGGATCCTAGGCTGTGTCATGTCTCGCCCCTACCCCGACTCGACCGTCCCCTGTCGCGCCCGGCCATTCCGGGCGGCGGACGCGGCGCGGCCCGGAATGGCCGGGCGCGGTGAAACACCGATCCGCCCCGCGCAGCGGGTTCTGTTTCCACATTGACGCGAAGGAATGACCATGGATCTGGACCCCGAGACCGATCTGAAGCTGGAGCGCACGCTCGAGGCACCGCGCGCCCTGTTGTGGGAGTGCTGGACCACACCCGATCACATCCGGCAGTTCTTCGTGCCAAGACCGCACCGGGTGACGAGCTGCGAGATCGACCTGCGCACGGGCGGCCGGTTCAACACCGTCTTCGAGGTCGATGGCACCGAGATGTGCAACGACGGCGTCTTTCTTGAAATCGTTCCCGAGGAAAAGCTGGTCTTCACCGATGGTTATACCGAAGGCTGGAAACCCGCAGAGAACCCGTTCATGACCGCGATCCTGCTCCTTGCGGATGCCGGGCCGGGCCGCACGCGCTATACCGCCATCGCCCGTCACCGCACGCCCGAAACGCGCCAGGCGCATGAGGATATGGGTTTCCACACCGGCTGGGGCATCGTCGCCGACCAGTTGCAGGATTATGCCCGGTCGCTGATGCCGCGCTGACGCGCCGCACCCCCGGTGCAAGCCGGCGCCGGGGCCTGGGCGGCGGGCGGGAGAGCGCGGCTGCCAGCCGGGCGAGGCCGGCCGGATCCATCGGCGGCCCGTCCCAGAGGCGGGCGCGGGCGCGGGTGGCGCTGACGGTCACGCCGGCGGGACCGGCCTCCAGCGCCAATGCGCCGGTCTCGCGCCGCAGCGTATCGTCGATCAGCGCACATTCCTCCGGCGCGGCCGCCGCCGCAACCCCGGCCACCACCACGATCAGCCCGCCCGCGCAGGCCGCGGCCACCGATCCGGGGGCCGCCTTGCCAGACAGAACGACAGCCGGGCGCCCGGCAAAGGTGAAGGCCCGCGCTTCTGCCGGTCCGGTGAATCCCGGCCGCGCGGCGGCGGCCTTCTGACCGGCAAGATCGCCATCGTTTTCAAGCCAGTTCTGCGCCGCAAAGCCGCCGCCCGAGGCCCGCGACAGCGCCCGCCCCTCTGCCGTCATCAGCCCGACCAGCCGGCCGTCGCCGCTGATCAGCAGGGCCGGCCGCCCCTGCCAGCCCCAGAAACCCAGCGCCACAACGGCCAGAGCCAGCCCGGCCAGCCGCGCCCGCCCGGGCCAGAGCAGCAGCCAGCAGGCGCCGAGCGTGAAGGCCGCCAGCACGCCCGTGCCCGGCGCGGGGATCGCCGTGACTGCCCCGTCGAAAGCCGCAACGCGGTAGGCGACATACAGGGTCCATTCCGCGCCGAGGCCCATGAAGAACAGCGGCAGGGATGCCAGCCCGACAGGCGCCAGAAGTGCTGCCAGCACCCCCATCGGCATGATCAGGATCCCCATCACCGGCACGGTCAGCAGATTCGCGATCAACCCCAGATCGGCGAAACGGTTGAAATGCGCCGCGGCATAGGGCGCTGTGGAAAGGCCCCCGATCAGCGAACTGGCGACCAGCGTCACCGCCGGCACCGCCCAGCGCGGCCAGCGCCCGGTCAGCGCCCGGCGGTCGAGAAACTGAAATCCCGAGATCAGCGCCACGGTGGCGGCGAAGGACATCTGGAAGCCGGGTTCCAGCAGGCTTTCGGGCCGCAGGATCAGCAGCATGACCGCCGCGATCGCGACAGAGCGCAGCGTCAGCGCCCGGCGGTCGAGCATCACCGCACCCAGCATGACCGAAATCATCAGAAAGGCCCGTTCGGTGGCCACGTTCGACCCCGACAATTGCAGGTAGAACAACGCCACCGCAAAGGATATCGCGGCCGCGACCTTCTTCGCGTTCACCCGCAGCGCCAGCCAGGGAACCAGGGCTATTCCGCCACGGACCAGGCCGAAGACGAAGGCGGTCAGGAAGGCCATGTTCATCCCCGAGATCGCAAGGATATGGGCCAGCGAGGAATCGCGCAGCGCCGCCACCGTGGCCTGGCTGATGCCGGAACGGTCGCCGGTCATGGCACCTGCGGCGAAAGCCCCGGCCTCGCCCGGGATGGCGGCCCGGATCCGTTCGGACAGGACCTGCCGCAGGCGGCCGATCGCCTGCTCGCCGGTCGCCGCCTCCTCCAGCAGGAGGACGGGTGTGGCGGTATAGCCCACCGCGCCCAGCCGGTCGAAAAAGGCCATGCGGCGGAAGTCGAAGCCGCCGGGTTCGACCGGGCCGTCGGGCGGGGCGAGATGGGCGGTCAGGATCACCGTCTGGCCGGGTTCCGCCGCATGCCAGACCCGGCTGCCATGCAGCGCGACGCGCACCTTTTGCGGGGTGCGCGCCGGTGCCACCTCGCGCAGGACCACCCGGTCGAGCGTCAGCCGCAAAGCATCCGAGGAGGAGCGGTCGATCTCGATCACCCGCCCCTCGACCGGGCCGTAATAGCGAAAGCCGAGGACGGGCGCAGCCTGCAGATGCGCCCGGGTGCCGGCCGCCAGAAAGCCCAGCGCCAGCGCCAGCACGAGGCCGCCCAGGGGCCGCACCGGATCGGGGCCGGCCCGCAACAGCGCAAGCCCCGCCAGTGCCAGCGCCAGCGCCGCGGCATAGACCCGAGGGCCCGGTTCCGACGGCCAGCCGAACCAGACACCATCGCCGACCGCCAGCGCCACCGCCGCCAGCGGCAGAAGATGCCCCCGCGCCGCCGCCAGCGCCAGCAGCGGCGCGATCAGCCAGCCGGGCAGGCTGCGCATCATCGGGACCGCCGCCTCCGCCACCTTGCCCTTGCCCCCCCAAGCCGTCTACATACCGCCGACGGCAGCATCCTTGCCCGCCCATGGTTTCCGAAAGGTTAACGCCGCCCATGTCGAACCCGGTCGTCACCCGTTTCGCCCCCTCGCCCACCGGCTACCTGCATATCGGCGGCGCCCGCACGGCGCTGTTCAACTGGCTTTACACCCGCGGCCGGGGCGGCCAATTCCTCCTGCGGATCGAGGATACCGACCGCGAACGCTCCACCCCCGAGGCGACGGCGGCGATCCTGAAGGGGCTGACCTGGCTTGGCCTCGACTGGGACGGCGAGGTGGTCAGCCAGTTCGCCCGCAAGGACCGCCATGCCGAGGTCGCCCACCAGATGGAGGCGCGCGGCACCGCCTACAAGTGCTTCTCGACACAGGAAGAAATCGAGGCCTTCCGCGAGGCCGAGAAGGCGCGCGGCGTCAGCTATCCGGTGTTCCTTTCACCCTGGCGCGACGCCGATCCCGCCACCTATCCCGACCGGCCTTACGTGGTGCGGATGAAGGCGCCGCGCCAGGGCGAGACGGTGATCGACGATCAGGTGCAGGGCCGCGTGGTGATCCGGAACGAGACGCTGGATGACATGATCGTCCTGCGGTCGGACGGGACGCCCACCTACATGCTGGCCGTGGTGGTCGACGATCATGACATGGGCGTGACCCATGTGATCCGGGGCGACGACCACCTGAACAACGCCGCGCGGCAGCAGATGGTCTATGACGCGATGGGCTGGCAGGTACCGGTCTGGGCGCATATACCACTTATTCATGGGCCCGATGGCAAGAAGCTGTCGAAGCGCCACGGCGCGACGGGGCTGGAGGAATATCAGGCGATGGGCTATCCGGCCGGCGGCATGCGCAACTATCTGACCCGGCTGGGCTGGGCGCATGGCGACATGGAGATCTTCACCACCGCCGAGGCGATGGCCGTCTTCGACCTGTCCGGCATCGGCCGGGCGCCGGCGCGGCTGGATTTCAAGAAGCTGGAAAACACCTGCGGCCATCACATCGCGATGATGGACGATGCCGCACTGCTGCAGGATCTGGAAGGTTATCTGGCAGCCGCCGGCCGTCCGGCGCTGGATGACACCCAGCGCGACCGCATGTTGCGGGCGATGCCCAGCCTGAAGGAAAGGGCGAAGACCTACCCGGAACTCATTGAAAAGGGACACTTTGCGCTGGTCTCCCGCCCCATCGTTCCCGATGAGGCGGCGGCGCGGGCGCTGGACTCGGTATCCCGTAGTATACTGCAATCGTTGACGCCGCAGCTGCAAAATGCTAGCTGGACGAAAGACGCGCTCGAGACCATTCTGAACGGAGTAGCATCCGGGAACGGGATCGGATTCGGCAAGCTGGCGGCGCCCCTCCGGGCGGCACTTGCAGGCCGCAGCGTGACACCTTCGGTCTTCGACATGATGCTGGTCATCGGTCGGGACGAGACGATTGCAAGGCTTTCGGAGGCAGCCGGCTGACCGGCGCCCGGTCCCGGACCTTGCTGTCGCTCCGACCTTGGGGCGGCGCCAAAGCCAAAGCCCTGCCGCAGGCCCAGCGGCAGCCACCGCGAAACAGGGGAATGGAATCGGAATGACGACGAAGACCGCGAAACTCAACCTGCACGGCAAGGACTATGACCTGCCGGTGCTGGAACCCACGATCGGCCCCGAGGTGATCGACATCCGCAAGCTTTACGGCGAGGCGGATGTTTTCACCTTCGACCCCGGCTTCACCTCGACCGCCGCCTGCGAAAGCACGATCACCTATATCGACGGCGACAAGGGCGAGCTGCTTTACCGCGGCTATCCCATCGAACAGCTGGCCGACAAATCCTCCTATCTGGAGACCTGCTTCCTGCTGCTTTACGGCGATCTGCCCACCGGCAACCAGTTGAAGGATTTCGTCCAGCGCGTCACCATGCACACGATGGTGCATGAGCAGATGCATTATTTCTACCGCGGCTTCCGCCGCGACGCCCATCCGATGGCGACGCTGGTCGGCGTGGTCGGCGCGATGTCGGCCTTCTATCACGACAGCCTCGACATCAACGATTCCTGGCAGCGCGAGGTCGCGGCGATCCGCCTGATCGCCAAGCTGCCGACGCTGGCCGCGATGGCCTACAAATATTCGATCGGCCAGCCCTTCGTCTATCCGCGCAACGACCTGACCTATGCGGCGAATTTCCTGCACATGTGCTTCTCGGTCCCGGCTGAGCCGTACAAGGTCGATCCGGTGCTGTCGAAGGCGATGGATCTGATCTTCCTGCTGCATGCCGACCACGAACAGAACGCCTCGACCTCGACGGTGCGTCTGGCCGGCTCTTCGGGGGCGAATCCCTTCGCCTGCATCGCGGCCGGCATCGCCTGCCTCTGGGGCCCGGCCCATGGCGGCGCGAACCAGGCCGCGCTGGAAATGCTGCGCGAGATCGGAACGGTCGACCGCATTCCGGAATATGTCGCGCGGGCCAAGGACAAGAACGATCCGTTCCGCCTGATGGGCTTCGGCCACCGGGTCTACAAGAACTTCGACCCCCGCGCCAAGGTGATGAAGGAGACGGCGGACAACGTGCTGGGCCTTCTCGGCATCGAGAACAACGAGACCCTTCGCGTCGCCAAGGAACTGGAGCGCATCGCGCTTGAGGATCCCTATTTCGTCGAGAAGAAGCTCTATCCCAACGTCGACTTCTACTCCGGCATCATCCTCGAGGCGATCGGCTTCCCGACCTCGATGTTCACCCCGATCTTCGCGCTGTCGCGCACCGTGGGCTGGATCAGCCAGTGGAAAGAGATGATCGGCGAGAAGAACCAGAAGATCGGCCGCCCGCGCCAGTTGTATGTCGGGCCGCAAAAGCGCGACTACATCGACCTGCGCCACCGCTAGGCGCGACCGGCACGGCCGGAACGGAAAAGG
>JBDHSO010000057.1:0-20359 GCA_039808125.1 Rhodobacter sp. | reverse complement strand
CCGATGGGGCCGGCCGCGGTGCGGATCGAGCCGATCTGACGCAGGCCGCGAACCGCGGGCACTGGCCGCACGCCCCCTTCAACACCGCTTCAAACCCGCGTTGAAACCGCCCCGAAACCCGGTTCCGAAAATCGCGTTTATGCAAACTCTGGTGGCGAGTTGCGACTGTCAGAAATGCTGCTGAACCGCCGCCCTCCTGACAGGACAAGAGTATTTTTTCGTCCCAAAGCTAGTGCATTTTCGTCCCAAAGCTAGTGCGCCGCCACACCTTAGGCCAGACTCTAGCATCAGATGGACGAGTTATCGGGGGTCACAGCAACTGCTGAAAGGAGCATCGTCGTGAAGGAAAACAACGGCGAATGCGGTATCGGCACCTAATCGCAGCGATAATCGCGGTCTTTCAAACCTGCAACGAACCAAAAACGACTTCGGAGAATTGTCCCAAGGGCACCTCTGCATCGACCCAGTGGAAATCTGCTCATGCTACAAGGGAGGCCCGCCGCCAGTTCTTTAGTTTGTTGAACATATGCTCGATTCTGTTGCGCGTCTTTTATTCTCCGGTATTTTGCGGCGCGGGGTTCTTCCGGTTGCGTTTGGCCGGGATAAGGGCTTCGATACCACCTGTTGTCAGTTCCTCATGGATGGCATCGGCATCCTAACCCTTGTCGACCAGCAGCGCTTCGATGTTGTCCGCGATCATGAGCAACAGAGGTGCGAAGCCTTGATGTCATGAGTTTCCCGGCTCTTCAGTTCGAAACAGAGCCTCCGCCTGTTGGCGTCGCGGCGGCGCATGGAGCTTGGTGGTGAAACCGTCCCACGATCAATCAAATGCGGCGGCTTGCCGAGTTCCTTGTTTATGCCGGCTGCGTAGCGGTGCATCCGGGCGATGATGCTGTCGACTATGCCGGCTGCGGCGTCTCTCTCCGTCAGGTTCATCACCATGGCGTCGGAAATGTCGACTTTCAGCCAGCGCCGATATCTGCGGAGGATGTCGTCGAAGAAACAGCAATTATCTCATGCAAGGTAGCAGTCACTCCCACGCTCTGAATGCAGCAAAAGCCCGATTGTCGCCCACTCCTCGTTCGCAACACCAATCCGTTCGCCCAAGACGGCCCTCCAAAAGAAGCCTCAAACCAATCCCGGGGCATTACGTCAACCTTTGCCCACGACGCCTAGTTTGCCCGGCGAAGGATCTCGTCCGGGGGCAGTGGCGGGGTCACATCCTTCGGGGGCGCAGGCTCGGGGTCCGGCTCGGGTTCGGGTTCGGGCGAGCTGGGGATCTCGCGGATCATCACGGCGGGCGGTTGCGGTGGTGCGAGGACGAGGCCAGCCAGATCGGGGCGGACGGGCGCGCGGTGGTCTGTATCGACCTCGCGCCAGCTCAGCGTGTCGAAGCCGCTGCAATTGCCGCAGACCGGCACCCAGTCGTCATGCACCATGCCGCATTTGTCGCAAACCCATTCCGGCCCCCGCGGCGCGGTCAGGGCGCGCGACAGCGTGGCGCGGACCTGATCGTCGGGCGCGCCGCTGCCGCGTTCGGCCGCCGCAAGGATCGTCAGCGCGCGCTGGGTCGGATGCGTCTCGGGCAGGGAGCCGAGGGCGGCGCGGGCCGCGGGGAAATCCTCGGCCGCGAGCAGAAGCTCGGCCTCGGTCAGCCGCGTTTCCTCATGCCCGGGATTGGTCGACAACAGGGTGCGGAAGCGCTTCAGCCGCGCCTCTGGTGTCTCATCGGGTTCGATCGCGGCGAAGCTGGCAGCAAGATCGGGATGGGGCCGGGCCTCCCAGGCCTTCTTCAGGATCCGTGTGGCACCACGCTTGTCCCCCTTTTCGATCATTGCGCGCGCGGCGATCACCGCGGCCGGGATCAGATCGGGGGACTGGCGGTTCGCCTCTATCGCCGCATCGCGGGCCTCCGCCGTCGCGCCTTCGTCGAGGATGGTCTTTGCCTCCTGCAGGGCCAGAAGCGCATCGCGCCGGCGATAGACGCTGCGCGGCAGCCCGCCGGCGCGGAGCTTTTCGGCCAGCGTGCTGCGGGCGCCCTTCCAGTCGCCGCCCTCGGCCTGCAATTTCAGCAAGGTATCCTGGATCTCGGCATGGCGCGGTTTCAGCGCGAAGGCCTGTTCGGCCAGCTTCAGCGCCGTCGCGGTATCGCCCTCGGCCAGTTTCTGCTGCAGAAGGCCGCGCACCGCGACAAAGCGGGTCGCCTCGTTGTTCAGAAGGGCCCGCCAGGCCTCGACCGCGGTCTTCGTATCGCCCGAAGCCTCGGCGGCCTGTGCGGTAAGAAGGCCGGTCAGTTCCGGTTTGTGCAGCAGACGTTCGGCGGTCTTGGCACGGGCCAGGGCACGCGTGGTCTCCCCCCCGGCCAGCGCGATCATCCCCTCGCTCAGCGCCTCGTAGCCGCGGCGTTCGCGGTTGCGGTCGAAATACCGGCTGAGCGCGGTTTCGTCGCCGTTCAGAAAGCGCAGGCTGGCGATGGCCAGGTCGATCAGCTTCAGCAGCAGCCAGAGCAGGATCAGCACCGCCACGAGTGCGATCACGGCCTGCAACGGGCCAAGCGTGTATTCGGTGTTCCAGACCCACAGCCGCACACCGCCGGTCTGATCCGACAGCGTGCCGGCCAGAACCGCCAGGCCGGCCACGATGGCCAGAAACGCGACAACCTTCAACAGCGACCAGAGCATCCGGGTCTCCTCACGGGGCGGTGGGGGCGGGCAGCGCGGCAAGCGCCTGTTCCGCGGCAAGACGATCCTGCGCCTGGGCCGTCCAGTCGGCCATGGCGGACTGCGCCTCGGACGGCAGCGCGGCAAGTTCGCCAAGCGCGGCCGAAATGTCTCCGGCGGCGAGCCCCGCCTCTGCGCGCGACAGGATGGCATCGGGCGAGGTCCCCTGCTGGGGGGTCAGCGCGCGCGCACCCACCTGTTGCCGCAGGAAACCCCAGAAACCTTCATCCGTGGCCGGTACTGCCGCCAGTGCGGCGCGGGCAGCATCGGGAAAGCCCGCGCGCAGATCGGCCAGCGTGGGCAGGCCGGTTTCGGCGTGTTTGGCCAGCGCTTCGGGCGGGGTGGCCAGATCCAGCGCCCCAAGGGCCGAGGCATAGGGCGCACCGCTTGCCACCTGCTCTTTCAGCGCGACAAAGGCTGCCTCCTTCAGCGCCGCAGCCTTGGCGGCGGCGGCCTCGGTCGTAGCTTTCCGGACAGCATCCGCCTGCCAGGCCTTCAACTCTTCCTGGACGATCGCCCGGGTATCGCCGCCTGAATTCTTCAGCGCATCGACCTGATCCTGCAACGCGGCAAGCGCCGCCGGGGTCACACCCGAATCGCTGGCCTTGGCGGCAGCTGCGAGGCTCTTTTCCAGCGCGTCGATCCGCGTCGTCAGCGCCGAAAGATCGGGCGTGGCCGCAGCGGCGGCCGCAGCCGCGGCGTCGGCCTTCTGACGCACCTCGGCAAGGGCGGTCTTCTCCTCGGTAACCGATTGATCCAATGCGGCAAGCCGCGCATTCAGCGCCGACATATCAGGCTCGGACCGCAAGTTCAGAACATTGTAGTGCGACAGGCCAAAGCCAGCGACAAAGGCGATGGCACCGCCAAGCAGGGCTGCAACAAGGACCCCTGCGCCACCTTTCCGGGTGGCCGGCGCCGCCGGAACGGCCGGCGCAGCCTCCGGTTCGGGAACGGGATTCGGGGCCGCCGGCGTCAGGGACGGCTCGGCCGCATTCTCGGCCGTTGCCGATGCCGGTTGCGCCCAGGGTTCGACCGCCGGCGTGGCGGCCGGCGGCTCTGCACCGGATTCTGCCGGACTGACCGGCTTGTCCTCATCTGACATGCGCTGCCTCTGCGGTTGGCCTGACTGTACCCTAAGCGCTGGAGGCGGGCAGGTTCAAGGCAGGCCCGCGGAGATCGCGCGACCGATCGCCACAAGCATTCCGACGCCATCCGGTGTCTCGGCAATGTGGCAGCCGGCGAAAAGATCGGCGGGAAGCTCTGCCGCGGCATTCGCGCTGATCGCGACGGGAAGAAGACGGGCGATGATCGGGGACGGCGCGGCGGCCAGAAACAGCCGGACCGACCGGGGCGAGAACAGCGGCAGGACGACCGGGCCGGGCCGGCCGAGGCAATCGAGGGCTGCGGTAGTCAGGGCGCGGGGCCGCTGCGCATAGACAATCAGATCCACGATCCGCCACTGCGGCAAAAGGGCCGGAAGATCGGCCGCCCGATCCGCCCCGCGCAGCCACAGCAACCCTGCGGATCCCGGCGCCGCATTTCGGGACGCGGCCGCCAGGGTCGCGACCAGCGCCGCGGCATCGGCCTCGATCACGGTCGGGATGAAACCGGCCTCTGCCGCCCGGGCCGCGGTGCGCGGGCCGACACAGAATGCGGGCTTCGGTAACGGCCCCAGCCGCTCTGCCGCGGCAGCGCCGGTTTCCGAGGTCAGGATCACGGCGGCGAAGTCGCCGGCGGGAAACTGCGGCGTCAGGAACTCTGTCGTCATGAGCGGCGAGAGGAGTGGCACAACCCGGGTGCCATAAGCCTCGGTCAGTTCGGCCGCCAGCCGGCCTGCCTGCGGTTCGGGGCGCGTGATCAGGATGGGGAAGGATTGTTTCGTCATGCACCGGATGCTACCTGCGAGAGGCAAGGAGCCACAAGCGATCATGACGACAACCACCTTCCTTGGCATCGAATCGAGCTGCGACGATACCGCCGCCGCCGTGGTTCGCCGCGGGGGCGACGGGCCGGAGATCCTGTCCTCAATCGTCGAGGGACAGGCGACACTGCATGCACCCTTCGGCGGCGTGGTGCCGGAAATCGCCGCCCGGGCCCATGCCGAACGATTGGACCATGCGGTCGAAGCGGCGCTGGCCGGCGCCGGGGTCTCACTTGCCGATCTGGACGGCATCGCGGTGACGGCGGGGCCGGGGCTGATCGGCGGGCTGCTGTCGGGGCTGATGCTGGCAAAGGGGCTGGCGGCAGCGACCGGGTTGCCGATGGTGGGCGTGAACCACCTGGCCGGCCATGCGCTGACGCCGCGGCTGACCGACAGGATCGACTATCCCTATCTGATGCTGCTGGTTTCGGGGGGGCATTGCCAGTTTCTGGCGGTCGAGGGACCAGAGACATTTCGCCGGCTCGGCTCCACCATCGACGATGCCCCGGGCGAGGCTTTCGACAAGATCGCCAAGCTTCTCGCCCTGCCGCAACCCGGCGGCCCACCCGTTGAGCGCGAGGCGGAACTGGGCGACCCGAAGCGATTCACACTGCCGCGGCCGCTGCTGGATCGTGCGGGCTGCGACATGTCCTTCAGCGGGTTGAAGACCGCTGTCCTGCGCGCGCGGGACGAGATCATCGCGCAGAAAAGCGGGCTGACGGTGCAGGATCGTCGCGACCTTTGCGCGGGGTTCCAGGCGGCGGTGGCCGATGTCCTGGCGGAAAAGACCCGGCGGGCGCTGTCCGTCTTTCCGGCCCCCGCGATCGCGGTGGCAGGCGGCGTCGCGGCCAACCGCACGATCCGCGCCCGGCTCACGGCCGTGGCCGAGGCGGCGGGGACCCGGTTTCTTGCGCCGCCGCTGCGGCTTTGTACCGACAATGCGGCGATGATCGCCTGGGCGGGGCTCGAGCGGTTCGAGGCCGGTGCTCGCGATGATGCCGGCCTGGCCGCCCGCTCCCGCTGGCCGCTGGACCGGACCGCCGCACCCGTCATCGGCTCTGGCCGACGCGGGGCAAAGGCATGACAACAGGAGAACCCCCATGCGCGTGGCGCTGATCTGCATTGACAAACCCGGCCATCTGAATATCCGCACGGCCAACCGCGACGCCCATCTTGCCTATATCGCCGAAACCGGCGTGGTCGAGATGGCGGGTCCTTTTCTCGACACCGAAGGCGCGATGTGCGGCAGCCTGGTGGTGCTGGAAGTGCCCTCCACCGCCGCCGCGCAGGAATGGGCGGACGCCGACCCCTATGCGAAGGCGGGGCTGTTCCAGTCGGTCGATCTTCGCGCGTGGAAGAAGGTGATCGGATGAACCACTGGCTTTTCAAATCCGAACCCGATGCCTGGAGCTGGGACCAGCAGGTCGCGCGCGGTGCGGCCGGCGAGGAATGGACCGGCGTGCGCAACTATCAGGCCCGCAACAACATGCGGGCGATGAAGATCGGCGACCGTGGCTTCTACTATCACTCCAATATCGGGAAAGAGATTGTCGGCATCGTCGAGGTCTGCCGTGAAAGCGCGCCCGACAGCACCACCGACGATCCGCGCTGGGATTGCGTCTGGATCCGGGCTGTCAGGCCATTAGTGCGGCCGGTCACGCTGGAGGATGTCAAGGTCACGCCGGGGCTGGAGCAGATGGTCCTGGTCACGAACAGCCGCCTGTCGGTGCAGCCGGTTCGCCCCGAGGAATGGGACCTGATCTGCCGGATGGGCGGGGTTGATCCCTGATGTTCTCTTTGTGTTCTTATTGTGAGTTGAAAATGTTCTCATGATGTTCTATATCTGGTTTCCGTCCCCAAGGGAGCCAGACCCATGGAACATACCACTTTCGCCCTGCCCGTGACCGAACGCCAGCTCAGCTATGCCCGTGCGCTGGCGCTCAAGAACCAGACCGTGCTGCCCTGGACCGTGCAGCAGGACCGCCGGACGCTCAGCGCCTGGATCGAGGAACAGTCGAAGCTGCGCCCCTCGGCAGCGCTGGATGCGCTGCCCAGTTCGAAACAGGTGGCCTTTGCCGAAAGACTGGCGCGGATCAAGCGCCGCGCCGTGCCCGACGAATGTTTTCGCGACAAGGGCCTGATGTCACGCTGGATCGATTCGAACCGATAGGCCGGCTGCGGCCCTGCTTGCGGCGGCCGTCATTCGCCGAAATAACGGCCGCGCTTGATATAGGCGTCGGCTATGCAAGGCCGCACCCGGGCCAGAATATGTTCGGCCTGCGATTTCGACAGGTCGGGAACCGGGTCGACGATGAACACCGTGCCGCGGCCGTTCGGATTGAACCCGCCGAACTTGCCCACGAACTCCCACCAGACGGAATATCCGCAGGGTGCCAGCGCGGTCTCGAGATAGCGGGCGCGGTCCAGTACCGCATCGGTCCATTCGAAGGGCGGGTGATCGACATAGCTAACGATCACAAACCATTCGTCCGCGACGGCCGCGGCGGGCAGACAGGTCATCAGAACAAGGGCGAACAGGCGCATCGAAATCTCCGGCATGAAATGCCGGAATCATCGCGCGCCGCGCCGATTCTGTCGAGCGTGGTCAGAAGTCGAGATTTTCCACGTTCAGCGCGTTCTGCTGGATGAATTCGCGCCGCGGTTCGACGACATCGCCCATCAGCTTGGTGAAGATATCATCGGCCTCGGCCAGATCCTCGATCCTGACCTGAAGGAAGGTCCGCGCATCGGGGTCCAGAGTGGTTTCCCACAACTGCTCAGGGTTCATCTCGCCCAGCCCCTTGTAGCGCTGCAGCGCCAGGCCCTTCTCACCCTCGGCCAGAACCGATTTCAACAGATCGACCGGCCCATGGATCGGCTGTTCGCGGTCCTTGCGCACCAGACGGGCCGGATTTGCATAGATGTCGCGGGTCTGCCCGGCGATCTGGCCCAGCCGCCGCGCCTCGCCCGAACGCAGAACGGCTCCGTCCAGGGTGCGCAACTCCTCGACCCCGCGCAGAATGCGCGACAGACGGATGCCATGGTCCTGGGTGATGCGGCCGTGCCAGCCGCGTTCGTATTCCTCCGCGACCAGATCCAGCCGACGGGCCACCGTATCCGCCACCGCCTGCAGATCGGCATCGGCCCGGCCTGGCTCGAAAGCGCCGGCCAGCGCAGCCTGTTCCAGAATGGCCCGGGGGTATTGCGTGGGGAACATGTCCAGCACACGGCGGAACTGCCGCGCGCCTTCGATCACGCGGCGCAGATCCGCGCCGGCCAGTTCCTCGCCGGTGGCCAGACGCAGCACGGCGCCCTCGACGCCCTGCTCGATCAGGTAATCCTCCATCGCCGCCTGATCCTTCAGGTAGACCTCGGACTTGCCGCGGCTGACCTTGTAGAGCGGCGGCTGCGCAATATAGAGATAGCCGCCCTCGATCAGTTCGGGCATCTGCCGAAAGAAGAAGGTCAGCAGCAGGGTACGGATATGCGCGCCGTCGACGTCGGCGTCGGTCATGATCACGACCTTGTGGTAGCGCAACTTGTCGATGTTGAACTCATCGCGCCCGATGCCGGTGCCAAGCGCCATGACCAGATTGCCGATCTCCTGGCTGCCCAGCATCTTGTCGAACCGCGCGCGTTCGACGTTCAGGATCTTGCCCTTCAGGGGCAGGATCGCCTGATTTCTCCGGTCGCGCCCGGTCTGGGCCGATCCGCCGGCGGAATCGCCCTCGACCAGAAAGAGTTCGGATTTGGCTGGATCTTTTTCCGAACAATCCTTCAGTTTTCCGGCAAGGAAATTCACGTCCATCGCCGTCTTGCGCCGTGTAAGCTCACGCGCCTTGCGGGCCGCCTCGCGCGCGAGCGCCGCCTCGACGATCTTGCCGACGATGATCTTGGCCGAGCCAGGGTTCTCCTCGAACCATTCGGACAGCTTTTCGTTCACCAGGCTTTCGACCGCCGGCCGCACCTCGGACGAGACAAGCTTGTCCTTGGTCTGGCTGGAGAATTTGGGATCCGGCACCTTGACCGACAGCACGCAGGTCAACCCTTCGCGGGCATCGTCGCCGGTGAAGTCGATCTTTTCCCGCTTCGCAATGCCGGAGCTCTGCGCATAGGAGGTGATTGTCCGCGTCAGCGCGCCGCGGAAACCGGCAAGATGGGTACCGCCATCGCGCTGCGGAATATTGTTTGTGAACGGAAGAACGGTTTCGTGATAGCTGTCGTTCCACCACATCGCCACCTCGACGCTGATCCCGTTGCGTTCGCCGGTTATGTAGATCGGCTCCGGCATCAGCGCCTGTTTCGAGCGGTCGAGAAACTTCACGAATTCCCGCACGCCGCCTTCGTAGAACATCTCCACCCGCTGCGGTTCGGCATGGCGGTCGTCTTCCAGAACGATGCGGACGCCAGAGTTCAGGAAGGCGAGTTCCCGAAGCCGGTTTTCCAGCGTCTTGAAATTGTAGTCGAGGTTCGCGAAGGTCCCGTCGGGGCGGTTTGTCCGGGACGAAGCAAGAAAGCGCACCTCGGTTCCACGACGGCCGGGCGCGGCGCCGGCCTCGTGGACATGAACCGTCGCCTCGCCATCCTCGAACCGGGCGCGATATTCGATGTCGTTGCGCCAGACCGTTAATTCCAGCCATTCCGACAGCGCATTGACGACCGAGACGCCGACACCGTGCAGCCCGCCCGAAACCTTGTAGGCATTGCCGCCGTCGTCGGTGTTGTTGAACTTTCCGCCGGCGTGAAGCTGGGTCATGATGACCTCGGCGGCGGAAACGCCTTCCTCGGCATGGATGTCGACGGGGATGCCCCGGCCGTTGTCACGGACCGAGATGCTGTCGTCGGCATGGATTTGGACCACCACCTCGGTCGCATGGCCGGCCAGCGCCTCGTCGATGCCGTTGTCGACAACCTCATAGACCATGTGATGCAGGCCGCTGCCGTCGTCGGTGTCGCCGATGTACATGCCGGGGCGCTTGCGGACGGCCTCCAACCCCCTGAGGACCTTGATGGAATCCGCGCCGTATTCGGCGGGTTTGCGGGTGGCTTCGGCCATGCGTTCTGGACCCTTCGATTTCTCCGCAGCTTATACCGGCTTGGCCCGGGATTGTCACGCGAGTGACCCCAGATTTTGTGGTCAAAGGAAGGGGATAACCAATCCGACCGCGATCAGCAGCACGCCGGATCCGACATTCATCCGGCGCATCGCCGCGGGCGAAGACAGAAGCCGCCGCGCCCGATCAAGAAAGAACGCAAGCCCCAGGTTGCCGATCATCGGAATTGCCGCCGAGACGCCAATGATGAGCACGATGTCGACCGGCGTCAGCGCGTCCAGCGCGAAAAAGCCCGGCAGCGCACCCATGTAGAACAGGATGGCCTTGGGGTTTCCGATCACCGCGGCGACGCCCACCGAAAAACCGGCCCAGACCCCCGGGCGGGTCAGCCGGCTGTCGGCCGACAGGCTGGTGGCGGGTTTGCGCAACAACAGGAACCCCATGATCAGGAAGACGCCGGCGGCCACCCAGCGCAGCAGCGCGATGAAGTCGCCATAGACCGACACGATCCAGGACAGCCCGAGGATCGCCGCCAGCGGCCAGACCAGATCGCCAAGCGCGACGCCGACGGCCAGCGGCCAGGCCGCCGCGAAACCGCCCGACAGCGCCCGCGCCATCAGTGCGACCCAGACCGGCCCGGGAATCGCCCAGAGTCCCGCCATGCCGAGCGCGTAGAGCCCGAGTTGGTAAAGCGTGATCGTCATCAGAACAGCGGCCCCAGAAGGTCGAATGTCGCCTCCTCGTCCCAGGGCTCGCCCGTCAGGGTCAGGACCATCAGGCTTTCGGCGCGCGCGTGCCGGATGGCGCCCGTCCGCGCGCCCTGCATGTCGACCCAGATCATCGGATTTCGCACCCGACGAAAGCCCGCAGCGGCGTAGAGCGCCGCGGTTCCGAACAGCAGGATATGGCTTGCCTGCGTCCCCCGCAGCCGCTGCACCGCGGCCTGCACCAGTTGCCCGGCCAGTCCACGGCCACGGCAGGCGGGATCGGTGGCAACTTCGGCCAATGCACCCACGGTCAGCAGCCGGTCGCCCAGCCGAGCGGCGCGCAGTTGCACCGCGACATGGGCCGCGATCCCGGCATCCTTACGGATCAGATGCCGCCAGTCGTGCCGGGTCTGATAGTAGCTGCGCCCGTCGAAGTCGGCAAAGCAGCGCGACAGCAGCCCGGAAATCTCCGCCTCGGTCTCCGGTGTCAGGTCGGCCTCGGCAAGTGTCTCCGTACCACCCGGCAGCGTCAGGCTGCCGTCAGCGGCCAGCGGCCAGAACGGATTGCGCGCCACCTCCCAGACATGGCCATCCGGATCCGCCCAATAGCCGGAATAGCCGCCCCAGAATACCGCGGCCGGCGCCTTCAGGGCCGTCCCCCCGGCATCGAGCGCCGCGGCATAGGCGACATCGACCTCGGCCTCGGTTGCAAAATTCTGCGCCAGCGTCAGCGCCCCGGTGCCAAGCGATGCGCCCGCCCTGCCCTGATCGGCCGCCAGATCGGCCTGCCCGAACAGCGCCAGAACCTGACCGTGCAGCTGAAAGAACGCCACGCCCGGCTGGCTCTCGCGATGCTCGACCCAGCCCAGCCGGGCATAGAAGGCGCGTGCGGCGCCCAGATCGGCCACGCCAAGGGTCAGAAGCGTCACACGCTGCGGAGTCATCCGGAAATCCTCGATAGCCCGTTGTCCTCGGTCACGCCGAACCGCTGCGCCCTGTTGCCAAGACCGTCGAAAAGCCCGGGTTCGGTGCCGGTCATCAGCGCCTGCGCGCCGAGATCGGAAATTTCATCATAAAGCGCCGCGCGGCGGTCAGGATCGAGATGTGCCGCCACCTCGTCCAGCAAAAGCACCGGCGCACGCCCCAGATCAGACGCGAGCGCGCGCGCATTGGCAAGGATCAGGCTGATGAGAAGCGCCTTCTGCTCGCCGGTCGAACACCGTTCGGCCGGCACGCCCTTGGCGGCATAGACCGCCCCCAGATCGGCGCGGTGCGGCCCGATCAGCGTGCGCCCGGCCGCCATGTCGCGACGGCGCCCTTCGGCCAGGGCCAGGACCAGATCCGCGCCGCCTTCCGCCTCGCCAAGGGAAAGCGCGAGGTCCGCTCGCGGAAAGGCCGTGTCGGCATCGGCCTGCGCCATGCCAAGCCGCGCGATCGTCGCCAGGCGATTGCCGGTCAGAGCGGCAGCGGCCGTGGCCATCCGCGCCTCCAGCGCCGCATACCAGCGCGGATCCGCCACCTCGTCGCGCAGAAGGCGATTGCGTTCCCGCATGGCCTTTTCGTAATCCAGCGCGACCTGCGCATGGTCGGGAAAGAACGACAGCGCCATTCGGTCCAGAAAGCGCCGCCGGCCCTCGGCAGCCTCGGTCCACAGACGGTCCATCGCCGGCACCAGCCACAGGATTCGCAGGATGCGCCCCAGCGAGACCTGTGTCGCGGCCTTGCCGTCGACCCGCACCTGCCGCGCCTCCTGTCCGGCGGCCCAGGTCTCCAGATCGTGCCCGGCCTCAAATCCGAACACTTGTGCGGAAACCTTCCAGCCGATGTCTTCAGGCCGTCGCGCCAATTCATCGCCAGTCGCACGCCGCAGCCCGCGGCCCGGCGAAAGAAGCGATATCGCCTCCAGAATATTGGTTTTTCCCGCGCCATTCGGGCCGACGATCGCCACCGGCCGGCCATCGAAATCCAGCCGTGCCGCACGATGGCTGCGAAAATGCGACAGGGTCAGCGCGGTGACGGCAAGTCCACTCACCCCGCTGTCCTCGCTCTTTGCCCGGATGGTCCCGAAGGGCATGGTCTGGCCTCAAGCCACCTGTCCCGGCAAGCCTGCGGCATCACGGATGCAGGAGGCAGCCGGCCCGTCGATGGTCACACACGCATCGGCATCACGACATAGACCGCGCTCATGTCGTTGCCTTCGCGCATCAGAGTCGGATCGCCGGACGAATTGAACAGGAACACCGCATTCTCGCGATCGACCTGGCTGGCGATCTCCAGCAGATATTTGGCGTTGAAGCCGATTTCCAGCCGCTCATCGGCATAGGCCACTGCCAGTTCCTCTTCCGCGGCGCCGCTGTCCGGGGCATTCACCGACAGGATCAGCCGGTCTTCGTCCAGGCTGAGCTTTACCGCGCGGCTGCGTTCGGACGACACGGTGGCCACCCGGTCAACCGCCTTGGCGAATTCCGCCGCATCCACCTCAAGCCGGCGGGTGTTGTTCATCGGAATGACCCGGGTATAGTCCGGGAATGTGCCGTCGATCACTTTCGAGGTCAGCGTGATCTCGGGCGTGGCGAACCTGACCTTGGTTTCGGAAACCGAAACCGCGATCTGCGCCTCGTCATCATCCAGAAGCTTCCGCAACTCGCCCACGGTCTTGCGCGGCACGATCACGCCCGGCATGCCTTCGGCGCGCGGCGGCAGCGGCGCATCGATCCGGGCCAGCCGGTGGCCATCGGTCGCCACGCACCGCAGCACCGGCCCGTCCTCGCCCTGCGCCACATGCATGTAGACGCCGTTGAGGTAATAGCGGGTCTCCTCGGTCGAAATGGCGAATTTCGCCTTGTCGAACAGGCGGCGCAGGTCCGGCGCCTTGGCGGTGAAGTTCGTCGTATATTCCGACGAGGCCATCACCGGGAAATCCTCTTTCGGCAGCGTTGCCAGCGAAAAGGTCGACCGGCCTGCGGTGATAGTCAGCCGGCCGGAGGTCGTGTCCTCGGTCAGGCTGACCAGCGCGCCGTCGGGCAGCTTGCGCACGATTTCATGCAGCATTACCGCCGAAACCGTGGTGGCGCCGGGGCGTTCGACCATTGCCGCCGTACGGTCGACCACCTCGATGTCGAGATCGGTCGCGCGGAAAGAGATCTGTGCGCCCTCAGCCTCGATCAGCACATTGGCAAGAATCGGAATCGTGTTCCGGCGCTCCACCACCGACTGGGCTTGCGCGAGCGCCTTCAGAAGCGTTGCGCGTTCGATCGAGAATTTCATTCCTTTATCCCCCAGTCCGGCGGCACGGGCGCACCGGACAATCCGGCTCGCGCCGGGTCATGTATTGGCAAGACTTTGCGGGGCTTTCCCAATGCCGTCAAGGGCGCGAGGCAACGGTCGGAAAGCCGCTAAAGTTTCCGGAAACCCCCGCAAATTCTGACAGAAAAACCCGCATTTCACCCCTGCAGAAGCCTCCGGAGCAACTGGATATCATCGGCAAGCTGGCTGTCGATCACTGCAAGCTCCTCGATCTTCCGCACGCCATGCATGATCGTGGTGTGATCGCGCCCGCCGAAACGCCGGCCGATCTCTGGCAATGAGCGGCTGGTCAACTGCTTGGCCAGATACATCGCCACCTGCCGCGGCCGCACGATGGTGCGCAGGCGCTTGGGCCCGATCAGATCGCTGAGGCGCACATTGTAATGCTCTGCCACCTTGCGCTGGATTTCCTCGATCGTCAGCTTGCGGTCCGAGGCACGCAGGATGTCCGCAAGGCATTCCTGCGCCAGATCCAGCGTGATCTCGCGCCCGACCAGCGAGGCGAAAGCGTAAAGTCGGGTCAGCGCGCCTTCCAGCACGCGGACGTTGTTGGTGATCCGGTGCGCAAGGAACTCCGTCACGCCCTGCGGGACGACAAGGCCCCGGTACTGGGTGCGGTAATATTCCGCCTTCTGCTGCAGGATGCCCAGCCGCAGCTCATAATCGGTCGGATGCAGGTCGACGACCAGGCCGCATTGCAGGCGGCTCTTGATCCGGTCCTCCAGATCCTTGATTTCGCTCGGCGCGCGGTCGCCCGAGATGACGATCTGCTTGTTCTGGTCCACCAGCGCATTGAAGGTGTGGAAAAACTCCTCCTGCGTCGATTCCTTGCCGGCGATGAACTGCACGTCATCGACCATCAGCACATCGACCGAGCGGAACAGCGACTTGAAATCCATGATCTGCTTGTCGCGCAGGGCCTGGATGAAGCGGTACATGAACTGTTCCGCCGACAGGTAGACGACGCGCATCTCGGGTTGGCGTTCGCGCATTTCATGCGCGATGGCGTGCATCAGATGGGTCTTGCCCAGGCCGACCCCGCCATAAAGAAACAGCGGGTTGAACGTGACGGGCCCGCCCTCGGCCACCCGGCGCGCGGCGGCATGGGCCAGTTCGTTGGGCTTGCCGACAACGAAATTGTCGAAGGTGAGCCGGGCGTCGATCGGCGCGCCCGGAAGCTCCTCGTCGGGCACGGCTGCGGGACGGGCGGCGCTGCGTGCCGGCCGGATGGCCGCCGCGCGGGATGCGGCCGTTGTGCCACCGACCGAAAACTCGACCCGGTCGACCTCTGCCCCCGTGGTCAGCAGATGGCTGCGGATGTGATCGGCAAAATTGCGCTGCACCCAGTCGCCATGAAAATTGGTCGGCACCTCAAACCGGGCGACGCCATTCTTCAGGTCCGACAGGCGAAGTGGCTCGATCCAGGTCCTGTAGTTGTTCTGCCCTACGCGATTGATCAGACCTTCGCGAATCTGGTCCCACGTTTCGTTTGTCATTCTTTCCAGACCTGTACCCTTCCCGACTGTCGCAGCCCCCGCTGCCGGCAGCCCTTCGTGCGACGACGCCCCCCTTGCGGGCGGACATCGACGGCGCCCAAGGGACGCGGAAAGGCGCGAGTCAGGCCAAATGGCCGACCCGCGGGAATCACAGGGCGCTGGAAAGGCGCCATGCCGCAATTTCCTGGCCGCGAACCATCACCCGAAACCTGACCGGGTGGCAGCCCGGCCTGTTCCTTGTCTAAATCTGGTCCGCGCCGTTCCTTGTCCCCCAAGGCGACGTGAATCGCAGGAGCAAGCTAGCAAGCCGCGCTTGGCCTGTGCAACCGAACAACGTGCTTGACAGCCGCTCTGCCCCAGCGAATCCCGCGGCCTTGGCAAAAGGGCCACGTTCGTCCGGAAAACAGACAGGGCGCACCCTGGGGATGCGCCCTGAAACTGGTCTCGAATCAAAAGGTTGGTCGATCAGGCCTTGGCGCCAAGCGCCTTCACGCGCGACGACAGCCGCGACATTTTGCGCGCCACGGTGTTCTTGTGCAGGACCCCCTTGGTCACGCCGCGCGCCAGTTCCGGCTGGGCGGCCTTCAGGGCTTCGGCGGCGACCGCCTGGTCGCCCGAGGCAAGCGCCTCCTCGACCTTGCGAAGGAAGGTGCGGATGCGCGAGCGGCGCGCCTTGTTCACGTCATAGCGGGCCTCGGATTGACGGGCGCGCTTCTTGGACTGTTCGTTATTGGCCATTGGCTCTCTCGGGTTCTAAATTTTATTTCTGTCGCGCAAAACCCGAGGTCCCGTCAGGGACGGGAATCGATCATGCCTAAGCGGGCCCACACGCATGTGGCGCGCCGGATACCGTGACCCGGCCGGAATTGCAAGCCTTCAACGGTCGCGGAACTGCGGCTGCCGCTTTTCGAGAAAGGCGGCCATGCCTTCCTTCTGGTCCTCGGTCGCAAATGCGGCATGGAACATCCGCCGCTCGAACAGCAGGCCCTCGGCAAGGCTGGTCTCTTCGGCGCGATTGACCGATTCCTTCACCAGCATCGCCGTGATCATGGATTTCTCCGCGATCCTTGCAGCGATTTTCATCGCCTCCTCCAGCAGCGATTTTGCCGGGAAGACGCGGCTGACCAGCCCGGACCGCTCGGCCTCGGCCGCATCCATGAACCGTCCGGTCAGATGCATGTCCATCGATTTCGACTTGCCGACCTGCCGCGTCAGCCGCTGGGTTCCACCCATGCCCGCCACGATTCCAAGGTTGATCTCGGGCTGGCCGAACTTGGCGGTATCGGCCGCCACGATGAAATCGCACAGCATGGCCAGTTCGCAGCCGCCGCCGAGGCAATAGCCCGACACCGCGGCGATGACCGGCTTGCGCACGGCCATGATCGCGGCAGCCTGAGTCGCGAAAAGATTGTCGAAAAAGACGTCGGCAAAGGATTTCTCCGCCATCTCCTTCACATCGGCGCCGGCCGCGAAGGCCTTTTCGCTGCCGGTGATCACGATGCAGCGGATCTTGTCGTTGCGATCGGCCGCCGTGAGGGCCTGCGCCAGTTCGCTCATCAACAGAGTGCTGAGGGCGTTCATCGCCTCCGGGCGGTTCAGCCGGATCAGGCAGGTATAATCCTCGATCTCGACGATCAGTGTCTGATAGGCCATGACATGCCTCCCGTTTCACGTTCGCGTGACTCCTATCAGTCCGGCAGCCAAGCGCAAGCGGCGGGAGACGGCGTCACGGAACCGTAGCGGCTAGCGCTGGCAGTCCGGGCAAAAGAACGACGACCGCCCGGACTGGACGATCCGCCGGATCCTACCCGGGCAACCGGGTGTGCGGCAGGATTCGCCCTCGCGATCGTAGACGCGAAAGCTGTGCTGGAAATAGCCAAGCTCGCCATCCGCCTGCCGGTAATCCCGCAAGCTGGAGCCGCCGGCCTCGATCGCCTCGGCCAGCACCTCGCGGATCACCGGCACCAGCCCGGCAATCTGATCCGCCGTCAGCGCGCCGGCCTGCCTGTCGGGGGCAAGCCCGGCGCGGTACAGCACCTCGCAGACATAGATATTGCCCAGCCCCGCGACGACATGCTGGTCAAGCAGCGCCGCCTTGACCGGCGTCCGCCGCCCTGCCAGCCGCGCCACCAGATAGTCGCCGTTGAAGGCATTGCCCAGCGGTTCCGGCCCAAGCCGGGCCAGCAACGGATGCGCCTCGTCCTGCCCGGTCGGCATCAGATCCATCGCCCCGAACCGGCGGGCGTCGTTGAAGGTGATCCGCGCCCCACCCTCCATGTCGAGGACCACATGGTCGTGCTTCTGCGGGGTGGGATAATCGTGGTGGAACTGCCCGGGCATCGCACCCGAAACCAGCATCCGCCCCGACATGCCCAGATGGATGAGCAGCGTCTCGCCGGTCGACAGATCGGCCAGCAGGTATTTCGACCGCCGCCGCAACGCCTGCACCCGCGCGCCGCCCAGCCGCCCGGCCATCCCGGGGGGCAGCGGCCAGCGCAGATCCGGCCGGTTCACCCGGGCCCGCAGGATCCTGCGGCCCTCCATCACCGGCAGCAGGCCGCGCCGGACGGTTTCGACCTCGGGCAGTTCGGGCATCTCGGACGTCGCACCTCGCTTTGCATGCAAACTCCATCACTTGCCGGGAACGGGCAACATGCTTTTGCATGAATCGGCGACGGTCCTGGCCGAAAACAGCCCGGGCCGTCCCCGCGCCCTGCGTCAGATTGCGGTTTCCCTTGGCCGCGTCACAAGGCTATATCCCGGCTCGATGGCGGATTTCGGCAAAGGCGGGGCCATGACCGGCACGGATGAGAAGACCACCCATTTCGGCTTTCGCGACATACCCGAGGGCGAGAAGGCCGGCATGGTCCATGGCGTCTTTTCGCGGGTGGCCAGCAAGTATGACATCATGAACGACCTGATGTCGGTGGGCGTCCACCGGCTGTGGAAGGATGCGATGATGGACTGGCTGAACCCGCGGCCCGGCCAGCGCCTGCTGGACGTGGCCGGCGGCACCGGCGACATCGCCTTCAGGTTTCTCAAGCGCGCGCCGGGCGCACAGGCCGTCGTCTGCGACATGACCGAGCCGATGCTGATCGAGGGCCGCAAGCGCGCCGAAACCGAAAGCCTGGGCGCCAGCCTCGACTGGGTGGTGGGCGACGCGATGGCGCTACCCTTTGCCTCGAACGCCTTCGATGTCTACACGATCAGCTTCGGCATCCGGAATGTCACCCGGATCGCCGATGCGCTGGCCGAGGCTTACCGCGTGCTGCGGCCGGGCGGGCGGTTGATGGTGCTGGAATTCAGCCAGATTCCGAATGCGCCGATGCAGAAGGCCTATGACCTCTATTCCTTCAATGTCATCCCGGTGTTGGGTCAAATCGTGGCGGGCGACCGCGACAGCTATCAATATCTTGTGGAATCGATCCGCAAATTTCCCAATCAGGAGGATTTCGCGGCACTGATCCGACAGGCGGGCTTTGCCAATGTGAAGTATCGCAACCTGACGATGGGCATCGCCGCACTGCACACCGGCTGGAAGATCTGATGCGCGGGCCGCACAACCTTTGGCGGCTGATCCGGACCGGCGCCACCTTCGAGCGGACGGGGGCGATGACCGTCGCGCTTGAAGCAATGGAGATTCCGCCCCGGCTTCGCTTCGTCGCCCGGCTTCTGGGCTGGCCGTTCAAATGGCTGGGGTTGAAGGGCGATCCCGCGCTGCCGCCGGTGACGCGGGCGCTGACAGCATTGGGCCCGGCCTATATCAAGTTCGGCCAGGTACTTTCCACCCGCCCCGATATCGTCGGCAACGAGCTTTCCGAACAACTGAAATACCTCCAGGACAAACTGCCCCCCTTCCCGCTGGCGCAGGCGCGCGCTGCGGTTGAAGCCGAACTCGGCGTCCTGCTGCCCGAGGTCTTTTCCGAATTTTCCGAGCCAGTCGCCGCCGCCTCGATCGCGCAGGTCCACCGCGCCAGGCTGACCGGAACGGGTGAGGAGGTCGCGGTCAAGATCCTCCGTCCCGGCATCGAACGCGCCTTCCGCCGCGATATCGACGCCTTCTATTTTGCGGCCGGCTGGATCGAGGCGCTAGCGCCGTTCTCGCGGCGGCTGCGCCCGGTCGATGTGATCTCGCATTTCGAAGGGGTGGTGCTGGGCGAGCTGGATCTGCGGCTGGAATGTGCCTCTGCCGCGGAATTTGCCGAAAACACCGCCGGCGACCCTGCCCTGTCGGTGCCGCGCCCGAACTGGGGTCTCTCCGGGCGCACGGTCCTGACCATCGGCTGGGCCGAAGGCATCGGCCTGAACGAGGTCGACCGCATCGCCGAGGCTGGAATAGACCGCGTGGCGCTCGGCCGCCGCGTGCTGACATTGTTCCTGAAACATGCGCTGCGCGACGGTTTTTTCCATGCCGACATGCATCAGGGCAACCTGAAGGTCGCCCCGGACGGCAGTCTGGTCGTCTATGATTTCGGCATCATGGGGCGTATCGACGAATATACCCGCCGGGTCTATGCCGAGATTCTCCTGGGTTTCATCCGCAAGGACTACCGCCGGGTGGCCGAAGTGCATTTCGAGGCCGGCTATGTTCCGGCCAACCGCGACATCGACGAATTCGCCCGCGCACTGCGCGCCGTGGGGGAGCCGATCTTCGGCATGGACGCCAGCCGGATCTCGATGGCGCGCCTGCTGTCCTATCTTTTCGACGTCACGGAACGCTTCGGCATGGAAACCCGGACCGAACTGATCCTTCTGCAACGCACGATGGTGGTGGTCGAAGGGGTTGCGCGCAGCCTGGATCCGCATCTCAACATGTGGGAAGTGGCCCAGCCGGTGGTCGAGGATTATGTCCGCAGCAACCTTGGTCCCCGTGCCATGATGCGCGATCTGATGCGGACGGCGCGCGTCCTGGCCCGCTTTGGGCCGAAGCTGCCGGCATTGGCCGAAGCGGCGCTGATCCAGGCCGGAAATCCCGACACCAGCCGACGCGCCGCCGACACGCCGAGACCGACGCGCCTCTGGCTCGTGCTCGGCGCCATAGCGGTTTTTGCCGTGGGGCTGGGGATCGGCGCCACCCTCTAGGCTGTGGCCTCATAAGCGCGTGTCCAGAGCCTTGAGCATGCCATGAGGACGGCGGCGAGGTAGTTTGTTGCCG
>JBDHSO010000056.1:0-20447 GCA_039808125.1 Rhodobacter sp. | reverse complement strand
TGGTCTCGCGCGACGAGATCGAGGCGTTGGCTTTCATCGCCGACCTGTTCCTTGAAGACGCAGACCCGCCGCCCCGCAAGGAGCGGCCGGCGAAACCCCATCACATCCCCCTTTGAGAGGAGACGACCACCATGGCGAAGAAGGTGAAATCGTTCGGCGCGAACATCCCGGTCCCGCAGGATGATGCGGAAGCGCGCATCGCCAGCCGAGTTTACCACCAGCGATGTGGGCGATGCGCCCATGCTGCCCGAGATGCTCGATCAGATCCCGCCCGAGCAGGAGATCGCAACCGTCACCGCCGATGGCGCCTTCGACACCCGCAAATGCCATGAAGCCATCGCCGCCCCAGGGGCCGCCGCGATCATCCCGCCCCGCAAGAACGCCAAGCCTTGGAAGCCCGACACCCCCGGCGCTATCGCCCGCAACGAGATCCTGCGCACTTCGAAGCGGGTCGGGCGCACCGTCTGGCAACGATGGAGCGGCTATCACCGCCGAAGTCGAGTAGAGACCAAGATGCACTGCGTGAAACTGCTGGGCCAGCGCCTGTCCGCCCGGGACTTCGACCGTCAAGTCGCAGAGTTCCAGGTCCGTGGTGCCGTCCTGAACGGCTTCACCGCGCTCGGCATCCCCGTCACGGAAGCCGTGGGATAAGTCTGTCCCGGAAAAGAGGAACCTCGGCTTTAAACTGATCTGTGTAACAGAGCCATGGCGGCAAGTGTGGCCTTGAGATAGACAAAGGGTTCGATGCCGTTGATCTTGCAGGTTTCGATCAGCGAAGCGATGCGGCCCCATGCGATGCCGCCTTCGTCGTGGCCGGCGAAGAGGGCATTCTTGCGATTGAGGGCGATGGGGCGGATCAGGTTTTCGACCCTGTTGGAGTCGATCTCGACACGGCCGTCGGTCAGGAACTGGAATCACCGCTTGAGGTCGAAGACGATGCGTCCGCTACGCCCGTTGTTCAGCTTGAAGGCGCCGTTCCACCGCGACTGGATTTGATCCCAGGTCAGAATAATGGTTCCTCTCGCTCCATTCGAGCATTCCAGCGGATGAGATTGGCGAACACCGGTCTGCTCCCCATCCTTGAATGTTGTGCTACAACTCCACCCATCCAGGCTGACGATCTCGATGGTGCCAAACGCCTCAGTTGCACTTACGATGTTGGCCTCCATCGTGACCGACAGCGGCTCGCCAGTGCTCATCTGTCCGGTCACCGCCAATCCGGGTGCTGCACCCCAATCTCGCCGGCTCCGGGCCAGCAGAAGGGGGCAGCGCCCCCTCTAGCGGCGCATCCGCGCCGACAGCGCCTGCCACAGGTCGGGCCGCCGCTCCGCCGTCAGGCGTTCGGCTTCCGCCCGCCGCCATTTCGCGATCTCGCCATGGTTGCCCCCGGTCAGAACCGCCGGGATCTCGCGGCCCTGCCAGATCTGGGGACGGGTGTACTGCGGATGTTCCAGCAGGCCGTGGGAAAAGCTCTCCTCCTCGGTCGAGGACTGGTTGCCCAGCACGCCCGGCAACAGCCTCACCGTGGCGTCCAGCATGGCCTGGGCCGCGATCTCGCCCCCCGTCAGCACGAAATCGCCCAGCGAAACCTCTTCCGCCCGCCAATGGTCGAGGACCCGTTGATCCACCCCCTCGAACCGGCCGCAGAGCAGGGTGATCCCGGCGCCATCGGCCCAGCGGCGGGCGGTCGCCTGGTCGAAGGGCCGGCCACGGGGCGACAGATAGACCACAGGCCAGCGGCTCCGGTCATCCGGCGCGCGCGCCATCGCCGCGGCCAGCGCATTGTGGACGACATCGGGGCGCAACACCATTCCGGCACCGCCGCCCGCCGGCGTGTCGTCGACATTGCGGTGCCGTCCCTCGCCGAAGCTGCGCAGGGCGATGGTCTCCAGCCGCCAAAGCCCGGCGTCCAGCGCCTTTCCGGTCAGCGACAGGCCAAGCGTCCCGGGAAACGCCTCGGGGAACAGGGTGACGATCCGAGCCTCGAAGGCGCCGCGGACGGCCGGGCGCTCCGCCATCAGGTCGCGGGGTTGCAGCGAAGGCCGCATCGTCAGGCGGCCATGGCTTTTCGGTGTCTCGGGCAGGTCGGTCATGACGCCGGGATAGCGGCAAAGCCGCGGCGGCGGAAGTCGGTTTTCGCAATGCCTCCGCCCCCCGGGGGCGGTCTCAGACTGCGGCTGCGCGGCTGCGGCCCGCCCCGCCCGACAGGCTGCGCGGCATCGGCGCGGGGGCAAGCCGGCCCAACACCCCGGCCAGCGCCCGCAACGCCGAGGCGACGGCCGCGTCGGCGCTGCGGCAGGCCATATCCTCCAGCACCGCCGGCGGCGGGAATTGTGCAAAGCGGCCCGGTGCGGCATGCAGCAGGACCGCGGCCCGCGGCAGGAGCAGCCGCAGCAGCTCGTCCGACCCGGCCGCCGCCAGAAATGCCGCCAGCATGGCCCCCGGCAGCCCGCGACCCTCGGCAAAGACCACCGGGCGGGTGGCCCAGCCGATGAGCGCGCGGCGCAGCGGCGCATGCAGCGTGTCGGGACTGTCGGAAAGAATGCCGGACAGACGGTTCAGCCGCGCCTCGGCATCCGCCGCATCCAGCGTGGCGGCCAGCAGGACCTCGGCCTCGGCCGGTTCGACATCCTCGCAGGCGACGATCAGCCGGGCGACCGCCCCCTCGCCCTCGGCCGAAAGGCGCCGCGACGGGCGGATGTCGGGCATTTCCTCGAACAGGATCGTCCCGGCCATCGCCACGTTCGGCGACCAGAGCAGCCGCAGAAGCGGCAGCGCGGCAAAGGACAGGATCGCCGGCAGGAGGACCGGATGCAGCACGGGCACCACGCCCAGCACGCCACCGACGCCGCGGCCGATCACCAGACCCCCGGCAATCAGCACCGTCAGGACCAGCAGATGGCCCGCCAGCGCAAGAAGCCGGGCGGGATCGCGCCAGTCCGCGCGGCCCTGCGGCCAGAGGCCGGGCCTGCGGATCGCGGTCCAGATCGCGAAGATGGCCAGGAAGGGCGGCACCAGCACACAGCCATAGCCCGCAAGACCCGCCGCGAAGGGGCCCGCAAACAGAAGCGCGTTTACCCCGGTGATCAAATGGCCACGAAACCGCATTGCACAGCCTCCCTGACGATCCCGGCGGGGCCGGCCCCGCCACGCGGATCTCCGCGCCATGGAAGCCTTGCAATGGTTAATGGCGGGATAATGGCGCGCGCGCGGCGGTTGTGCGCGCCCCGCCCCCGGCAGGCCGATCCTCCCGCATCATTCGCGGGGGCCGGTCAATCCAGCCCTTCGGGCAGGTCCACGATCACCAGCCGCCGGCCCAGGTCGACCGTGGGCACCGCCGCACGGGTAAACGGCACGAGAAGGCTGCCCGCACGATCCGGCACCGCGATTTCCAGCAGATCCCCGGCGCCGTGGTTCTGGACCGAGATGACGCGGCCGATTTCGGCACCACCCGGATCGCGGGCGGACAGGCCGACCAGATCGGCATGATAGAATTCGTCGTCGGGCAGGGCCGGCAGGCGCGCGCGGTCGGCGTAAAGCTCGGTCCCCTTCAGCGCCTCGGCCTCTTCGCGGGTGGCGATGCCCGAGACACGGGCGCCAAGGCCCCCCGCCACGGGGCGGGTCAGCCGCAGGGTGAACCTGCGGCCGTCGCGGGCATGAAGCGGCCCGTAGGAGGCGATGTCGGAGGGTTCGGCGCAGTAGGACTTGAGCCGTACCTCCCCCTGAACCCCGAACGCCCCGGCAATGACACCTACGCAGATGCGGTCGGTCCCGATCATGCGCGCCCCTTTCGGTCAGGCCACGGGCAGCCCGAGACGGGCCGCCCCCCGGCCGGGATCATTCGGTCGCGGGTTCGGCGGCGCGGGCGGCCTTCTTGGCGGCGCGCTCGGCCATCTGCTTGCCGGGAACGGCGGCCTTGGGGTTGTTGCGCTCGGTCTTGGGGCGAGCGCCGGCAGCTTCGAGGAAGCGCGCCACGCGGTCGGTCGGCTGGGCGCCCAGCGACAGCCAGTGGTTCACGCGGTCCATGTTCATCACCACGCGCTTTTCGTCGTCCTTGGCGAGAAGCGGATTGTAGGTGCCCAGCTTCTCGATGAAGCGGCCATCGCGCGGCATGCGCGAATCGGTGGCCACGATCGCATAGAACGGGCGCTTCTTGGAACCGCCGCGGGCGAGACGGATTTTCATAGCCATGGTGTTTCTCCTTTGAATGGCTGTCGGGGCGGGGTCGCCCTATTTCTGCAGTTTCTCGTGATGCCTGATGACTTCGGAAATGATGAAGGTCAGGAATTTCTTGGCAAAGGCGGGGTCGAGGTCTGCCTCCTCGGCCAACCGTTCCAGCCGCTCGATCTGGCGCTCCTCGCGGGCGGGGTCGGACGGCGGCAGGTCGTGCTCGGCCTTCAGCCGGCCCACGGACTGGGTGTGCTTGAACCGCTCGGCCAGCGTATAGACAAGGATCGCATCCAGCCGGTCGATCGACTCGCGATGATCCTTCAGCAGCCTGGCGGCCTTGGTCGGAGCATCCATCACCCCTGTCCTCCGCTATGTTGTATGCGCCAGGGGCGCCGGGCGTCCGGGTCGGCCCTGCCACCCTTGCGGATGGCGCCGGCGAAATCGACCCGAGGTTCGGAAACTTCAAGCCGCCGCGCACGCGGGCCCAAACGGCGCGCGCCCGGCAGCGGCAGATGTGCGCTGAAGACAAGCGCGACGCCGACCGCCGGGCCGGGAATCTCGATTTCGCGCAGGTGGTTCACCGGATGCCCCCCAGGTCATGCCGGATCACGACATCGCCGGGATCGATTCCCGGCAGGGTCGGGTCGATCACGCCCCCCAGCCGCAGGCCAAGCGCGATGGAGCGGGTGTTCGCGGGTTCGATGATATTGGTCACATGCGGCCAGTCGAAGCTTGCGGAGAGCCAGCCCAGCACCGCCCGCGCGGCCTCATGCGCGATGCCGCGGCCTTCGGCTGCGGGAGTGACGAACCAGCCGAGTTCGGGTGCGGGATACCCTTCGCCGTGATAGATGCCGACTTCGCCCAGATAGGTGCCGGTGGCGCGATCCTCGACACCGAAGGGGCCGTAGCCCTTCAGCACCCAGAGCGCGACATCCGCCGCCCAGTGCTTCCAGGCGGCCTGCCGTTCCAGCGGCCCCCCCTCATGCACCGACCGGGCCGAGGCGAAATAATCGGCCCAGGCCTCGAAATCGGTCAGGCGGGGGGCGCGCAGCCGCAGGCGGCCGGTCGTCAGGACCGGCACGGCTTCGGCGATCTGGCGCGCAACCGGCAGCATCGGGTCACTTCTTCCGCATCAGGCCGGACAGGCCCGCGGGCAGCGTGACGCCGCGCGCCATGCCGGGCAGGCCGGCACCGCCCAGGCCAGGCATGCCGCCCAGACCCTGCTGCATGCCCCTGGCGGCCTCGGCCATCTGCTCGGGCGTCATCTTTGACGGGTCGGGCATGCCGCCCTTGCCCATAAACTGGCGGATCATGTTCTTCATCATGCCGCCCTTGCCAAGCTTCTTCATCATCTCGGCCATCTGCTTGTGCTGCTTCAGCAGGCGGTTGAGATCCGATACCTCCAGCCCGGCCCCCGCGGCGATCCGCTTCTTGCGGCTGGCCTGCAACAGGTCGGGGTTGGCGCGTTCCCTCTTGGTCATCGAGTTGATGAGCGCGATCTGCCGCTTCAGCATCCGGTCGTCGATTCCGGCCTCGGCCGCGGCGGCCTGATGCTTGGCCATGCCCGGCATCATACCCATCAGGCCTTGCATGCCGCCCATCTTGAGCATCTGTTCAAGCTGCAACCGCAGGTCGTTCATGTTGAACAGACCCTTGGAAAAGCGCTTGGCCATGCGTTCGGCCTGTTCGGCCTCGAAAGTCTCCTGCGCCTTCTCGACCAGGGCCACGATGTCGCCCATGCCAAGGATGCGGCCGGCAACGCGCTCGGCCTCGAAGGGCTCGATCGCATCCATCTTCTCGCCAAGGCCGACGAAGCGGATCGGCTTGCCGGTGACGGCGCGCATGGAAAGCGCGGCACCACCGCGCCCGTCGCCGTCCATCCGCGTGAGGACGACGCCCGAGATGCCGACCTTGCCGTCGAATTCGGTCGCGACGTTCACCGCGTCCTGCCCGGTCAGCCCGTCGACCACCAGCAGCGTCTCGCGCGGACTGGCGATGTCGCGGACCGCCTGCACCTCGTCCATCAGCACTTCGTCGATATGCAGCCGCCCGGCAGTGTCGAGGAACAGCACGTCATAGCCGCCAAGGCTGGCTTGCGTCTTGGCGCGCCTGGCGATCTGCACCGCGCTTTCGCCCTTGACGATGGGCAGCGTGTCGACGCCGATCTGCCCACCCAGGATCGCAAGCTGCTCCATCGCGGCGGGGCGGTTGGTGTCGAGGCTGGCCATCAGCACCCGCTTGCCGTTCCTGTCCTTCAGCCGCTTGGCCAGCTTCGCCGTGGTCGTGGTCTTGCCCGAGCCTTGCAGGCCCACCATCAGGATCGTCGCCGGCGGGTTGTCGATCTTCAGTGCATCGGCCGCGCCATCGCCCGCCAGCATGCGGACCAGTTCGTCATGGACGATCTTGACGACCATCTGCCCGGGCGTGATGGATTTCGTCACCGCCGCGCCGGTCGCCTTGTCCTGCACCCGCTTGATGAAGTCGCGCGCCACCGGCAGGCTGACGTCGGCCTCCAGAAGCGCCACCCGCACCTCGCGCAGCGCGGTGACGACATCGGCCTCGGTCAGCGCGCCGGCCTTGGTCAGGCGGTCGAAGACACCGCCAAGACGTTCTGACAGGCTCTCAAACATGACACGCTCCTTCGCGGCGACGGGTTTGCCCCAACATGGGGCGGCGGCGGCCCGGGGCCAAAGCCGAACCGCACCCGTGGGCGCAAACGCGCTGACGGATGGCGATCCCGGACAAAGCCCAAGGGACCGGAAGCACGGGCCTCCGGAGAATTGCGCGGGTGCTAGCCGCAAATGCCGGCAGAGTCAACCGCGGCCGGCAAGCCAGCCATTGATCCCCGCGGCCAGCGCCGCAGGACCCGGCCCCGGCACGAACCGCTGCGAGACCGGATGCCGGCCGCCATCGGCCCAGATCAGCACGACGCGGGCGCGGGAGCCTTTCGCCTCGACCTCGGCCTCGCGCAGCCCGGGCAGTGCCAGCCGGATTTCGCGCTGCCGCATCGGCGCGACCGAGGACAGGAGCACGCCCCCCGCGGCGCGGTCGAGCACCATCACCTCGCGCCGGCCCAGCACGGCAAGCGCCGCCACGAAACCCGCGGCCGCCACGGCAAGCCCGGTTGCAACCCCGAGATCCCCCTTCATCGAGGCGCGCAGCGCAAGAAAGGCGCAGGCGAAAAAACCGCCGCCCAGGGCGAAAAGCAGCGCCAGGCTGCCCGATTGCGCCATCAGCCGGTCGGCAGAGGTCTCTACGATCCGCATGGCCCTGTTCTGCGGCCGGCGGATCCCTCCGTCAATGCCCCGCAAGCCCCTTGCGCGCGGCCGCGATCCGGCTTTTGCTGCGCGCCAGCGCACAGACGGACATGCACGAGGGAACCGATGGAGAACTGGGACGAAATCCGCACCGCCTATCAGGTCGCGCGTCTGGGCACCGTTTCTGGCGCGGCCGAGGTGCTGGGCGTGCATCACGCGACCGTCATCCGCCATATCGACGCGCTGGAAAAACGGCTGGGCACCCGGCTTTTCCAGCGCCATGCCCGCGGCTATACGCCGACAGAGGCCGGGCGCGACCTGCTGGCGGTGGCCCAGACCGCCGAGGAGCAGTTCGTCCAGCTTGGCAGCCGGATCAAGGGCCAGGGCGAGACGGTGCAGGGCGAATTCGTCATCACCGCGATCTCCGGCGTTTCAGGCCTTCTGGTGCCGGTGCTGACCGAATTCCAGCGCCGCCATCCCGCGGTGATCGTCCGTTTCCTGACCGACATGCGGCTTTACCGGCTGGACTATGGCGAGGCGCATGTCGCCGTGCGCGCGGGCGCCGCGCCAGAGGAGCCCGACAATGTGGTCCAGCCGCTGATCCGCATGGGCACCGGGCTTTATGCCGCGAAATCCTATGCCGAGGAACACGGCCTGCCCGAGACAGCGGCCGACTTTCCCCGTCACCGCTTCATTGCACCCGAGAACGAGGCCAGCCGCGCACCCTTCTACCGCTGGCTGCATGACCAGGTTCCGCCCGAGGCGATCAGCTTTCGCAGCAACGAGCCGGCCTCGATGGAAGCCGCGCTCTATGGTGGCGCGGGCATCGGCTTTTTCGCGGCCTACCGCGCCGAAGGCGACCCGCGCCTTGTGCAGGTGATGGCGCCGCGGCCGGAATGGGAATCGCAGCTCTGGATCGTTACCCATGTCGACCTGCACCGCACGCGCAAGGTGCAGGCCTTCGTCAGCCTGCTGAAGGAGGCGGCAAAGGCCTGGCCACAATGCGACTCCGCCCCGGAATGAACCGCCCCGATGCGGCGGCGCTGCGCGGACATGCGGCGATGCTGGCCTTTTCGGCCGCCGTCGCCGGGTCGTTCTCGCTCGGCGCGCGCGCCGCGCCGCTGATCGACCCGGCAGCGATCACCGCCCTGCGCTTTCCGATCGGCGCGGTGCTTCTGGCGCTGGCGGCGCGCGCCACCGGCCGCCTGAGCCTGCGGGATTTCCGCGCGCCCTGGCGCTATCTGGTGCTGGGCGGGCTGATGGCGATCTACTTCGTCCTGATGTTCGAGGGCCTGCGCACCGCCGCCCCGGTCCCGACCGCCGCCGTCTTCACCCTGACCCCGGTGATCGCCGCCGGCTTCGGCTGGCTGGTCCTGCGCCAGCGCCTGACCGGGCGGATGGCGCTGGGGCTGGCCGTGGGCGCCGTGGGGGCGCTGTGGGTGATCTTTCGCGGCGATCCCGCGGCGCTCTTGCGGCTGGAAATCGGCCGGGGGGAGGAGATCTATTTCTGGGGCTGCGCCGCCCACGCGCTTTATGCCGTGATGGTGCGGCGGCTGAACCGGGGCGAGGGCGCGCTGGCCTTCGCCTTCGGCACCATGGCCGCGGGAACGGTGATCCTGCTGCCCTGGGGCGTGCCGCCGCTGCTGGCGCTCGACTGGGGGGCGGTGCCGGGCATCGTCTGGCTGACGCTGGCCTATATCTCCATCGTCGCGACCGCCGGCTCGACCGCGCTGGTGCAATATGCGGCGCTGCGGCTGCCAGCGTCGAAGGTGATGGCCTATACCTATCTGGTCCCGAGCTGGGTGATCCTGTGGGAACTGGCGCTTGGGGGGCCGCACCCGCCCGGTCTGGTCACGGTCGGCGTGGCGCTGACGGTGGTGGCGCTGCTGCTGCTTCTGAAGGACCAGCAATAGCCCGAGGCGCGCGGGGTCGCCGGCCGGGCCGGCGCCCCGGATGCCGCCTTCAGTTGAACGGATTGCTCGGGTTCTGCTGCGAAACCGTGTTGCCGCATTGCACCAGCGCCTCGATCGAGGCGCGCGAGCCGGAGAGCGAATAATCCTGCACCGGAGAGCCGTCGGCCGTGCGCAGATAAAGCCGGTTGCCCTTGGCCACTTCCATGATGAAATCGACGCCATCGTCGCTGTCGGGCAGGGTGAACAGCACCGAATTCTGGTTCAGGTTCGCATTGGTCAGGTTCCACAGCGGGCGCTTGTCGACCTGCACCTGAAGATCGGCGGTATCGCCCGAATTGAACTGCCACTGCGTCGAATAGAACTGAAGCTGGACCGACTGGTCGGCAAAGGTCCAGATCGAGAAGATCTCGCCCGGCGCCTCGACGCTGGCGACACAGCCGACCGTGCCGTCATCCCATCCGACCAGTTCCACCTTCCAGTGCTTGTGCTGGAACAGCACCTCGGACTGCTGGGCCGCCGCCGGCGCCACCAAGGCCGCCGCCACGGCAAGGCCCGTGAAAATCTTGCTGGAAATCATTGTCTTCTACCCCGGTATTCCTTTCCCTTGACGGCACCTTGTGCCGCAAGGGGCGATTCACGCAAATGAAAAGTCCCGTCACGAGGCGCCGGGCCCCCGCGGACAGGTCAGGCGGCCCTCAGGCCGCCCATTCCCAGGGCCGGGTATAGCCGCCCAGCACCTTCTGCACATCCGCATCCGATGCCTCGCCCTGGCGCGACAGCCGCGCGACAAGGCCGCGCTTCTTGTCCTCGACCACCTCGGCCACCGTGACCGGCAGGCCGGCATCCTTCAGCGCCTTCTGATAGACCCGGGTGATCGCCATCCGCCGCAGATCGGGCTTGAACACCTTGCCCACCGCGGTTTTCGGCAGTTCCGGCAGGATTTCGATGTATTTCGGCACCGCCGCGCGTTCCGGCACCTTCTCCTCGCAGAAGGCCATCAGCTCGGCGACCGTGACCGAGGCGCCCTTGACCAGTTCGACATAGACCGCCGGCAGCTCGCCGGCATGCAGGTCGGGCTGGCCGATCGCACCCGCCAGCGCCACCGCGGGATGACCGCTCAGCGCCTCCTCGATCATCGCGGGGTCGATGTTGTGGCCGCCGCGGATGATCAGATCCTTGGCCCGGCCGGTGATGAAGAGATAGCCGTCGGCATCAAGCCGGCCCAGATCGCCCGTGCGCAGGAACCGGCCCTCGGCAAAGAGGTCGCGGTTCTTGTCGGCCTCGGTATAGGTCGACCCTTCGTAGACCCCCGGGTTGGCGACGCAGATCTCGCCCACCTCGTCCACCCCGGCCTCGACAAAGCCGCCCTGGCCATCACGGTTCAGGATGCGGACATGGGTATAGGGGAACGGCAGCCCGACCGAGCCGATCTTCTTCACCCCCTCGGGCGGATTGACCGAGACGAGGCAGGTGCATTCGGTCAGGCCGTAGCCCTCGACGATCTCGACCCCGGTCTCCTTCTTGAAGCGGTTGTAAAGCTCGACCGGCAGCGGGGCCGAGCCGGAAAAGCCGCTCTTCAGGCTGGAAATGTCGGCATCGACCCGGCGCTGCATCAGTGCGGCCAGCGCTGTGGGCACCGTGATCAGATAGGTGCAGCGATAGCGTTCGATCAGCTTCCAGAAATTGTCGAATACACCTTCGCCGCGGTAGCCCGCCGGGGTGGGGAACACCACATGCGCACCAGACGCGATCACCGACATCAGGACCGGATAGGCCGCAAAGACATGGAACAGCGGCAGCGGGCACATCACCACATCGGTCGGCCGGAACAGCATCGTCGCACCCAGCCAGCCGTTGTAGACCATGCCCGAGATCTTGTGCTGCGCGACCTTTGGCATGCCGGTGGTTCCGCCGGTGTGGAAATAGGCCGCCACCCGGTCTTCCTGCGGATCCTCGAAGGTCAGTCGGTCCGAAGGCTGGCGCGCCGCCTCGGCGGTGAAGGATTTCACCGCGGCCTTGTGCGCGACCGGGTTCTTCGGGCGCAGGAAGGGCACGATCAGCCGCTTCAGCCCCGTCAGATAGCCCAGCATGTCGATTTCCAGCACGGTGGTGACGCCCGGCGCATGCGTCAGCGCCTCGGCCACCTTCTGGGCCAGGTCGGTTTTTGGAAAGGGCTTCAGCGTGACGACGACCTTCGCCTTCGTCTCGCGCAGGATGGATCCGATCTGCTCGGGATCGAGCAGCGGGTTGATCGGGTTCACGATCCCCGCCACGGCGCCGCCCAGCAGGGTGGCCACGGTTTCCATCGTGTTCGGCAACACATAGGCCACCACATCCTTGGGGCCGATGCCCAGGCTGCGGAACAGGTTCGCCGCCTGCGTGACACGGGCGTGCAACTCGTCCCAGCTGACCGTGACCTTGGGCGCATCGGGTGCGGAGAGCAGCTGGTAGCTGACCGCCGGCCGGGCGCCATGGTCGCGCCGGGTCCGGCCGAGGAAATCGTACATGGTGCGCGCGACGTCGCGGTCGGCCCAGGGGCATTCCGCCTCGACCGCCCTCATGTCGGCGCTGGTGATGTAGCTGCTGGCCATCGGTGTCCTCCCCTTCCCTCCCCCCTCTCCCGCGGGGGTCATGGGAATGTGAGGCCATGGCCGGCATTTGCCAACCGCTATTGCCGGCCCGCAACGCAACGTCAGACCTGTGCGCCGGTCCCGGCGATGCCTCAGGCCGCACCGTCGGTGAACTGAAGCCGGGCCAGCCGCGCATAGAGCCCGCCACCCGCGACGAGTGCGTCATGCGTGCCCTCGGCAACGATGCGGCCCTTGTCGAAGACCACGATGCGGTCGGCGCGCTTCACCGTCGCCAGGCGGTGTGCCACGACGACGACAGTCCGGCCGGTCGACAGCCGCTCGACCGCGGCCTGCACCGCGCTTTCGCTTTCCGCGTCCAGCGCCGAGGTCGCCTCGTCCAGAAGCAGCACCGGCGCATCGCGCAGGATCGCCCGGGCAATCGCCACCCGCTGCTTCTGCCCGCCCGACAGCATCACTCCGCGCTCGCCCAGCCAGGTGTCATACCCCTGCGGCAACGCGCGCAGGAATTCGTCCGCCGCCGCGGCGCGGGCCGCCGCCTCCACCTCGGCATCGCTGGCCCCGGGGCGGCCGAAGCGGATGTTGTCGCGCGCCGACATGGCGAAGATCACCGGATCCTGCGGCACCAGCGCCAGGGCCTGCCGGAAATCGGTCTTGGCCATCTCGGTCAGCGGCACGCCGTCCAGCGTCACGCGGCCCGCCTGCGGATCGTAGAACCGCAGGATCAGTTGCAGCACCGTGGTCTTGCCCGCGCCCGAGGGGCCGACCAGCGCCACCGTCTCGCCCGGGCGCACGGTCAGCGACACGTCGTCCAGCGCCGAGGTGTCGGGGCGGGTGGGATAGCGGAAGCTGACATCCTCCAGCGCGATCTCGCCGCGCACCGGGCGCGGCAGCGCCCGGGGTTGGGCCGGATCGGGCACGCCGTCAGGCGCCTCCAGCAGTTCGACCAGCCGCTCGGTCGCCCCGGCGGCGCGCTGCAATTCGCCCCAGATCTCGGTCAGCGCGCCAACCGATCCCGCGACGATCACCGCATAGATGACGAACTGGATCATTTCGCCGACGCTCATCGTGCCGGCACGCACGTCGCGCGCCCCGATCCAGAGGACGCCGACGACGCCCGCGAAGACCAGAAAGATCACGATCATCGTCATGATCGCCCGGGTGCGAATCCGCGTCCGGGCCGAATCGAAGCTCTTTTCCGTCAGCCGCGCGAAATCGGCGCGGGTCTCGGCCTCATGCGTGAAGGCCTGCACGGTCTGGATCGCCTGCAGCGATTCCGACGCCATGCCCGAGGAATCCGCGATCCAGTCCTGATTCTCGCGCGACAGCCGCCGCAGCCGGCGGCCAAGGACGACGATCGGCACCACCACCACCGGAACGATCAGCAGGACAAGCCCGGTCAGCTTGGCCGCCGTGATCAGAAGCATCACCAGCCCGCCCAGCAGCAGCAGCAGGTTGCGCAGCGCGACCGAGACCGACGAGCCGATGACCGACAGGATCAGCGTGGTGTCCGTGGTGATGCGCGACAGGACCTCGCCCGAGAGAATCCGCTCGAAAAAGGCGGGCGACAGCCGCGTTGCACGGTCGAAGACGGCATTGCGGATATCGGCCACCACCCGCTCGCCCAGCCGGGTGACGACATAGTAGCGCAGCCCCGTGCCCAGCGCGAGAAGGGCGGCAATGCCCAGAAAGGCAAGGAAATACTTGTCCAGCAGCGCCACATTGGCGGCGCTGAACCCGTCGACCACCCGGCGCACCGCCAAAGGCAGGACCAGGCTGACCGCCGATGTGAAGGTAAGCGCGCCCAGCGCCGCCGCGGCCATGCCGCGATAGGGCCGCAGGAACGGTGCCAGCGCGCCCAGCGCCCTGACGCGGCGCGAGGAGGCACGGTCGTCTGCGGGCTTGGGGCTGCGGGCCATGTGCATCGCCTTTCGGTTCCGGGACGCGGGCTCGTTTATGCCGGCAGCCCCCGCGCGGCAAGCCTTCGCGGCCGGCCGCGGCCGATTGGCCGCACCCCCGGGGGGGCGGGGCGGGGGCCGCGGGTCGGCCCCTTGGGGGGGGCAGGCTGGGCCGCAGACACGCGGGACAGGCCGCTGGGGCAGAACGATGGCCCGAACCCGCGCCCTTCGCCCTTCCCCTTCGCCGCGCGGCATGCCACCTTTCCCGCGCCCCCGAACGGGATCGGGAACAGGAATTGCCATGACCCTCTTCTTCACCGCCGCGGATGGCGCGCGCCTTGCCTATCTCGACCAGGGCGCCGGCCTGCCTGTCCTGTGTCTGGCCGGACTGACCCGCACCAAGGCGGATTTCGACGACGCCCTGCCCGCGCTGGCCGGCTGCCGGGTGATCCGGATGGATTATCGCGGCCGCGGCGAAAGCACCTTCACCGGCCCCGCGACCTATACCGTCCCGCAGGAGGCGGCCGATGCGCTGGCGCTGCTCGACCATCTCGGGCTGCCAAAGGCCGCCGTCCTTGGCACCTCGCGCGGCGGCCTGATCGCCTTGCTGCTTGCCGCCACCGCGAAGGACCGCCTGCTCGGGCTCTGCCTGAACGACATCGGTCCCGAGATTCACCCCCCCGGCCTTGCCCGGATCGCCGATTACATCGGCCTGCGCCCCGCGGCGCGGACCCATGACGAGATGGCGGCCCGGCTGGCCGCGACCAGCCCGGGGGTGGAGGGGATCGCGCCCGACCGCTGGCGGGCCATCGCCGCCCGGCTTTACCGCGAAACGGCCGACGGCCTTGACCTGCGCTACGATCCCGCCCTGCGCGAGGCCTTCGCCGCCGCCTTTTCCGGCCCGGCGCCGGATCTGATGCCGCACTGGCGCGCGACCGAAGGCCTGCCCGTCGCGCTGATCCGCGGGGCGAATTCCGACCTCCTGACGCGCGAGGCCGCCGACCGCATGGCCGCGATCCGCCCCGACCTGATCCGGGCCGAGGTGCCAGGCCGCGCCCATGTGCCCTTTCTGGACGAACCCGAGGCGGTGGCGGCGCTGCATCGCTGGCTGGCGGCAATGCAATGAACATCGGGGCAATCCACGCGGCCCGGGCCCGGATGGGCGATGCCATCCGGCCGACGCCGCTTCTGAACGCGCCGCTGCTTGACCGGGTCGCGGGGCGGCGCATCTTCGTCAAGGCCGAATGCCTGCAGGTGACGGGCAGTTTCAAGGCCCGCGGCGGCTGGTCGGCGGTCTCGGCCCTGCCGCCGGGGGCCCCGGGCGTTCTGGCCATGTCCTCGGGCAACCATGCCCAGGGGGTGGCCTATGCCGCCGCCGCCCATGGCATGACGGCGGTGATCCTGATGCCCTCGGATGCGCCGGAGGTGAAGATCGCCAATACCCGGGCCTATGGCGCCGAGGTCGTCCTTTACGACCGCGCGACAGAGGACCGCGATGCCCTTGCCGCCCGGCTGGCGGTGGATCGCGGGCTGGCGCTGATCCCGCCCTTCGACCACCCGGAGGTGATCGCGGGCCAGGGCACCACGGGGCTGGAGATCGCGGCGCAGGCCGCGGCGGCGGGAATAGACGCGGCCGAAGTGCTGGTGCCCTGCGGCGGCGGCGGGCTTTCCGCCGGGATCGCACTGGCGCTGGCCGCCGCCGCGCCCGCCCTTTGCCTGCGCACGGTCGAGCCCGAGGGCTTTGACGACATGGCCCGTTCGCTGGCGGCCGGCAGCCCGCAGCGCAATGCGCGGGCCACGGGGTCGGTCTGCGATGCGATCCTGACGCCCGCCCCCGGCCGGCTGACGCTGCCGATCCTGGCCGCCCTTGCCGGCCCGGGCCTTGCCGTCAGCGACGACCAGGCGCTTCGCGCCATGACGCTTGCCTTCCAGCATCTGCGGGTGGTGGCCGAACCCGGCGGCGCCGTCGCCCTGGCCGCAGCCGTTTTCGCCGAGGATCTGCCGGACACGGTGATCTGCGTCATCAGCGGCGGCAATGTCGATCCGGCGCTGTTCGGCACGGCGCTGGATGGCATGGGCTGAGCGCGGGTGCGGCCATGGCTCCGATCTTTCTGCCCGACCTTCGCCTAAATGCCCGGGTAGACGGCCCCGAAACCGGCCGGCCGCTGGTCCTGATCCATGCGCTTGGCCTGCAGCTCGACATCTGGGACGGGCTGGTCGCCCGCCTGCCCCGCCACCGCATCCTGCGCTTCGACCTGCGCGGCCATGGCGCCAGCGACACCCCGGCGCCGCCCTATGCCATGGGCGCGCTGATCCGCGACGCAGAACGGCTGATCGAGCATTTCGCGATGACGGAGGCGGTCGTCCTCGGCCTGTCCATCGGCGGGCTGGTCGCGCAGGGGCTGGCGGTCAAGCGGCCGGATCTGCTGCGCGGTCTGGTGCTGTCGAACACCGCGGCGCGGATCGGCCTTGCGGCGCAGTGGCAGGAGCGCATCGCGCTGGTGCGCGAAGGCGGCCTTGTCGCCATCGCCGATGCGACGCTGGAGCGCTGGCTCGGCCGCGGCTGGCAGGAGAACCCGGCGATGCCCGCCCTGCGCGACATGTTCCTTGCCGGCTCTGCCGAGGGCTGGATCGGTTGCGCCGCCGCCATCGCCGGCACCGATTTCTACGAGACCACCGCCATGCTGCAACTGCCGACGCTGGCCCTTGCCGGCGCGAACGACGGCTCCACCCCACCCGATCTGGTGCGCGAGACGGCAGAGTTGATCCCCGGCGCGCAATTCAGGCTGATCCGCGGTGCGGGGCATATCCCCATGCTGGAAAAACCGGAGGATTATGCCGCCGCCGTACAGGCCTTTCTGGCCCGCATTGGCCATGGCTGAGGTTCCGGCAGCCTGCGGCGGCGGGTGATGCCGCGCCCGGACCGGCCGCGGGCGCGCGCTACCCGCCGCGCCTTGCCCCCCGGGGCCGGCTGCGCCCAGGAATAACGTATGCGCCCTGAGCGACACATTCTGTCGTATACTGATCATTACGGCGGAAATGTCGTCCTATCGTCATCGTGTCACAGTCATGCCGCCGGGATGCTGGCTGCACCGCGCAGCGCATCCCCGCCGCCACAAGGAGTCCGGCGATGAAACTCAAGGATATCGAAATCTTCGTTGTCGCCCCCCCGGCACCCGGCTGGGGCGGGCGCTACTGGATTTTCCCCCGGCTGACGACCGACGACGGGATCACCGGCTATGGCGAATGCTATGCCTCCACGGTCGGGCCGAAGGCCATGATCGCCGTGATCGAGGATGTATTCGAGCGCCATCTTCTGGGCGAAAGCCCCGAAAACATCGAACTGATGTTTCGCCGCGTCTATTCCAGCGGCTTCACCCAGCGGCCCGACCCGACCGTCATCGGCGCCTTCTCGGGGCTGGAGATCGCCTGTTGGGACATTCTGGGCAAGGCGCGCAACCGGCCGGTCTGGGCCCTGCTGGGCGGCCGGATGAACGAGCGGGTCCGCAGCTATACCTATCTTTATCCCGAGCCGGGCCAGGATCATGCCGAATACTGGTCCAACCCGGACTGGCAGGCGGAAACGGCGGCCAGGCGCGTGGCAGAAGGCTTTACCGCGGTGAAGTTCGATCCCGCCGGCCCCTATACCATCCGCGGCGGCCACAATCCGGCCATGTCCGACATTCTCCGCTCCGTCGCCTTCTGCGCCAAGATCCGCGAGGCCGTGGGCGACCGGGCGGATCTGCTGTTCGGCACCCATGGGCAGTTCTCGACCCCCGGCGCGATCCGCCTCGGGCGCGAGATCGAACCCTATAATCCGCTCTGGTACGAAGAGCCGATCCCGCCGGACAACCTGCTCGAATTTGCCGAGGTCGCGGCCCAGGTCCGCATCCCCCTCGCCACGGGCGAGCGGCTGACCACCAAGACGGAATTCGGCATGCTGCTGCGCGCCGGCGGGGTGAAGATCCTGCAACCGGCGCTGGGGCGCGTGGGTGGAATCTGGGAGGCGAAGAAGATTGCCGCCATGGCAGAGATCTTCAACGCCGAAATGGCGCCGCATCTTTATGCCGGGCCGGTGGAATGGGCGGCGAACCTGCATCTTTCGGCGTCGATCCCGAACCTGCTGATCCTCGAAACCATCGAACAGGGCGGCGCCTTCCACCAAAAGCTGATCCGCAACACGATCCGCTGGGAGGATGGCTACGTCATCCCGCCGGAGGCGCCGGGCCTCGGCATCGACTTCGACGAGGATCTCGCCCGGGCGCACCCCTACACCGGGACCGGCCTGCATCTGCAGATGCAGGAGGCGCCATGTGACTATTCCCGCGGCAACCGCTTCGAAGGCGGCGCCCCGTCCGAGGGCTGAGCACCGCCTAGCGCCGCGGCCGGCGCAGGATCAGCGCGCCGGCATCGGCAACCACGATGGCCGGGATCAGCACCATGGCGGCATCCCAGACCCGCGGCGGCAGGTCATGGACCACCAGCGACCAGCCCGCCAGCGGGTTGACAACCGAGACGGCGAAGATCGCCGCCCACCACAGGCCGAAGGGCACCACGATCAGAAGCCGGCCGATCCGCGTGGCCGAGCGCCGGTCCGTCGCCTCGGCCAGCGCGAGGTCGCGCGCCGCCTCGATCCGGCGCAGGGTCGTATCGGCCTCCTGCCGGTCGGCATCGGTGCCGGCAGCAAGACGCGCCTTGTAGGCCTCGAGAAGCGGCCCGGTGAATTGCGCCACGATGCCGCCCGACAGCCAGTTCAAGAGCAGCCGCAGCATCACGCATCGTCCTGCGACCGAAGCCGGCCAAGGATGCCGATCACCGCGATCGCCGCCACGATCCACGGCCGCCAGGTCTCGGGAACATAGGCCTTCAGGTCGGCCGGCAACTCGGCCCAGACGGGCGGGATCGCGGCCAGAGCCACGAAGATCTGCGTCGAATGCCAGCGCAGCGCCCGGCGCCAATCGGACACCAGCGTCATGCTTTCGCCCCCAGCCGCAGCAGAATCCGGGCAAGCACCGCAATCAGTGCCCGCAACAACCCGGCAGGTCCCGCAGCGGCCGTCGGGGCCGCGCCGGCCGCCAGCGCCGCCTCGAACCTGCGGGCCAGCGCGGCGATCTCGGCCGCGCGGTCGGTGCCGTTCACGACACGCCGCGCGCCGGCATAATCGCCGGGCAGGTAGTCGGTCAGCCGGCGGCCGGTGAACCAGCCCTCGCGCATGCCCTCGACCAGAATGCGGGCGGCCAGTTCCGGCGCCAGCGCGAGATCGTAATCCGCGGCCAGCCGCCCGCCCAGGCCAAGCTCCCGGTCCGCCCGGACATAGTTCTCGCGCCAGGTGAGCTGCACATAGCCCCGGCCATAGGGCGCCTTGCCGGTGGCATCGACGGCGCCATAGCGTCGCCCCCGGCCCCGGCCATATTCGCGGATCGGCTGCATCGTACCCGCAGTCTCGTGGAAAGCTGTGGCCAGGATATAGGCGCCGTGGCTGGCGGGCAGGCCTGCGGTCGCCGCCTGCAGGCGGATCAATCCGTCGATCTGCGGCTGCGTCAGCCGGCCACCGAACAGCGGCCGGATCGCGGCCAGAAATGCGTCGGTCATGGGGAACTCCATCTTGGATACCGCCAAATCTGCATCGCAGGCGTTAAGGCCCGTTAACCCGGGCGCACGCTGGCCGACCGTTCGAGGGAGGTTGTGAGAGGGGCCCGGCAATCCACCGCCAGACCTCCACCCGCATCATTCTTGGGCTGATCTGCCGAACGACCGGACGGCCTTGCGGCTGAAAATCAGGAGCTTCCGGGGACGTGCGCCACGCCAGGCAGAGGTCTGGCGATCCCGGGAGGACTCGAACCCCTGACCTACTGCTTAGAAGTCGGCGGACTGTAACTCTTTTTTGCCCGCATGTCCACCATAAACAGTAGCGTTTTCAGGCAATTGGAGATAAATTCGCCCTAAGCTGCCTACCTCCGCCCGATCCCCTCCCGGTTCGTTTACTGTTCGCTGGCAGGCCGATACACGGTTCGCAAAGGGACATGGGATGCCAGAGAAGCTGACAGAGGCGCGGGTGAAGGCCCTCGCATACGAGGGAAAGCCCGCCATTGTCCGGGATGCGAAGGTGACGGGGCTCCTCGTTGCCGTGAACAAGGGCAGCAAGTCCTACAAGGTGCAGCGAGACCTCTGGCAGGGGCCGCGCGGGCGGAAGGTGCTGGTCAAGACAGTCCGCCACACCCTCGGAGGCACCGAGGAGATGACGCTGGACGACGCCCGCAGCCGTGCGCTCGCGGTGCTGGACACCATCAAGCGCGGCATTAATCCGAACGCGCCGCCGCCTGACGCCTCGGGGGACGCGGGGGTTTGGACCGTGCGCCGGATGTTCGAGGAATACGGGGCCGACATGCGCGCCTGGGGATGCGTCGAGCGGTCCATCCAAGACATGATGGAGCGGATGGACCGATACCTGGGCAAGTGGGCGGACACGCCCATAACGGACGTGCGGCGCAGCTTTGCCCGTGACGAGCACCGGCGGGTGACGGTGGACCACGGCGCGACGGTGGCAAACAAGGCCATGCGCGACTTCCGCGCCGCCTACAACTTCGCCCTGAAGCTGGTTGACGACCCCGACGCCCTGCC
>JBDHSO010000055.1:0-20484 GCA_039808125.1 Rhodobacter sp. | reverse complement strand
GGGCCTGATCCTGGAAGATGACGGCAAGTGGGCCGTGCTGACCGACATCCTCGGCGACGAGGATCATCTCGGCGACATGGACTTCAAGGTGGCCGGCACCGAGGCGGGCATCACCTCGCTGCAGATGGATATCAAGGTTGCGGGCATCACGCCCGAGATCATGAAGCAGGCGCTGGCGCAGGCCAAGGACGGCCGTCTGCATATCCTGGGCGAGATGGGCAAGGCCCTGTCCGGCCCGCAGGCGTTCAGCCAGTATGCGCCGAAGATCGAGACCATGACCATCCCCACCGACAAGATCCGCGAAGTGATCGGCTCGGGCGGCAAGGTGATCCGCGAGATCGTCGAAACCTCGGGCGCCAAGGTCGATATCAACGACGATGGCACGATCAAGATCGCCTCGAACGACCAGAAGGCCATCAAGAAGGCCTATGACATGATCTGGTCGATCGTGGCAGAGCCGGAAGAGGGCCAGATCTACACCGGCAAGGTGGTGAAGCTGGTCGATTTCGGCGCCTTCGTGAACTTCTTCGGCAAGCGTGACGGGCTGGTCCATGTCAGCCAGATCGCCAACAAGCGGCTGAACCACCCGAACGAGATCCTGAAGGAAGGCCAGGAGGTGAAGGTCAAGCTTCTGGGCTTCGACGACCGCGGCAAGGTGCGCCTCGGCATGAAGATGGTGAACCAGGAAACGGGCGAGGAAATCCCGCCCGAGAAGAAGGAAAGGGAAGAGGCGGCCGAAGGCTGATCCTTCCGCGAAGGCCCCGGGGAAACCCGGGGCCTTTTGACTTGCAGGCCGGGCCGGCGGCGGGCAGCATCGGGCAATGCTCGACCCGTTGTCCCGTTTCACCCTGGTTGCGGCGGCGATCTGCCTCTGGCTCGCGCTGCTCCTCTGGGCCACGCTCTGGTTCCGGGCGGTCTGGCAGGACGGCGGGTTCCGGGCGGTGCATGTCTTCTCGATTCGTCGCCGGGCCGAACTGACCCAGCGCGCCTTTCCCCGGATGCTCGACCTCGGGCGCAGCACCCGGACGGGCTGGTGGGCGCATCGGGTGGCCATGGTGGCGGTGGCACTGGGGATCGCCGGCGGCGCGATGGCCGTTGCCGCGCTGATCTGGCGCTGATGGTGGCGCGCGACCTTCCCGGTTCCTGAACCGGCTTGCGCTCACGCCGGCGGCGGGTGACACTCGACCCCTGACATCCCCTGCGGTTTTACCATGCGTCATCTGACCCCTGCCGACTACATCCGCCAACCCTGGAAGAACGGCCGCGGCCTCACGACCGAGCTCTGGCGGGTCGATGCGGCCGATGGCAGCATGCTGGCCCGGCTGTCGCGGGCGAGCCTGGTCGAGGACGGGCCGTTTTCGCTGTTTCCGGGAATCGAGCGGAGCCTGACCGTCCTCTGCGGCCCCGGCTTCCGGATCAGCGGCGAAGGCCTTTCGCTGCGCTGCGACCTGCTGGTCCCCGTGGCCTTTCCGGGCGACCTGCCGGTCGAGGCCAGCGAAAGCGGCGGCCGGCAGTCCGACGATTTCAACGTGATGACCGCCCGCAACCTGCCCCGCCCCGAGGTGACGGTCGAGCATGACGGCAGCGATCTGCCCCCGGGCGGGCTGCTGGCGCTTTATGCCGTGGGGCCGGTCACGGTGAACGGCACCGACATGGCCGAGGGCGACCTGATCCTGACCGAAACCGGGGCGCAGTTGCGGGGCCGTGGCCCGGTGATCGCCGCCCGCCTGTTCGGCCTGACGCCTTGAACGCCGGGCTTCCGACCGGCCGATGCCTGTGCGGGGCGACGCGGTGGCAGGCCGATGCGCCACCCCTCTGGCAGGACCATTGCCATTGCGACAGTTGCCGCCGGTTCACCGGCTCGGGTTTCACCTCCTTCGCGGGCTTTGCTGCGGCGGCCCTGCGCTGGACCGCCGCCGATCCCGCGCGCCATACCGGCCCCTCGGGCGCGACGCGCCTGTTCTGCGCCCGCTGCGGAAGTTCGCTGGCCTATCTGTCGCCGGCCTGCGCGGAGGAAATCCATCTGCATGCCGGCAGCTACGACCGGCCCGAACTGTTCACCCCCGCGGCGCACGATCATCTGGACGAGCGGATGCCGTGGATCCGGCTTGCCGACGGACTGCCGGCGCATTGATGAAACCCCCGGCCACCGGGCCGCGAATGGCGGAACCTGCTGATTTGGCCGTGACCTTTCACCGGCCCCCGCGCCATACTGTGCGGCGCCGGCCGCGCCGGGTGCAGACGGCCGCCCCCGCAGGATCGCAGCCCAGCGACGGAGACCATGAAAACCCTTGGATTGCGCACACTCGAAGCCGCGGGCCTGCTGCCCCGATGGCGGCAAAATGCCGGCCATGGCATCGTCCATCTGGGCCTTGGCGCCTTTCACCGGGCGCATCAGGCGCCGGCCACGCAGGATGCGCTTGAGGCCGAGCCGGGGGACTGGCTGATCACCGCCGTCAGCCTGCGCAGCACGGCGCTGGCGCATGGTCTGGGCGCGCAGGACGGGTTCTACACCCTGGTGGAGCGCGACGACGCGCAGAGCCGGACGCGGCTGATGGCGCCGATCGCCAGCACGCTCGCCGAACGCGCGCAGCCCGGCGCCACGCAGCGGCGCATGGCGGCGGTCGATACCCGCATCGTCAGCCTGACCGTCACCGAAAAGGCTTATGGCTTTGCATCCGATGGCGGGATCGACCCGGAAAACCCCGAAATCCGCGCCGATCTCGCCCGGCCTGACCGGCCGGTCGGGGTCATCGGCCTGCTGGTGGCCGGGCTGGCGGCCCGCAGGGCAGCCGGGCTGCCGCCCTTCACCGTGCTCTGCTGCGACAATCTTTCCGAGAACGGCGCGCGGTTGCGGACGGCGGTGATGGATTTCGCCGGCCGCGTCGACCCCGCCCTTGCCGGCTGGATCGGCGACCACGTGGCCTTCCCCTCGACCATGGTCGACCGGATCACCCCGATCCCCGGCCCCGCCCTGGCAGCCGAGGTCGCGCGGCTGACCGGCCTTCTCGACGCCTGCGCGGTCGAGACCGAAGCCTTCAGCCAATGGGTGATCGAGGATCGCTTTCCCCAGGGCCGCCCCGCCTGGGAGGCGTCGCCCGGCGTGATCTTCGTGCGGGACGCGGCGCCCTTCGAGAAGATGAAGCTCGGCATGCTGAACGGATCGCATTCGCTGATCGCCTGGGCAGGGCAGGTCGCCGGGATTGATTCCGTCGGCGCCGCGATGACCCGCCCCGAGGTGGTGCGCCTTCTGCGCGGCCATATGGCGCGGGTCGCGGCGGGGCTTGGCCCGCTGCCCGGGATCGACACGGCGGCCTATGCCGACAGCCTGCTCCGCCGCTTTGCCAATCGCGCGATCCATCACCGGACGGCGCAGATCGCGATGGACGGCACGCAAAAGCTGGGTCCGCGCATTTTCGAGCCGGCGGTGGCGGCGCTGGCCGGCGGCCGCGATCCGGGCAGTTTCGCCTGGATCACCGCGGCCTGGATGCGCCATTGCCTTGGCATGACGGACGGCGGCGCGGCCTACGACCTGAACGATCCGCGCGCGGACGAGATTGCCGCCGCGACGGCGCGCGCGCGGGCGGCCGCGACGGCAGAGGATCACGCCGCCCTCGCCCGGGCGCTGGAGGCAGAGTTGTCGGCGCTGTCGGGGCTTCTTCCCGCCGAACTCGCAGCCTCGCCGCTGTGGCGCGACGGGGTTCGCGAGGCGCTGGCCGGGATGCTGGCAGAAGGGATGGACGAAAGCCTGCGCAAGGCCGCGCGGCGCTTCGGCTGAACCGCGGCGGCAGGCTGCCGTCGTCAGTCCTCCTCGAACATCTCGGGCAATCGGTCGCGCAGACGCAGGACGGTGGGGCGGACCGAACGCAGGTGCCGCGCCATTACTTCGCTCGCGGCTTCGGGGTCGGCCGCGGCGATCGCCTCGACCACGGCCTCGTGCTCGGACACGTTCATCCGAATCGATTCACCGGTGTCGATGTCGAGAAAGCGCACCCGGTCCATCTGCGGCTTGACCATCTCGATCGTGTCCCAGACCGCCGGGCGCCGCGCCAGCGTCGCGATGGTGCGGTGAAACGCCTCGTCCAGCGTGAAAAACCGCTCGTTGTCGACCGCTTCGGCGGCAATGCGGTGCTCTTCCGCCACGCGGCGAAGCGCGTCCAGACCGGCATCGTCGCGCAGCCGCGCCGCCTCGCGCACCACGGCGCATTCGATGGCCTCGCGCGTGAAGCGCGCATCCTCGACCGCGCGGAGCGAGATCTTGTTCACCCGCGTGCCGCGCTGCGGCATCACCCGGATCAGGCCAAGGTCGCGCAGGTTGATGATCGCCTCGCGGACCGGCTGGCGGCTGATTCCCAGGGTTCCGGCGATCTCCTGTTCCGACAACATCTGTCCGGGCAGGATGCGCGTGGTCACGATGGCACGGCGCAGCGCCCGCGTCAGTTGTCGCGCCAGCGGTTCGGTTCCGGTCTCGTCAAGGGCAAGCAGGGCGCCGATCCGATCCTGGAACGAGGCATTGTCGGCGGCGGAGGGCAGGGCCATCGGGTCTCTTTCACGTCCTGAACGGCCGCTCCCCGCCCATGGGGCAGGCGGGGAACCGGCCCGTCCAGCTAAGAAGTGCGGCGCCGGCAGGTCAAGCGCGGTCTGCACCGGGGTTCGCCGGCGACGCGCCGTCACGGCCGCGCGGCGCGGCTATCCCCTCGTCGGGATGCGACAGGGCATGCAGGATGCCGCGCAGTTCTGCCAGCCCGCGCAGGCGGCCGATCAGCGGGTATCCGGGCTGGCCGCCGCGCCCCAGGTCGTCGAGCAGATCCTGGCCGTGATCTGGGCGCATCGGGATGGATGCATCGGCCCGGCCGTCCTGCCGGCGCCGCGCCTCCTCGCGCAGGACGGCGGCGATCATCGCCACCATATCGGTTTCGCCGCCCAGATGTTCGGCCTCGTAGAAGGAGGCCGGAATACCCGGCCCCTCGCGCCGGACGTTGCGCAGGTGCAGGAAATGCACCCTCTCGCCCAGGCGCCGCATCATGCCGGGCAGATCGTTGTCGGGCCGCGCGCCCAGCGATCCGGTGCACAGCGTCACCCCGTTCGCAACCAGCGGCACGGCATCGAGCATCTGCCGGTAATCCGCCTCGGTCGACAGGATGCGCGGCAGGCCCAGCAGCGGAAAGGGCGGGTCGTCGGGATGGGCGCAAAGCCGGATGCCAAGGCTTTCGGCCAGCGGCACCACTTCCGACAGGAAGTCGACCAGATTGGCCCGCAGCCGGGATTCGGGGATGGCATCGTAAAGCGCGAGATGCGCGCGCACGCCATCCAGATCCAGCGTTTCGGCGGATCCGGGCAGGCCGAACACCACATTGCGCAACAGCTGCACGCGATGCGCCTCGGTCATGCCGGCATGGCGCTGCCGCGCGGCTTCCGCCAGTTCGGGGCCGCTGTCTTCCGCCGCACCCGGCCGTTGCAGGATGAAGATGTCGAAGGCGGTGAAGTCGACCAGATCGAAGCGCATGCAGGTCGCGCCGGAGGCGACGCGCCAGGCCAGATCGGTGCGCGTCCAGTCGAGGACGGGCATGAAATTGTAGCAGACCACCCCGATCCCGGCCGCGAAGAGGTGGCGCAGGCTTTGCTGCCAGGCCCGGATATGGCCGCGCCAGTCGCCGGTCTGGCGCTTGATGTCTTCCGAGACCGGCAGGCTTTCCACCACTTCCCAGGCCAGGCCAGAGGCGCTGCCGTCCGCCCTGCGGGCGATCATCGCCTGACGGGTGGCGATTTCATCGGGGGTCCACACCGCGCCGGGCGCAATGTGATGCAGGGCCGAGACCACGCCCTCCACCCCCGCCTGAAGCATCGCATCGACGGAAGCGGTGTCCTGTGGGCCGAACCAGCGCCAAGTCTGCCGCATGTCAAAGCTCCGCCGAGGCTTTCCAGAGATTCACGCCGCCGTCCTGCGCATGCAGGTCGATCTCGGTCAGGTCTTCGGCGGTAAACTCCGGGCCGGCCAGCGCGCCGAGGCTGTCGTCGATCTGCTCGGGCCGGCTGGCACCGATCAGGGCCGAGGTCACGCGAGGGTCGCGCAGCACCCAGGCCAGCGCCATCTGCGCCAGGCTCTGCCCGCGCCGCGCGGCAATGTCGTTCAGGGCGCGGATGCGCGCCAGATTTTCCGGGCTGAGGAACTCGGCCCGCAGCGAGGCCCGGCCGGGCCGGACCTGCCCGCCAAGGTATTTCTCCGTCAGCATCCCCTGCGCCAGCGGCGAAAAGACGATGCAGCCGGTGCCGCTCGCTTCCAGCCGGTCCAGAAGGCCGTCCCGCTCGATCCAGCGGTTCAGCAGCGAATAGCTCGGCTGGTGCAGCGTCAGCGGGACACCCAGCCGGACGAGCGCCGAAGTCACCTCGGCCGTGCGCGCGCTGTTGTAGGACGAGATGCCGATGTAAAGCGCCTTGCCGGCGCGAACCAGCCCGGCCAGCGCCTCGGCCGTCTCTTCGACCGGGGTCTCGCCATCGTAGCGGTGGGAATAGAAGATATCGACATAATCGAGACCCAGCCGCCGCAGGCTCTGGTCAAGACTGGCGGTCAGGTGTTTCTTCGTCCCGCCCGCGCCCCAGGGGCCGGGCCACATCGGATAGCCGGCCTTGGTGGAAATCAGCAACTCGTCGCGATAGCCGGCGAAATCGGTGGTCAGCAACTGGCCCAAGAGGCTTTCGGCCTGCCCGGGCGGCGGGCCGTAGTTGTTCGCCAGATCGAAATGGCAAATCCCGCGCTCGAAGGCGCGGCGCAGCAGGGCGCGCGAGGTTTCGACCGGGCTCGTCGCGCCGAAATTCTGCCAGAGTCCCAGCGACAGCCGCGGCAGCCGCAGGCCGCTGGCGCCGCAGCGGGCATAGGTCATGGCCTCGTACCTGCCGGACGGAAAGGTCATGGCGGTCCTCCTTGGAATGTCGCATCCGGCCTTCGACCGGCCCGCGCGGGGCCTGCCGTCGGCGCTCTGGCGCGGGCAGAAATCCCGCCCCTTACAACACTGCTATTGACACGGTGAAATTTCAATGTCAACTAGTCGACTAGATGGCAAGATGATCCGGCACCGCCTCCGCCCCCGGCCGAACCAGGGCGTGCAGCGCCCGGACACAGGCCGGAAAGTCGAGCAAGGCGGCCCGCAAACCTGTCGGCATGGCCCGGCGAAGGCCAACCCCCCGGTCCTGCGGCCGCAAGACAGTGCAACCAACGGGAGGACCTTGATGACACCGAAATTTCTTCGCATCCTGGCGGCGGTAGCCGTCTTCGCGACAGGCGCCACCGCAGCGGCGGCCGACCAGCTTCGCTGGGGCTACGACCTCGCCCCCTTCCCGCCGTGGAACTCGCGCTCGCCCTCCGGCGAATGGTCGGGCTTCGACTATGACATCATGGAGGCGCTCTGCACCCATATGCAGGCCGATTGCGAGATTGTCGAAATCGCCTGGGACGGCATGATCCCGGCATTGCAGGCCAACAAGATCGACATCATCTGGACCGGCATGTCGATCACGCCGCAGCGCGAGGAGGTGATCGACTTCTCCGACCGCTACCGTCGCGGCCCGGCGGCCTATATCGCCGAAAAGGAGATGAACCTGCCGATCTCGGTCGAGGGGTTCGAGGGCAAGAGCGTCGGCATCAAGAAGGCCACGAACTTCTACACCTATTTCGAACATTACTACGGCGATGCCGCAACGGTGAAACTCTACGACACCACCGACGACATCATCGCCGACCTTTCGTCGGGCCGTCTGGACGTGGCGATGGGCGACATCCTGGAACTGCAGCGCTTCCTCGACAGCCCCGACGGCGAAATGTACGAGATGAAGGGCGTGACCCCGGTCGATCCGCTGCTGGGCAAGGGCGCCGGCGCCGGCATCCGCAAGGGCGATACCGCCTTGCAGGAGCGGCTGAACACCGCGCTGAAGGAAATCCGCGAAAATGGCGAATACGACGCCATCGCGAAGAAATACTTCAACTTCGACCCCTACGGTTCCGACTGATCATGGTGCATGCGGCGGCCCTGTGCCGCCGCCCCGTTCCGACGGAGCCCGGAAATGGATTATTCGCAGACAAGCTTCTGGAGCCTCGTTTCCTTTTCCGAAACCGGCTGGGGCTGGGCCTTTGTTCAGGGGGCCTGGCTGACGGTCAGGATTTCACTGGCCTCCTACCTTCTCGGCATCCTGCTGGGGCTGCTGGGCGCGCGGGCAAAGCTGGGCGGCAACCGCACGCTCTACTGGCTGGCCGAGGGCTATACCACGCTGATCCGCGCGATTCCGACGCTGCTGCTGATCATCGTTCTGTATTACACCGGCACGCGGTTCTTCGATGCCACGCTCAATGTGCTGGGACTGGCCGGCACGATGACGCTGAACGGCTTTGCGGCCGTCGTCTTCTGCCTGGGTTTCATCCTCGGCGCCTATATGACCGAGGTTTTCCGCGGCGCCATCCAGGCCCTGCCCCCCGGAATGGACGAGGCCGCGCGCTCGCTGGCCCTGTCGCCGGTACAGCGTTTCCGGCTTGTGACCTTTCCGCTGATGATGCGCCTGGCCCTGCCCGGGCTGAACAACCTCTGGCAGTCGACGCTGAAGGACAGTTCGCTGGTCAGCGTGGTGGGGTTTGCCGAACTCCTCGCCACCGGAAAGATGGTCGCGGGCGAAACGCGCATGTACCTGACCTTCTATGTCTTCATCGCGGTGATCTTCCTTGCGCTGACCCTGTCATCCAACGCGGTCTTCGCCCTGGTCGCCCGGCGGCTGGACCGCGGATTCGACAGGGGGGCATGATGTCGCTTGATTTCCTGATCCGCATCCTGCCCGATTTCATCAGGCCGCTCTGGATCACGCTGTCGCTGTGGCTGTTGTCGCTGGCGATCGGCATGATTCTGGCCATACCGATCGCCATCGCCGCCAGCGCGGGCGGACGTGTCGCGCGCTGGACGGCGGTGATCTTCATGACCTGCATCCGCGGCACCCCGCTGCTGGTGCAGTTCTACATCATCTATTACGGGATCGGCACGCTGCTGGCGCAAATCCGCTGGATTCGCAAAAGCATGGTCTGGCCCATCCTGCAGGATGCCTATTGGTACGCGCTGGTGGCGCTGATCATCAGCTGCGCCGCCTATTCGGCCGAGATCCTTCGCGGCGGCATCCGCGCGGTGCCAAAGGGCGAGATCGAGGCGGCGCGGTCGCTGGGCCTCCACCGGATCCATGTCTGGCGCCTGGTCGTGCTGCCGCGGGCGGCCCGCATCGCCCTGCCGGCGCTGGGGGGCGAGGCGGTGATCCTGCTGAAATCGACCGTTCTCGCCTCGACCATCACTGTGATGGATCTGCTGGGCATGGCCAATTACATCCGCGCCCAGACCTTTCGCGACTATGAACCCCTTCTCGTGGTGACGGTGATCTATGTGGTGCTGACCTTCGCCTTGTCCCGGCTCATCGCCCGGATCGAGCGACGGAAGGAAGCCGCCTGACCGCCCGCCCCCGACAATCTTTCCCTTTTCCCAAGCCGACGGAACCGACAGCCGTGACACAGACCCTCGAAAAGATCATCCCCAGCCCCGAAATGCCCGAAACCGCGGATGTCGTGGTGATCGGCGGCGGCATCGCCGGCGTCTGTTCGGCGCTGTTTCTGGCCCGCGCCGGCGTCCGGGTCGTCCTGTGCGAAAAGGGCGAGATCGGCGCCGAACAATCCAGCCGCAACTGGGGCTGGTGCCGCACCCAGAGCCGCGACGCCCGCGAACTGCCGCTGGCCATCGAAAGCCTGCGGCTCTGGCGCGAGATGGACGAACTCGTCGGCGGTCACACCGGCTTTGACGAATGCGGCATCCTGAGCCTGTGCGAGACCGAGGCCGAACTGCGCGAAGCCCGCACCTGGGCCGAGGAGGCGCGGGAATGGCAACTCGACTGCCGGGTGCTGGCGCCCGGCGATCTGCCCGCACTGGTGCCGGGGCTGGCCGGAACCTGGAAGGGCGCGCTCTATTCCCCCACGGATGGCCGGGCCGAACCGGCGCTTGCCGCCCCCGCCATCGCGCGCGGGGTGCAGATGCTGGGCGGCACGGTGCTTACGAATTGCGCCGTGCGCGGGATCGAGACGCGCGACGGCCGCGTCGCCGGCGTCGTCACCGAGCGCGGCCGGATCGCGGCGCCGAAGGTGGTGCTTGCCGGGGGCGTCTGGTCGGGGCTGATGTGCCGCCAGCTTGGCATCCGGCTGCCGCAACTGAAGGTGCTGGGCAACGTGATGCGCACCGCCCCGCTGGAGGGCGGCCCCGAGGTCTCGGTCAAGGGGCCGGGCTTCGGCATGCGCAAGCGCGAGGACGGCGGCTACAACATTGCCTTCGGTCAGTCGAACGAGGCCCAGATCGTTCCCGACAGCTTTCGCTTCTTCTTCGATTTCATGCCGCGGTTCTTCAAGGAATGGCGCAGCATCCGCCTTCGGCTGGGCCGGCGGTTCCTGCAGGAATTGCGCTGGTCGCGGCCTTGGCGGATGGATGAGGTCTCGCCCTTCGAGACCGTGCGCATTCTCGATCCGAAGCCGCTGGATTACGACCTTGGCCGGGCCGGCCGCAACATCCGGCGCGTCCTGCCCGCCTTCGATCGGTCGGTGACGGTGGAGCGCTGGGCCGGGCTGATCGACGTCACCCCCGATGCGGTTCCGGTGATCTCGAACGTCGAGGCCCTGCCGGGGCTGACGCTCAGCACCGGCTATTCCGGCCATGGCTTCGGGCTTGGCCCGGGCGCGGGGCGGCTGACCGCCGAGATCGTGCTGGGCAAGACGCCCTGTGTCGATCCCGCCCCTTTCGACTTCCGCCGCTTTGCCCGCAAGGGCCGGCAACCCGCCCGGGGCTGAGGCCCCGCGCCGATCCGCTATGGCGCCATCGCCATGGTGGCGCAGAACGCCGGCCCGGAAGGGTTGGCCAGCGTGTCGAGAATGTCGAAATGATCGCGCCCGGGGACGAGGAGGAGGTCCGTCGCCGCCGGTCGCTCTCGCCAGGCCGCCGCCAGCGTCAGCGACTGCTGCACGAAGGCATCGGTTTCAGCACTGCCGACCACGATCAGGACCGGCACATCATGCAGCGGCCGCGCCGCCAGCAACGACAGGTCGCGCACCTCGTCCGGCGTGATCCGGGCCAGATCGTTCACATAGGAGGCCGCGATCGGCGCCAGATCGTAGACGCCCGAGATCAGCACCGCCCCCGCAATCGCCGCAGCCGCCTGACCGCTGCCCCGGCCGCAGAGCGTGGCGGCGGCCAGATGGGCGCCGGCAGAATGCCCCGCCAGAACGATCCGCCGGGGGTCGAGGTCCAGTTCCCCCGCCCGGGCCGCCAGATGCTCGACCGCGGTGGAAACCTCGGCCACGATGCCGCCCAGCGTCGCCTCCGGCGCCAGCGTATAGCCGATCAGCGCGCTGGCCCAACCCTGTGCGGCAAGGGCGCGGGCGGCAAAGCCCGATCCGGCCTTGGACCCTTCCTGCCAGAAGCCGCCATGTAGAAACGCAAGGCAGGGAAAAGGCCCCCTGCCCGGCGGGCGGATCACGTCGATCCGCCGGGCCGGCGCCGCACCATAGGCCAGATCCCGCGTGACCCGGACCGAGGGCGCGGCCAGGATCGCGGCGGTTTCCGCGACATGGCGCCCCAGAACCCCGGCCGCGTCCCGGGCCGAAAGGCTGGGCGACAACTGGAAATCCAGTTCGGCGCGGGACAGGGGCGAGGGGCCGGTCATCGCGATCCGCCGCCGCTGCGCGCGGCCGCGCGCCGCGCTGCCACCGCCGGCCCGCCGCCGGTTCCGGGCCGTTCATGCAAGAGGATGCAGCCGGTTGTCATGGCGGGATCGTCCCTCAAAAGGTTGCAGAGCCGGCAGGCCCGCATGCCACGGGCATGGCACGCCGCGAGCATGCCGCGATGTCGCCCGAATTGAAAGCCATCGCCGGTTTCAACATCGCAGCCACCCCGCGCGGCGGGCTCAGAACGGACAGGAGGCCGCGAAGGACACCCTTTCGCCGGTGGCGGGATGGTGCAGGGCCAGCGTCTCGGCATGCAGCATCAGCCGGGGCGCCGCGCGGGCCGGGCCGGTGGCATAGATCGGATCGCCAAGGATCGGGTGGCCCAGTTCCAGCATATGAACGCGCAACTGGTGGCTGCGCCCGGTCAACGGCGTCAGCCGCACCCGCGTCTCGCCGGGAGACCGGCCGATCACCCGCCAGTCGGTCACGGCGGCGCGGCCATGCTCATGGCTGACCATCTGCCGCGGCCGGTTCTGCCAGTCGGCGCAAAGCGGCAGGTCGATGCGGCCGCTGTCCCCCGCGACCTCGCCCGCAACCCGGGCGATATAGGTCTTCGCCGCCCGCCGCTGCTCGAACTCCTGTCCCAGAAAGCCCTGGGCCGCCTTGGTCCGGGCGAAGATCATCACGCCCGAGGTATCGCAGTCCAGGCGGTGGACCAGCAGCGCATCCCAGCGCAGCGCCGCCAGCCGGGACAGGAGGCAATCCTCGCGCCCCGCAAGCTTGCCCGGAACCGACAGCAACCCGGCCGGCTTGTCGACGACCAGAATGTGACGGTCCTCGTGCAGGATCGCGATCGGCTCGTCGGGGGGCGCATAGACGAAATCGGGAATCATAGCGGGCGATGGCCGGCCGCAACCAGCGCGGCATGCAGGTGGCGGATATGGGCCGGCCCCACCTCGCAGCAGCCGCCAACCAGCGTCGCGCCCATCTCGACCCATTGCAACGCGAAGGCGGTATAGCGGTCCGGCGTCAGATCGTGGCGGGCGCAATAGCGCGGCGCGCCATCCCCCTCGGGCAGCGGCAGGCCGGAAATCTCGGAAAACCCGTTCGCATAAGCCCCGAACGGCAGGCAGAGCGGCTTCAGCGCCGCCAGCGCCGCCGCCATCGCCTCGGGCATCGAGCAATTGGCCAGCACGGCCTCGGCCGGATGATCCGCCAGCACCCCGGCCAGGGCCGACACCGGCTCGCCCGAGCGCAGGCGGCTTCCGTCGCGGTCATCGACGGAGACCGACAGCCAGACCGGCAGGCCGGCGGTCCTTGCCCCGGCCAGCGCGCCCCGGGCAAGATCGAGCGAGGAGATCGTCTCGATCAGGATCAGATCGACATGCGCGGCAAGGATCGCCGCCTTTTCGGCATAAAGCGCGGCCGCTTCCCCGACCGGCGGCGCCAGATCGGGGCGATAGCTTTCGCCCAGCGGCCCCATCGACCCCGCGATCAGCCCGCGCCCCGCCTCGGCCCGGGCCTCATGCGCCTCTGCCAGCGCGCGCAGGTGCAGGGCATGATAGAATGCGTCCAGACCGAAGGGTTCCAGCCGGTCGTGCAGGATGTTGTAGGTATTGGTGGTGGCAAGGCTGGCGCCGGCCGCGAAGTAATCGGCGTGGATCGCCTTCACGAGTCCGGGATGATCCATCATCACCCGCGTCGCCCAAAGGGGGCCTGGATCGCTGCCGGACCGGGCGATCAGCTCCTGCCCCATGCCGCCATCGAGAAGCGTGATCTCTACCATGCGGCCCTGCCTTCCCCGCCCCGAGTTTCCCCGCAGACCTAGGCGCGGGGGCGAGGCGGGTCAATCCCAGCCGGGATATTGCGGCAGGCCATCGGTCAGGTCGTAATAATCGCCCTTGTCGGCCACGAAGATATGGGCGCAGAGCCGCCCGCCGCCGGGCGCGTCGATCGCGCCGGCCTCGACGGAAAAGCTCCCGTCCGCCGCCCGGAAATAGAGCGAACTGCCGCAATCCGGGCAAAATCCGCGCTGCCCGCCGCCGGGCGTGACATATTCGGCCAGATGCCTTGCCCGCCAGTCGAGCGTCGCCTCCGCGGCGTCGAAACTGGCGGAATAGTGACCGGAGGATTTCCGGCATTGCGTGCAATGGCAGGCCGTCACCTCGCCGACCGGCCCCGGCAGGGTAAAGTGGTTCGCCCCGCAAAGGCAGCTTCCCGCCGGCCTGCCCCCGGCCGACACCGGCTCCGGCGGCGGGCCGCCGGCGGGATCGTAGTAATCGCCGGCATCCTCGTGAAACCAGCTTTCCGCGATCTTCAGCCCGATCGCCCCTTCAAGCGCGCCGCCGGCAATCGAAATCTCCGCCTCGCCCTCGGCCTGCCAGAACAGGAAACTTCCGCAGCGGCGGCAAAAGCCCCGCGTCGCGGCGAGGCTGGCGCGATACCAGGCCAGCCCCTCGTTCCGCGTCAGGCGAAAGGCGGGGTGAGGAACCGAGGTCGCCACCCAGAAATGCCCCGATTGCTTGCGGCACTGGGTACAGTGGCAGGCGATCATCCGGCGCAGCGGCAGATCCGCCTCGAAGGCCACCGCCCCGCACAGACAGGCGCCGCGCATCAGACCGCCTCCCGGAACACCTGGGCCAGAAGCGGGACCAGCCACTCCTCGTCGGCCGGGGTAAAGGCCGCCGGCGTGTCGCTGTCGAGATCGAGCACCCCCAGAAGCCTGCCCGCGCCGTTCCTGACCGGGATCACCAGTTCCGACCGCGTCGACGAGGAGCAGGCGATATGCCCCGGAAAAGCCTCGACATCGGGCACATTCTGGACCTCGCCGCTGCGCGCGCAGGCCCCGCAGACCCCGCGAGAGAACGGGATGACAAGGCAACCGTGCCCGCCCTGATAGGGGCCGATCTTCAGCAGATCCGGCGCCACCACGCGGTAAAAGCCGGTCCAGTCGGACAAGGGATGCACGCGGTGGATCTCGCAGGCCAGAGTCGCCATCAGCGCGACGGCATCGGTCTCGCCATGGGTCAGGGCCAGTATCTCGCGGGTGGCGGCGGCGTGATCCATCCTCAATACCCCAAAGCGCAACCGTCCTTGCGCGGATCGGACCCGCCTGTCAGGACGCCATCCTCGCCGATCACAATCGCCTGCGCCCCGCCCAGCGGCGTGTGCGGGACCGTCACCCGATGGCCGATCTCCGACAGGCGCGCCCGCGTGGCCCCGGAATAGCCGCGCTCGACCTCCAGCCCCTCGGCATCGGCAAAGCTGCGCGGGCCGTCGATGGCCGTTTGCAGATCCATCCCGTAATCGACAAGGTTGGAGACCAGCCGCGCATGGCCGCAGGGCTGATAGCCGCCGCCCATCACCCCGAAGGGCATCGTGATCCGCCCGTCCTTCCGCAGCATGGCCGGAATGATCGTATGCATCGGGCGCTTTCCCGGCCCGGCTTCGTTCGGGTGGCCTGGGGTCAGACTGAATCCCGCGCCGCGGTTCTGGAAATTGATGCCGAACCTCGCCGAGGCAAGGCCCGCGCCGAAACCCCAGAAGGTCGAATAGATCAGCGACACCGCCATCCGGTCACGGTCGACCACGGTCAGATAGACGGTATCGCGGTGGATCGCCTCGGTCAGGGGCGCTGCCGCCGGCATGGCGCGGGCCGGGTCGATCAGCGCGGCCAGCCGCGCTGCCATCGCATCCGAAACGAAGCTTGCCAGCCGCGCCGGATCCATCTGCGCGGGATCGGCAATGAAGCGGTTGCGGGCGTCATAGGCCAGTTTCGTCGCCTCGGCCTCGAGATGCGCGCGTTCGGCCCCGAAGGGATCGAGCCGCGCAAGATCGAAATGCTGCAGGATCTTCAGAAGCAGGATCGCGGTCGCCCCCTGCCCGTTCGGCGGATGCTCCAGCAGGTCGACCCCGCGATAGCTGCCGGCGACGGGTTCTCCCCAGTCGGCTTCGGTCGCGGCAAGCTCATCGAGGCTGTGCCCGCCACCCAGCGCCTGCAATGAGGCGATCATGTCCTCGGCCACCTCACCCTCGTAAAAGCCGGCGCGCCCATGGCGGGCGATGCGGCGCAGAACCTCGGCCTGGCCCGGCGCCCGGAAAATCTGGCCGACCCGGGGTGCCGCCCCGTCGAAGCTGTAAAAGCGCCGGGCGTCACCCTGCAGGGCCGGGGCATCCTCGGCCCAGTCGAAGGCGACACGCGCCGCGACGGGCACGCCGGTTTCGGCGTAATGGATCGCCGGGGCCAGCGTCTGGCCAAGATCCATCCGGCCAAAGCGCCCGGCCAGCCGCACCATCGCATCGACGGCGCCGGGCAGCGTGACCGATTCGATGCCGCGAATCGGCATGGCCGTCAGCCCGCGCGCCCGCAGCGCCGCGGCCGACAGCGCCGCCGGCGCGCGGCCCGATCCGTTGAGCGCCAGAACCTCTTCGGCCCCGGCGGGCTTTACCAGCACGAAACAGTCCCCGCCCAGCCCGCACATCTGCGGCTCGGCCACGTTCAGGACCATGGCGGCGGCGATTGCGGCATCCGCGGCCGTGCCGCCCGCCTTCAGGATATCGATCGCCGTCAGGGCGGCCAGCGGGTGCGACGTGGCGCAAAGGCCGTTCTGGGCCAGAACGGCGGATCGGCCGGGAAGATGGAAATCGCGCATCGGAGACTCCTTTCGACGGAGCCTAGGCGGCGCGGCGCCTCCTGCCAAGAGCAGGAAGAACCCCGGCGCCGGAACTGGGTGGGGGCTGTTGATCCCGGCGCCGAGGTGAAGCTTTATGCAGCTACAGGTTCTATATGCCCCTGCCCGAGGGGCGAATTCAGGGGGAAATTGCGACGTTTTCGCGTCAGTTTCGCAAGAATGGAAACAGTATGCGCCCGACCGCCCCATTGGCCCGGCCAGGGCTGCCCCCGCCGCGCGACCGCCGGTCGTGCGAATCCGGGCTAGCCGTCCAGCGGCAGAAGAAAGGTGATGCAATTCACTCCGGCAACCCGGCTGTAGCCAAGATTGCGGGCCAGCATGCGGATCAGATGCCAGCCATACCCACCCTCCGCCGTCAGGGCGGGATCCGGCGGAATGCCGGGCGGCAACCTGCCCTGGGGCATCGGCATGCCCCGGTCCTCGGTCCGGCACAGGAGCCCCCCGTCGTGCAGCGCAAGGCAGAGGCGGATGGTTCCGCCCGCGTCGCCATAGGCATGTTCGACGATATTGTTCAGCACTTCGGCCAGAACGATCTCGGCGGTGCCGCGGGCGGTGGCGGACAGCCCCGACAGCGGCGGCGCATCGAACATGCGGTGCAGCCCGTCGCGAACCGCATCGGCGCGACCGTCCATCGAATAGCAGACGCCGGCCGGCCGGGCGGCCCGCCCGTCATCCGCCGGCATGCCCGAGGCCCTGGTCAAGCGAGGGATGAATGGTGAACACACTGTCCATCCGCGTCAGGCGAAAGACCTTCTCGACCGTGGGTGTCAGGCCCGCCAGTTCCAGCCGCCGTGCTGGCGCCAGATGCTTCATCACCGCGACCACGGCGCCAAGGCCCGAGGAATCGAGAAACGTCACCTGCGACAGGTCGAGGATCACCCGCGGCGCCGGCACCGCCGCGACATCGCGCATCGCTTCCTTGAAGCTGATTGCGCCGGCCGCATCAATCCGCGCCTGTTCCGCCCGGATCACCAGCACATCGCCCCTGATTTCGGATTTCAGCGCCATCGTCCCGGCCCCCCTTGCCTGCCGGGATCGACGCTAGGGCGAAACGCTTAGCAAAAGATTAGCGCCGCTCAGTTCAGGTTGAACTGCAACGGATAGCGCCCGTTCTCGAAATCGCCGAAAAGATCGCACAGATCGGGATGGCTGACAGGCTCGCCCGTGTCGTCGGGGACGAGGTTCTGTTCGGACACATAGGCGACGTAATAGCTTTGGTCGTTCTCGGCCAGAAGGTGATAGAACGGCTGGTCCTTGGAGGGGCGGCTTTCCTCGGGGATATTCTGATACCACTCCTCGGTATTCGAGAACATCGCATCGACATCGAAGACGACACCGCGGAACGGATGCTTGCGATGACGAAGCACCTGGCCGATGTGATATTTCGCCGCCGCCTTGAGCATGTCCACCCTTCCCCTGCGTCTGGTTACTAATCCCCCGCCGCCCTGCTGTCCATTGCGGATGCGGCAGGGGCCGGGAAACAGTCTGATGCCTTCATCCCCACAGTCTTGTGTTCGCGGGGCGGCACAAGTCGCAGCCGCACCCCGTTCCCCCCGCAGCGCAGTTGCGCTAGACTTGCGGCAAAACAAGACGCACGAGGGGCAGATGAGCAGGTTTCTCCGTGCGGGGCTGGTCCTTTTGCTGCTGGCTTCCTGCGGGGGCGGCGGCAAGTTTTCCGCGCCCCGGAATCTCGACGACGCATGTGCGATCGTGCGGGAACGGCCGCAGTATCTGCGGGCGATGAAGGCGACCGAACGGCGCTGGGGCGTGCCGATCCATGTGCAGATGGCGGTGATCCATCAGGAATCGAAGTTCATCGGCAATGCCCAGACCCCGCATCGCTTCGCGCTGGGGATCATCCCGATGGGACGGCAGAGTACGGCCTATGGCTATAGCCAGGCGCTGAACGGCACCTGGGAGGAATACCAGAATTCCGCCGGCGGCCGCGGCGCCAAGCGCGACCGGATCGAGGATGCGACCGATTTCATGGGCTGGTATTTCGACCAGACGACGCAGCGGCTGGGCATTCCCAAGACCGATGCCGAAGCGCAGTATCTGGCCTATCACGAGGGCCGCACCGGCTATTCCCAGCAAAGCTATCTGGCCAAGCCCTGGCTGGTCGACGTGGCCGATCGCGTCGGCGCGCGGTCGGTGATGTATCGCGATCAGCTTGCGGCCTGCCGCTGACGCCGGCCGGCCGCGCAGGTCAGGCCTGCCGACCGGACCGGGACCGGGGCGTCAGTTTCCGAGGCCGCGCCGGCTCATCTCGCCCGAGATCGAGAAGAAGCTGGCACCATAGCTCTTGCCCTTGGCCATCTGGCCCAGGATCACCGTGGTCTGCTTGCCCAGATCGTCGGTGATGATCCATTGCCGCAATTCGACCGGGCTGCCGGTGAAAACCAGTTCGATCGTGCCGTATTCGGGGTGCTGGGGATCCTGCGCCGTGACCCGCGTCGAGGTGCCGTCGGCGCGGTGACCGACCACCATCCTGGCCCGCGACAGGTCGATGTTGTCGCCAAGGATCAGGTTCAGCGGCGTCTTCTTCAGCGGATATTGTTCAGGCGGCTGGTTCGACTTGTTGTCGAAGATTGCGACCGTGCCGGCGCTGGCCAGCACCAGCGACTTGTCGGGCGGCGCATATTCGAACCGCACCCGGCCCGGCCGCTTGATGAAGATCTTGCCGGTCGAGACGGTGCCGTCGCTGTTCACCTGGGTGAAATCGGATTCGACCGTGCCAAGGCCGTTCAGATATTTCGACAGCGTGCCAAGTGACAGTTTGTCGGCCAACGCGGGTGTGCCGAGCAGGACAAGGGCGAGCGGGGCGAAAAGCGCGGTGCGACGGTTCATTTCCCAGATATAGGTTATCGGTCGCACCGGCGGTATCCCTCCTGCGAATGCCTCGCGGATTCGTGCGGAATCAGCCGCCGAGATGGCGCTGCCAGATCCGTTCGATCCCGCGGCGCAGCCGCAGGAACCGGCGCCAGAGGCGGCTGTCGCGGGCCGCCAGATGCCGCGCGGCGACGGCCTCGGCCTCGGCCCGGCAGCGGCGCATCAGATCGACCACCAGGGGCCAGTCGCGCCGGCCGGGGGGCAGGTTCAGCGCCAGCGCGCCATAGGTGCGCGCCGCCAGAAGGCCGGGATCCTGATCGCGCAGGTTCACCTTGGCGAACAGCGTCTCGGCCGGATCGGGGGCACGGCCGAGAAAATCCTCCGGCCCGATCAGGTTGCCGAAGTCCGAGGTGGAAAACCGCGGCACATCGGGCGCCCGGAAATCGACGCCGGCAAGGACCGGCATCAGGCATTCGACGCGCCCGCCGCCGCCAAGGATCAGGTCTGTCATGCGAATCTCGAAATCGGCGATGATGTCGAGTTTGCCGTAACTGTCGGGAATGTCATAGAAGCCGGCGCCGATCAGCCGCGCCAGCCCCGCGCGCGACAGCGCATAGGCCGTGGACTGGATGTGCAGGAGCCGGCCGCGCGGGCCGTGGCGGGCCTGGAACAGCCGCCCGAGATCGCTGTCGAGCTTCAGGTCGCAGGCGGTGGCGCCCACCAGATCGGCGCCGGCCGCCAACCGGTCGGTGAAAATCCGGGTCCAGTCCGCCGACTGGCCCTGTTGCAGAAACGGCCCGCGGACCGAACAATTGGCGAAGACCACCGCGTCATAGTCGCCGATCTGGGACCCGAGCGCCGCCAGCGTGGCCGCATGGCCGCCGAAATCGTAGCCGTGGTTACGGACCGTCCGCAGGGTGACGCCCGGCAGTCCCTCGACCCCCGGCGGCAGCGGCGAGGCCGCGGCGATATGGATTGGATGACCGAGATCCACGGTCAGCGCCAGCAACTGGATCAGATTGTCGCGATAGCGGGGATCAGCCTCGTAATAGTGATAGAGGATCGCCATCCGCGGGTTCATCTTCCGATCCTTTGCGGCCTGCGACTGTTTACGCCTCGGGGATCAGGATCTCGCGCTTGCCGACATGGTTGGCCGGGGTGACGACGCCCTGCTCCTCCATCTGTTCGACCAGCCGCGCGGCCTTGTTATAGCCGATCCCACGCTTGCGCTGGATATCGGAG
>JBDHSO010000054.1:0-20595 GCA_039808125.1 Rhodobacter sp. | reverse complement strand
TACGGCGCGACCGGCAATGACACGCTGGACGGCGGCACCGGCAATGACAGGATGTATGGCGGTGCGGGCGATGACCGTTATTACGTCGACGGTTCGGGCGATGTGGTGGCCGAGGCGGCGGGCCTGGGCACCGATCTGGTCTACAGCAGCATCGGTTACACGCTGGGGGCGAATGTCGAGAACCTCGTCCTTCTCGGCAGCGCGGGGCTGACCGGCACCGGCAACACGCTGGCGAATTCGATGGTCGGCAACAATGGCAACAACTCGCTGAGCGGGCTGGATGGCAATGACACGCTTTACGGCGCGGCCGGCAACGACACGCTGGACGGCGGCACCGGCAATGACAGGATGTATGGCGGCCTGGGTGATGACATGCTCAGCGGCGGTGTGGGTGACGACACGCTTTATGGCGATGCCGGCAACGACACGCTTTACGGCGGTGAGGGCAACGACTCGCTCTCGGGCAATGACGGCGACGACTCGCTCTGGGGCAATGCCGGCAACGACATGCTTTACGGCGGTGCGGGCAACGACGAGGTTCAGGGCAATGACGGCGACGACTCGCTCTCGGGCGATGCCGGCAACGACTTGCTCTGGGGCAATGCCGGCAACGACACGCTCTATGGCGGCCTGAGTGATGACACGCTCAGCGGCGGTGTGGGTGACGACACGCTTTATGGCGATGCCGGCAACGACACGCTTTACGGCGATGAGGGCAACGACATGCTGAATGGCGGTGCCGGCAACGACTCGCTGGATGGCGACGCCGACAATGACACGATACGTGGTCTTGACGGCGACGACACGTTGCTGGGCAATCTGGGTGATGACTTCCTGGTCGGCAATGACGGCAGCAACGTGCTCTATGGCGGCGCGGGCAACGACGATTTGTATGCCGGGTCGGCGGCGGATACCTTGCTGGGCGGTGATGGCAACGACGCGCTCACAAGCAATGAGGGCAACGACATGCTGGATGGCGGCCTGGGTGATGACATGCTCAGCGGCGGTGTGGGTGACGACGCGCTTTATGGCGATGCCGGCAACGACGCGCTTTACGGCGGTGAGGGCAACGACACGCTCTATGGCCAGGATGGCCTCGACTCGCTCTCGGGCTATGACGGCGACGACTCGCTCTCGGGCAATGACGGCGACGACACGCTTTATGGCGATGCCGGCGAGGACAGGCTCTGGGGCGATGCCGGCAACGACACGCTTTACGGCGGTGAGGGCAACGACTCGCTCTCGGGCAATGACGGCGACGACTCGCTCACGGGCGATGCCGGCAACGACACGCTGGACGGCGGCGCCGGCGCTGACACGATGAATGGCGGGGCGGGCGATGACCGCTATTACGTCGACGGTTCGGGCGATGTCGTGGCCGAGGCGGCGGGCCTGGGCACCGATCTGGTCTACAGCAGCGTGGATTACACGCTGGGCGCGAATGTCGAGAACCTCGTCCTTCTCGGCAGCGCGGGGCTGACCGGCAGCGGCAACACGCTGGCGAATTGGATGATCGGCAACATTGGCAGCAACTGGCTGGAGGCGCTGGATGGCAATGACACGCTTTACGGCGCGGCCGGCAACGACACGCTGTATGGCGGCACCGGCAATGACGGGATGGATGGCGGTGCGGGCGATGACATGCTCAGCGGCGGTGCGGGTGACGACACGCTTTATGGCGATGCCGGCAACGACGCGCTTTACGGCGGTGAGGGCAACGACTCGCTCTCGGGCAATGACGGCGACGACTCGCTTTATGGCTATGACGGCGACGACAGGCTTTATGGCGATGCCGGCGAGGACACGCTCCGGGGCGATGCCGGCAACGACACGCTCTATGGCGGCCTGGGTGATGACACGCTCAGCGGCGGTGCGGGTGACGACACGCTTTATGGCGATGCCGGCAACGACGCGCTTTACGGCGGTGAGGGCAACGACTCGCTCTCGGGCAATGACGGCGACGACTCGCTTTATGGCTATGACGGCGACGACAGGCTTTATGGCGATGCCGGCGAGGACACGCTCCGGGGCGATGCCGGCAACGACACGCTCTATGGCGGCCTGGGTGATGACACGCTCAGCGGCGGTGCGGGTGACGACACGCTTTATGGCGATGCCGGCAACGACACGCTTTACGGCGGTGAGGGCGACGACACGTTCGTGATTGACGGAGTTTCCACCTACATCAATTATATTGATGACTTTTCCGGCCAGGCTCAGTGGGGTGGGGACCGGATCGCGCTTGCTGGCGGGTACGGTACCGTGTCCTACATCGAAAGCGGCGCCTTCAGCTATACGGGTGAGACCCAGGTGCGCTATGTTGGCGCGGGTCTGCTGGAGGTCGACCTGGATGGCTCGGGCACCGCCGATTTCGACTTGCAGGTGGCGACCGTGGACAACGCAAACGATCTGGTGTCGGCGGATTTCCTGATCGCATGAGCCGGATATCGGCAGGCGGCTCCGCACCCCAAGGAGCCGCCCGTCGATCGGTTCGCCGGCGTATCCATCGCCCGCTTGGCGGTACGGCGCGGGAAAGATGCCGTGCCTCGCGAAAGCCGGCCCGCAGGCCGGTGTTGCAGAGGGTTGCCGCAAGGCTTTCAGGACATATGGCGCCGCGGGGTTTCATGTCACGGGGGCTTGCCCGCGGGCCGCCCGATCCGTTCACGGCGAAGCGCCGCGGATTCCGGCGTGGCCGGGTTACTTCGGCCCGGTCCGGTCCGGCCGCCCTGCCTTGACCAGGGGGCCGAGCGAATCCAGATATTCCGACCTGTGGCCCTCGGCATAGACGGGGAATTGCACCGGCCGGTCGCGGAAGCTTTTGAGCGGCTGGCCCATGTTCAGGATGCCTTGCCGGCGCTGGTGGCGGATGCTGTCGAAATCCACCTCCAGCGGGATCAGTTCTTCCTGCACATTGCCGCGATGGAGGATCCGCCCGGTGGAATCGACGACCAGCGAATAGCCGTTGCCGCCGGCATAAAGCCCGTTGATGCTGAAGATGACCGACTGGAACATCGCCGCCGACGCCTGGACGATCGCCAGATCGGACGGCCGGTCGACGAAGCTCGCAAGGACGGGGTTGAGGATCACCTCGGCCCCCATGTCGACCAGCGTCCGGGTCAGTTCGGGAAACCACATGTCATAGCAGATCGACAGGCCGAAGCGGCCGACGCGGGGCACGTCGAAGACGCAGAATTCGGTTCCCGGCGTGACCCCCTGTTCATAGGGGGTAAAGGGGAACATCTTGCGATAGCGGGTGACGATCTCGCCCTCGGGGCTGATGACGGGGGCGGTGTTGTGGATCTGGCCGTCGCGCTTTTCGAAATAGGAGCCCGGCATCAGCCAGAGCTTGTGCTTGCGGGCAAGTTCGCGGCATTCCGTCTCGAACTTGCCATCCATCTCCTCGGCCAGGGCGTGGTTGGGGCCATAGGCCGTCAACTCGCTGAAGACGGCCATCTCCACCCAGGGGTAGAGGTACATCAGCAGTTCGACACGCCGGCGCATCTCGGCGAAATTGTCGCCCATGCCGATGTGCATCTGGATGCCGGCGACAGCAAATCTGCTCATGGTCTGTTCCCGTTTCCGTTTCTGGCCCGGCGGGCCGGATTGCAAGGGTCATCGCGTCCAGGACGCGGGCGGCAACTGGCCCGCAAGTCCCGCCCGTGTCGGCCAGCCGGCCGCCGCAGGGGCGCCAGGCAACGCGGCCTCGCCGCCATAGCGGATGCGAAAGCGGCGCGCGGGGAAGTCGGCGAAGCTCCAGCTCTGGCTGGTGCCATCGGGCCAGAACAGGGTCATGAGCCCCGATTGCGGGCGATAGGCGGCGGTATAGACGGTGCCGAAGCCCCTGTCATAGCCCCGGGCGAAAAGCGGCGGGGCAAGGAAGGCGTGCGCCGCCTCGGCCCTGCCCACGCCCGGATCGGCCGTCAGCCGTGCCAGGCGCTCCGCCCGCTCCAGCGTCAGGGTCTCCTGCGCATGTCTGGGCCATTCGACCCCAAGCTGATGGTTGGTCGCGAATCTGTGCCGGGTGACGATCGGCGGGCGGTCCGGCGCCAGCATCACCGTCGCCCAGTTGCCGCCGCGATCGAGCAGCGTCAGGTTGTAGGACATATGCGACGGCAGGTGGCGCAGCACCTCCAGCGCCTCGTCGACATCGGCGCAGACTTCCAGCAGATAGCGGATCACCAGCGGGATGCCGAAGCCGCGGCCAATCTCGATCCGCCCGCCGAAGGTCAGCGAGACCGCCAGGCCGGCATCGTTCATGCCGTCGGCCAGCCCCGCCATCCCCTCGACCATGCCCATGACCTGCCGCGCCTGCCAGCCGGTCCGGTAGACCGTGGCCTCGTTCAGGGCGGGGTCGAGGTCGTAATTGCGGATCAGCATCGGGCCGTCGCGGTCTAGGATGACCGCCTGGCTGCAATTGACCAGATAGCGCGGCGGGTTCCAGAAGGTCAGAAACTGCGCCGCCGTCTCGTCCGCCCCCGCCACGGCGACAAGGTTTTCCCAGATCGGTTCCAGTTCCGGCATGTGGCGGCGCAGCGCCTGGCGCGATTGCGTCAGGGTCGGCCCGCCGGCACCGCCGCGTTGCAGGAACCATTCGCGCCAGCCCGGCCAGCCATGCTGGAAGACCAGCCGCCAGGCCTCGCCCGGCATCTGTTCTTCCAGGCTGCGAAATGCCAGTTCCAGCGCCATCGGTTCTCCTGTCCTGCGGTCCTGCGGATCAGAACCACTTCCCGTCGGTCACGTCGGTCGGCGGGTTGATCGGCGGCTTGGGCATCAGCGCGACACTTCTGAACGCGCCCTTGATCCCCGCCCCCCAATCCTTGGCCCGCTGCAGCAGTTGCCGCCGGTCCGACTGCATCCGCCCGCGGGTCAGCAGGCAGCCCAGATCGGCCCCGTGGTAACAGTACTCTCCGACACCATAGACGCGGAGATAGAAGGCTTCGTCCTCGTCTGCAACACTGCCGATGTTCAGCGCGGGGCGGACGAAGGCGATCCCGCCGTCCCTGTCCATCCGCCAGATCCCCGATCTCGGCGCCTCGATGATCAGTTCAACCTTGTCGTCGGACTGCTTGATGATCAGTTGCGACCAGTGATCGTAATCGGTCCAGCGGTTCTGGATTTCGTTCAGGTCGATCTCGTAATCGACATCCATGAATTCCAGCAAGTGGAACAGGAACAGCGGGCAGCCTCCATAGGTGGTGGTGATCAGGTTGGTCGGCGGCGTCGCACCGGAAACCCGCGGGTTCAATTCTCCGAGATAGACCTCGTTCGTGTCGGTATCGAGCAGGAAGTCGACACAGAACACGCCCTTGTAGCCCTCGGCATAGAGCCGGTCGCCGAACTTGCGCGCCATGTCGCGCACCTTTTCAGGAATTCCGGGATCGAGAACGGTCGGCGAAATGTCGTTGCCGCACCAGCCGCCCTTGTAGGGGGTCAGTTCCTCGAATCCGGTGATATCGGTCATCACCGGGCCGACCAGCGTGCCGTGGCGGGTGGCGCAGCCCTCAATCGTGCCGGGCAGGTGATTGAGCCGCTTCATCACCTTCAGCTGCTGGCCGATGATCTTGGCCTTGTATTTCTCCCAGTCTGCCTCGGACTTGATGAAGAACGTCGTGCGGCCGCTGTCGCCATAGGGCGTCTGCACCACCAGATCGGTGCCGAGATTGGCAGCCGTCGCCGCCTCGCAAAGCTCCCGGTAGGTGGCGGCCTCGGCAAAGCAGTTCGGCGCGCTGGCCACGCCGGCCTCATTGCCAAGCCGCGTGGTCTCGATCTTGGAATCCAGCCGGTTGCGCAGCACCGCCGGCGGCAGCGCGATGTCGACGCCGGTCTCCTCGCACAGCGCCTCGGTGCGGTCGTCGAACATGACGAAGATCGCCTTGCCCCGCGGGCGGCGGTTGGCCCTGGCGACGAATTCGGGATGCTGCACCAGATAATTGGCGACATCCTCCATCGAGTTGAAATCCTGCGGGCCGGCGCGGGTCGGCACGAAGACGCGCGGATGTGCGCCTTCAAATATGTCGAAGTAATTCACGAACTCCAGCGATCCGACCCATTGGTCAAGACCAAGCAGGCTGAAGGGTGTGGGTGTGATCACATAGATCGGCGTTTCGTTCTTGCGAAGATAGGTGAAGATCTCGCTCAGACCACGAAGCCGCGTTCTCTCGGTCATTTTGTCCCTCTTTCCGCCGGCTCACACCCATGGCCGAGACGATCGACGGCCCTTGCACATCACAGCCAGCAATCCCGCAGGAAGGCCATCGTCAGAAATATCCGCGAACTTGGCAATTGCGAAATGCACCGCCTTCACGCAAGGGGGGGCGGGCGATGCCTGCCGCCCGGCTGGGCGACAGGCACCGGCCCCGGGGATCAGCCCAGGTTGATCCAGACCGATTTGGTCTGGGTGTATTGCGTCAGCGCCTCCGCGCATTTGTCGCGGCCGTTGCCGGTCTGCTTGAAGCCGCCCCAGATCGAGGTCATGTCGCCATGATCGAAGCAGTTGACCCAGCAGACCCCCGCCTCCATCTCGCGGCCGAAGCGGTGCGCCTTGACCAGATCGCGGGTCCAGACCGAGGCGGCAAGGCCGTAGATCGAGTCATTGGCGATTTCCAGCGCCTGATCCAGCCCTTCGACCGGCATGATCGCCGCCACCGGGCCGAAGATCTCTTCCCGGGCGATGGTCATCGCGGGTGTGACGCCGGTGAACAGCGTCGGCTCCACATAGGCGCCCTTGGCCAGCGTCGCCGGGGCGCCGCCGCCGAAGGCCAGCCGCCCGCCCTCGGCCTTGCCGGTCTGGATATAGCCCATCACCCGGTCGCGGTGCTGCGCCGTGACCAGCGGACCCATCGTGGTCGCGGGATCGAGCGGATCGCCGAGAACGAAGGTCCTGGCCGTGATCTCGGCGAATTTCGCGACGAATTCGTCATGCAGGCTGCGCTCGACCAGAATGCGCGAGCCGGCGTTGCAGACCTCGCCCTGATTGCCGAAGATGCCGTTGACGGCATAGGTTGCTGCCGTCTCCAGATCGTCCCAGTCGCCCAGGATGATCTGCGGCGTCTTGCCGCCGCATTCGGTCGTGACGCGCTTCATGTTCGACTGGCCGGCATAGACCATCAGCAGCTTGCCGACCTCGGTCGAGCCGGTGAAGGCGATCTTGTCGACATCCATGTGCAGCGCCAGCGCCTTGCCGACCTCTTCGCCCAGGCCCTGGACGACGTTCAGCACGCCGGGCGGGCCGCCCGCCTCGATGAACAGTTCCGCCAGAAGGCCGGCCGACAGCGGGCTTTGTTCCGCCGGTTTCAGCACCACCGAATTGCCGGTGACAAGCGCCGGCCCCAGCTTCCATGCCGCCATCATCAGCGGATAGTTCCACGGCACGATGATGCCGACGACGCCCAGCGGCTGACGCAGGATGTAATGCAGCGCCGTCTCGTCCGTGGCCGTCACGGTGCCCTCGATCTTGTCGCCGAGTTCGGCGAAATACCGGATCGACATGGCCGAGAAGGGGACGTCGCCATTCATCATGTCCATGACCGGCTTGCCCATGTCCATGCTGTCGAGCACGGCGAATTCCTCGGCATGGGCCTCGATCAGATCGGCGAGCCTTGCCAGCACGGCCATGCGGTCGCGCGGTGCCATGCGCCGCCAGATGCCGGACTTGAAGGTCTTGCGCGCCACGGCGACGGCGCGGTCCACCTCGGTCTGGCCACCGCGGGCGACGGAGGCGATCACATCGCCATTGGCCGGGTTGACGGTGGCAAAGCTCTGGCCGCTGGCCGAGGACACATAGGCGCCGTCGATGAAGTGCTGGGTGCGCAGCTTGGCGGCCCGGGCGCGGTTGGCCCAGAAATCGCGGGTGTGTTCGGTCATGATCTTCTCCTGTTGGATGATGTCATTTCTTGGGTCGATCGCGCAGAAGCCCGATCGACAGGACGATAAGCAGGATGGAGGCGACGACGATCGCCGTGCCGATGGCGTTGATTTCCGGGGTGATCCCGCGCCGCAGCGTCGAATAGATGTAGATCGGCAGGGTCACTTCGCGCCCGGTCAGGAAGTAGGTGACGGGAATTTCGTCGAAGGACAGCGTGAAGCACAGAAGGGCCGCCCCCAGGATCGCGCTGCGGATCTCGGGCAGGGTCACGCGGAAGAAGGTTTCGACCGGCCGCGCGCCCAGATCGGCCGAAGCCTCTGCAAGGCGCGGGTTCATCTTCACCAGACGGACCAGAACCTGGCTGACCACGATTCCCATCAGCGCCGTGGCATGGCCGATGATCACCGCCGTCAGGCTTTGCGGCAGGCCGATCTGCTTGTAGAAGTTCAGCATGGCGATACCCGTCACCAGCCCCGGCAGGCTCAGCGGCAGCAGGATCACATTGGTGAACAGCCTCTTGCCGGGAAACTCGTGCCGGTAAAGCGCCAGCGCCGCCAGTGTGCCGATCGAGACCGACAGCAACGTGGCGAAGAAGGCCACGTAAAGGCTGTTCCAGAGCGCCCGCAGGATCTCGGAATTGTTCAGGAAGGCGCGATACCAGTCGAGCGTGAAGCCCGAGAGCGGGAACGAGATCACCGGGCTGTCGTTGAAGGAAAAGATGATCAGCACGACGATGGGCAGATAGAGGAAGGCCAGCACCGCCAGAGCCAGCGCCGAAAGCCCCTTTTGCCACCACAGAAGTTTGCGCATTTCCGCCCCCTATCCCAAGGCCACGCGGCCGGCGCGGTCGAGCCGGGCCGAAACCCACAGCAGCGCCATCACGATCAGCAGGACCACCGTCGCCAGTGCCGACCCCAGCGGCCAGTTGAGCGCGGCGCCGAACTGGCTTTGCAGCAGGTTGGCCACCATCGTGCCGTCCGGCCCGCCGACCAGCACCGGCGCCACGAAATCGCCGAAGGCCAGGCAGAAGGTGACGGTCGCCCCCGCGATCACGCCGCCGGCTGACAGCGGCAGGATCACCCGCAGGAAGGTGCCGAACGGCCGCATGCCCAGATCCTCGGAGGCCTCGATCAGGTTGCGCGGGATGTTTTCCAGCGCGGCAAAGACCGGCATCACCACAAAGGGGATGAAGATATAGGTCAGGGTGATGACCATCGACCACTGGTTGTAGAGGAAAAGGCTGATCGGCTGGTCGATCAGCCCCAGCCATTTCAGGGCCGAGTTCAGCGCCCCGTCGGTGCCGAGGATGGTCTTCCAGGTATAGGTGCGCAGCAGGTAGGACACCCACAGCGGCACGATGACGAGCATGTAGAGCAGGGCGCGCATCCGCTCGGTCTTGATCACGAAGACCAGGAAATAGGCCAGCGGATAGCCGAGGCAGATCGCGGCCACCGTGACCATCGTCGCAATCTTCGCCGTGCGCAGGATCACGGTGTAATATTGCGGATCCGAGAAGAGTTGCAGGTAGTTGCCGAACTGGAAATCCGGCACGAACAGCGGAAACTGCCGCGTCCAGAAGCTGATCGCGACCATGATCACATAGGGCACGATCAGAAACAGCAGCGCCCAGCCCAGCGGCAGGGCAAAAAGCCCCAGGAACGGCAGCGCCGAGCGGCGCAGAAGGGGGGATTGTGCGCTCATTTTCCGGCCTCGTCGGCAAAGAGCAGGATGTCGCCGGCGTCGATGTGGAACGTCGCCGCCGATCCCGGTCCAAGGTTCTGCAGGTTCTTCAGCGCGGCGCGCGGCACTTCGGCATAGATCGGGCTGGCCATGCCTGCCGGGGTGAACTCGATGCGGATCCGGTCGCCGCGGAACAGGACCTCGACCACCTCGCCGGTGATGGCGTTGGGGCCATCGCCCAGATGCAGGTTGTCCGGCCGGAGGCCGATCAGCACCGCGGCGCCGGGGGCGAGGCCCGCCACCGCCGGCCCCTCGCGCTGCAATTCGGCCCGGTCCTGCCCCAGGGCCAGACGGTCACGGCCGGCCTCGCGCCCGCGCCAGACGCCCTTGATCAGGTTTGCGCCGCCGATGAAATCGGCGACATAGGGGCTTGCGGGGCTGTCATACAGATCTTCGGGCTTGCCGGTCTGGCAAATCCGGCCCGCTTGCATCACCACAACCCGGTCCGACAGGGCCATCGCCTCGCCCTGGTCATGCGTCACCATCAGGAAGGTGATGCCCAGTTCGCGATGGATGCGCTTCAGCTCGACCTGCATTCCCTCACGCAGCTTCACATCCAGCGCCGACAGCGGCTCGTCCAGCAAAAGCACGCGCGGGCGGCGGGCGATGGCCCGGGCCATGGCGACGCGCTGGCGCTGGCCGCCCGACATCATGGCCGGCCGGCGGTCTGCGAACTTGGTCAGGCCGACCAGCGCCAAAGCATGATCGACCCGGCCCGAGACCTCGGATGCCGACAGCTTTGCCCCCCGCACGGTCAGGCCGTAGCGGACGTTCTGCGCCACGGTCATGTGCGGAAACAGCGCATAGTCCTGAAACACCGTATTCACCGGCCGGTCGAAAGGTGCGGCATAGGTCGTGTCGCGGCCGTCGATCAGGATGCGGCCGGTCGTGGGAAACTCGAACCCGCCGACCATGCGCAGGGTCGTGGTCTTGCCGCAGCCCGAGGGGCCGAGCAGGGTGACGAACTCGCCCTCTTCCAGCACCAGGTCGGTCTGGCCCAGGGCCTGCACCGCGCCATAGGATTTGGTGACGCCTTCCAGCGCCACGATCGCGTTCTTGCTCATTGGAAAACCCCGTTGTCGATGGTGGGCGACGGCGGGACCTGCCGTCGCCCGGGTCCGGCTGGCGTTACGGGGCGGCTTTCACCGCATTCCAGACCTCGATATACTTGTCGAGCCGGGCGGGCTGCTGCCACATCACCAGACTTTTCACGAAGTCGATGTTGCCGACCTGGCGTTCCTTCTTGGTCTGCTCGTCCATGCAGGCCTCGACGGCGCCGGGGTTCACCGGGAAATAACCCGTCGAGGCGGCCAGCGCGCACTGGCCCTCGGGCGACTGCATGAAGCTCATGTATTTTATCGCACACTCCTGGTTCGGGCTGTCCTTCACCAGCATCATCGAATCCATCCAGCCCTCGGACTTTTCCTTCGGGCTGAATTCGGCCACGGTGAAGCCCTTGTTCAGCGCATTCACCTCTTTCGAGGTCAGGCCGGTCCAGGCGTTCGAGACATAGACCTCCTGATTGGCCATCAATTCGGTCAGTTCGCCGGCCGAGGCCCAGTATTTCCGCACCAGCGGTTTCTGCTCGATCAGCTTGGCCTTCACAGCCTCAAGCTGTTCGTCGGTCAGGTCGAAGAAATTGTCATAACCGAGATAGCGCGCCGCCCAGTAGATGGCCGACTTGTCGTCCCACATCGAGATCTTGCCGGCATAGGCGGGGTCGAACAGGATCGCGATCGAATCCGGCGTGCCGGAAACCTTGTCCGGGCGGTAGATCAGCGAGACCGAACCCCAGACCAGCGGCACGGCCCAGGTGGTGCCGTCGCTGACCAGCGCCGGGTTCTGCGCGAATTCGGGGTAGATGCCGGCATAGTTCTCGATCGTGGCCGGATCGATCGGATCGACGAACCCCGCCAGCGTCAGCAGTTGCACGGTATCGCTGGAGGGCGTGATGACGTCGTAGACGCCGCCACCCGCCGCCAGCTTGGCCGCGAAATCGTCGTTCGAGCCGACATAGGAGGCAGAGATGGTGCAGCCCGTCGCCTCGGCAAAGGGCTTGGTGATCGACTCGGGCGCGTAGCCCTCCCAGGTCAGGATGTTCAGCTCCTGCGCGGCGGCGGCGCTGCCCAGGGCGGCGACGCCCAGGGCAAGGGAGGCAAGGCGTGTTCCGGCTTTCATGTTTCAATCTCCTTGTTGGGTGGATGCGGGTTGCGCGACGTTTTCCGGATCAGGGTCGCCACGTCGATTCCAAGCGCTCTGGCGGCGCTTCTCTTGCTGCGGTGACGCGCAAGCGTGCTTGCGATCACCCGGTCCTCGAAGGATTGAACCTGCTCCTTAAGCGAGGCGTCGGTGCGGTTTCCGCCCGGTCGGCGCAGATAGCGCGCGGGATCGGGCGGCGACGAAGGGGCGGTGAAATGCTCGGCCGAGGCCAGGGCCCCGGCCTGGATGCCGGCCTGGCCGATGATGTTTTCCAACTCGCGGATATTGCCGGGGAAGTCATGCGCCTGCATTCTTGCCATGAAATCGGGCGACAGGCGCAGCGGCGGATCGCGCCGGGCGTTGACGCGCGACAGGAAGGCCTGCGTCAGCGCCTCCAGCATCGCGGGCGCGTCGCGCAGCGCGGGGAGGTGGAGGGTGATGCCCGACAGCCGGAACCGCAGGTCGGCCCGCAGCGGCGGGGCATCGCTGGCGGGTTCGTCAAGCGGGCGGCTTGCCGTGGCCACCAGCGCCATCTTCCGGGATCTGGCACCTGCGTCTCCCGGCGCCTCCAGCATGGCAAGCATCCTGGCCTGAAGGCCGGGCGACAGGTCGTCCACCCCGTCCACAAACAGCGTGCCGCCATCGGCCCGGGGGGCATAGCCGCGGCTCCAGCCCTTGTCGCCGGCTGCGGGCAGGACGCCCAGCATCTCGCGGTCGAAGTTCTCTTCCGTCAGTTGCCGGCAGGGCACATGCACCAGCGGGCGCTGCGGATCGCCGCCCAGAAGATGGGTGATCAGCGCGGTCTTGCCGGTTCCGGTCTCGCCAAGAATCAGCGTGGCCAGCCCGGCGGCAACGGCCTTGCGGGCCTGTTCCAGCACGGTGCCGTATTCGCCTTCGAACACCAGATCGCCCGTGCCGGCCTTGCCCGCGGCAAGGCGGAACTCGCGCCCCGGCCCGGCCCGGCCGGCGCCCTCTTCGCGCAGGACCAGAAGACCGGCATAGGGCGGCCCGTCGCCGCTGCGCAGCAAGGACAGGCCAAGGGTCGCGGGCTTGCCCGAGGGCGCGGTGAATTCGCCCTGATAGCGCTGCAGCCGGGCCAGGGCCGCGGCGGTGTCGCGCATGATCTCGCCGCAATTGCGCGCCAGGCGGGACAGGTCGGTGCCCAGAAGATCGGCCCGGCTTATGGCCACCAGCCGCTCGAACGCGAGGTTGATCATCCGGATCCGGCCATCCCTTTCGACCAGTGCCACGGCATCCGGCAGGGCGTTCAGGAACAGCCCGAAGGCCGGATCGTCGATGAAGACCGGGCGGGTGCGGAAGGCGCCGGGCCGGTCCGCGCTTTGCGTGGGGTAGAATTTCATCTCGATCCCCCCGCCCGGCGCAGGGGTTTCATGTGGCCGGGCTGCAGCCAGGCCGAAATCACCAGCCAGCCTTCGGCGCCCTCGGTCAGGGCGGCGCGCAGCAGCCAGACCTCACCCTGGCGCTGGTGGCTCGGCAGTTGCCGTTCAACGTCATCGCCCTGGCCCAGCACGGCCATTTCGCGAAGCCGCCGTATCGTTTCGGCCGGAAAGCCCGCGGCCTTCAGCGACCAGCCGCGTTGCAGCCCGGCGCCGAGCATCCGTTCCGCGGCCGGGTTCACCGCGAGAATCCCGTCATCCTGCCCGACGACGATCACCGGGTCGGGCAGGGCGGTCAGAATGCCCACCATCTCGGAGGCCTGATTGGCGAGCGTGTCCTCGCGTGCGCGTTCGAGGCTGATGTCGCGTACCGTGCCCCACATCCGCAGCAGATAGCCGTTTTCGACCTTGGCCCGGAAAGAGTTCACCACCAGCATCTCTGTGCCGTCATGGCGATGGTCGATGGCGACCGCCCCGTCGAGCGCATAGCCCGCCCGCACCAGATCGCGCACCATCGCGCGGTTGACCGGGGTTTCGGGGAAATAGCGCGACACCGGCTGATCGTGGAAATCGACGCCATGGGGCAGTTGATAAAGCCGCGCCATCGCCGGGTTGCAGGCCCGCCAGCAGCGGGCATTGCGGAAGAACTGGTCGATCACCGAATCCTCGGACAGATCAAGGTCGACGGGTTCCTGATATTCGATGCACCAGAAGGCCTCGGGCGCGGTTCCCAGCATGGCCGACAGGATCTCGGCCTGGGCGATCATCTCGGCGGCATAGGCATCGGACAGTTCCGCCAGCAGGGCGATGCGCACCTCGACCCGCGCGGCCTGCCGGGCCATGCCGATCATCGCCGGAATGGCTGGCCGCCCCGGCACCGCCAGCGAATGTTGCACGATTGCGCTGGCGCTGTCGCCGGCGATGAAGTCGCGAACCAGCCGGGCCGTCTCCTCCGGCAGCACGGCTTCCAGCGCCTGTGCGGCGCACGCCGGCCGTTCCAGCAGCCGGCAAAGGCGCGGATCCGCGCCGAGAAGTCCGCCCTGCGGATCCACGGCCAGAACGAAGGCCGCGGGGTGGGCGGCGTCCGTGCTGCGCGATTGCGGCGGGGAAGGGGGCGTGATGCGTGGCATGGTCGGTTGATCTCCGGGCAGGGAAAGAGTGACATCCGCTGCACTGCGGACGGGAAAAATCGCAACATCGCCGCGATTTCGTTGAGTTTCGCTGCAATAGTGCTGCGTTTGCTGCACTTTTGCGATGATATTTCGGGATTTTGTGCCGTGGCGGCCGAATCATCGTGATTCTGCCGCGGACGGGGCCGGCGATGCTGCGGGTGCTGCCAGGGTTCAACGCGGCGCCGGCGATCCGGCGGGGAAGGGCGTATTTTCTTGGCGCGGGGGGGCATCGGGCGGCAAGCGCGCCGGTTTCCAGCCCTTGCGCGTGCAGCGCGGGCTTTCCGCCGAAAGCCGTGGATTGCCTGTTGACTCCGCCCCGCGCGCGGCTAAAAGGCAGGCTGCAAGAATTTCGCGGGAAGGCGGTGCTTTCCCGGCACAGGAGAGACGACTATGGCGAAGCCGACGACGATCAAGATCCGTCTGAACTCGACGGCGGGCACCGGGCACTTCTACGTGACCAAGAAGAACGCCCGCACCATGACCGAAAAGATGGTGGTCAAGAAATACGATCCCGTGAAGCGGGAGCATGTCGAATACAAGGAAGGCAAGATCAAGTAAGGTCTTGCCAGCGGGCGCAGGGTCGTCCTGCGCAGGTTGTGGAACGGAAGACGGGCAGGCGGGATGATCCGCCTGCCCGTTTCCTTTGTCGCGGTGTCAGGGACAGCGGCCATTGCCGTCGCCCCCGGGGCAGGACTGCCGTGCCCCCGCAGTCCCGCCGGGCGAAACCGCGCGGGCCTGTTATGAACCCGCCGCCAAAGCAAAGGGCCGGTCTTTCGACCGGCCCTCGCGGATGTGCAATATCTGACCCGCTCAGTTGTCGCGGTTGCCCATGAACTGGAGGAGGAACATGAACAGGTTCAGGAAGTCCATGTAGAGGTTCAGCGACCCCATGATGGCCGACTTGGCGAGCCATTCCTCATCCATCGCCACGGCATGCTGGATGTAGTTGTTCTTGATCGTCTGGGTGTCCCAAGCCGTCAGGCCGGCAAAGATCAGCACGCCGATGACCGAGATTGCGAAGGCCAGACCGGCCGAACCGATGAAAAGGTTCAGGATCGAGGCCACGATCAGGCCGATCAGCCCCATGACGAGGAAGGTGCCCATCGCCGAGAGATCGCGCTTCGTCACATAGCCGTAGAGCGACAGGCCCGCGAAGGCGATCGCGGTGACGAGGAAGGTCGAGGCGATCGAAACCCCGGTGAAGACCTGGAAGATCCAGGCCAGCGACAGACCCATCACGGCCGCAAATGCGTAGAAGAAGAACTGTGCGGCGGCGGCCGACATGCGGTTGAGCATTGCGCTGAAGGCAAAGACCATGCCGAGCGGCGCAAACATCACGATCCAGCCGAGGATGTTCGGCCGCAGCGTCATCGGGTCGCGGAAGATCGACAGCAGCGCGTCCGACGAGCCGACCGCCCAGGCCACGGCCGCAGTGATCACCATTGCCACGGACATCAGCCCGTAGACTTTGTTCATATGGGCGCGAAGCCCTTCATCGATCTGCGCGCGGGCGCCGACGCCAACGCCGCGGACCGTTTCATATTGAGCCATCTTATGTGCCTCCGATGTTGTCCCTAAGGGCAACGCCGGGGGGACCGGCGTACCTCATGGTCGAATATCGGCAGTCTGCGGGGAAATTTCAAGAATTTCAGTCTGAAAAAGCCCGTCATTTACCGCCATTCGCGGGATTTCCAGCGCTCGGGCGCGTCCCAGAGCGGGCGGGCGACCTCCTCGCGGACCTGTGCCCGGGTCAGGCCAAGGTCAACCAGCCGATGATCGTCGAGACGGGAGAGGTCCGCGCGCTCGCGCCTCAAGGTCAGGATCAGGCCAGGCCCGCGGGCGATCCGCGCAAAGGATCCGCGTGAGGTCCCGCGGGCGGTCAGGGCTGCAACCGGCGTCATCGGCGTTCCTTTCGGCGTTCGTGATGCGGGGGCGAGGTTTCATGATTTCCGTTGATAGGATGCCGGTTTCATGACCATCATGGAAATGAATGATCGTGACATGACGGATCAGGAATCATGATATGCCGCGCAACCTCGACCTGACCGCGCTGCGCGCCTTCGTTGCCGTGGCCGATGCCGGCGGCGTGACCCGGGCGGCCGGCCTGCTGAACCTGACGCAATCCGCGGTGTCGATGCAGATCAAGCGGCTGGAGGAAAGCCTTGGCCGGACGCTGTTCCTGCGCGCCGCCCGCAAGCTGGCGCTCTCGCCCGAGGGTGAGCAGCTCATCTCCTACGGTCGGCGGATGCTGGCGCTGAATGACGAGGTGCTGGACCGTTTCTCCTCGGCCGCCTGCGAGGGGGAAGTCCGCCTCGGCGTGCCGCATGACGTGGTTTATCCGGCGATTCCGGCCATCCTGCGGCGCATGGCGCAATGCTATCCGCGGGTGCGGGTGAACCTCGTGTCTTCTTTCACCCTGGTCATGAAAGAGGATTTCGCCCGCGGCCTGTTCGATGTGATCCTGACCACCGAAGAGGCGCCGCAGGCCGGGGCCGAGGTGTTATCGGCCCGGCCGCTGGTCTGGGTGGGGGCGCCGGGCGGGACCGCCTGGCAGCGGCGGCCGCTGCGGCTGGGATTCAAGGACACATGCATCTTCCGCCCGCTGGCGCAATCGGCGCTGGATACGGCCGGAATCGCTTGGGAAATGGCGACTGGCGGCGAAAGCGAGCAGGCCGTGGAGGCGACCGTCGCCGCCGATCTGGCGGTATCGGTGCGGATGGTCGGTAGCATTCCCGACACGTTCGAGGTGATCTCGGGTGAAAACATGCTGCCGCCGGTAGGCGACATGAAACTTGCGCTCTACCGGGCGAACCGGCGGCGCGACGAGGCAACGGATCTGCTGCTGGCGGAACTGCGGATGGCTTACGGCAACTGATCCATCGCGATCACGACCTTGCCGGTCGCGCTGCGGCTGCGCAGCATCTCCAGCCCCTCGGGCAGGCGATCGAAGGGCAACACGGCCGAGACATGCGGCCGGAGCCGCCCCTCGCGCCAGAGATCCATCAGCGCGCCGAGCGAGGCGACCAGCCGCCCGGGTGCGAAGGTCAGGTAGCCGCCCCACCACAGGCCGATGACCGTGACATTGCGCACGAGCAGCTGGTTCAGCGGAACCTGCGGCACCGCGCCGCCGGCAAAGCCGATGGCCAGCATCCGGCCGCCGGGGCGGGTTGCACGCAGGGCGGCCTCGAAGCCGGGGCCGCCGACGGTATCATAGGTGACATCGATGCCGCCCAGATCGCGCAGCGCCGTCTTCAGATCCGGCGTGTCGCTGTCGATCACCGCGCTGGCGCCGGCGGCACGGGCGAGGGCGGCCTTTGCCGGGCCGCGGACCGAGGCGATGACCCGTGCGCCCATCAGATGGCCGATCTCGACCGCGGTCAGCCCGACACCCCCGGCCGCGCCGGTGACGAACAGGGTCTCGCCCCGCGCCAGCCGCGCCTCCTGCAAGGCAAGATGCGAGGTGCCATAGGCGATCAAAAAGCCGGCCGCCGTGGCGAAGGGCATGTCGTCGGGAATGGGCACCAGCCGGTCGACCGGGATCGCGGCATACCGGGCAAAGGCACCATGGCGGACATGCGCCGCGATCCGGGTGCCGGGCGGGGGTCCGGCGGTGCCGGGACCCAGCGCCTCGACCGTGCCGGCAAGCTCCAGCCCCGGCACGAAGGGCGGCGCGATCCGATCCTGATAGCGGCCCTGCGCCATCAGCAGATCGGCAAAGTTCAGCCCGGCCGCCGCGACGCGCACCAGTGCCTCGCCAGGCCCGGGGCGCGGATCGGGAACCGATGCCAGGGTTGGCGCGTTCATGATCGCGTCGATCTGCCAGGCCTGCATGGCGGTGTCCCTCTTCTCTGTCGTCGGGCGATGGCATCGCCGGGTGGCACCCTAGGCCAGTGATTGGCTCGGCGCCAGAGTTGGACGCCAGAGTTGGGGAGGTCCGGGTGTCAGAGTTCCGGCTGCACCGGCGGAATGATCGACAAACTGGTGTGTCGGTTTTTTGCATAATGCAACGCAATTTGCATTGCATTTCGGAGTACACGCAAAAGTTGAAATCGACCATCGTCAGGCGTCCTGTCGCGCCCCGCAGTCGCGCGCTGATTGAATTATACACCCGTATAGACGCACCTGTCCAAATGGACAGGTTTTCGCGCCGATTTCCGACCCGGGATTTTTTCGGAACGGGATCGTCATTTGGCACGAACTATGCTTATAGAAAGGCAGGGGACAGAATAAATCAGGTCTGGAGTAGAGAATGAAGCATCCCGTTGACGCCCATGTCGGCAAGCGAATCCGTCACCGTCGCTGGATGGTCGGAATGACCCAGCAACAGCTGGCCGACAGGGTCGGTATCAAGTTTCAGCAGATCCAGAAATACGAAACCGGGATGAACCGGGTCAGCGCCTCGCGGCTGTGGGACATCGCCGATGCGCTGGGCGTGCAGATCGCCTTCTTCTTCGAAGGCCTCTCGGATGAAGAAGCGCCGGCCGTCGCCAAGGGCGACATCATGGCCGACAAGGAAGCGCTGGAGCTGGTGCGCAGCTATTACGCCATTCCCGAGGCGCAGCGCCGTCGGCTGTTCGACCTTGCGCGCGTGCTGTCGGACGCGGCCTGATCCCCCGCGCGGCATCCTTTTCCTTGACCGCCTCCGGCCCAGGCTTTAGCGCCGGGCGGAAACGGGGGGACGACATGGCGCGACGGGTGATCGGACGGGACGAGGCGGCGGAGATCGTCGCGACGGCAGAGGCCCTGGCCGATGCCGCGCGTGTGGCGACGCTTTTGCATTTCCGCAGCAGTGGCCTTGCGGCCGAGTCGAAGGAGACGGCGCGATTCGATCCGGTGACGGTGGCCGACCGGCTGTCCGAGGAGCGGATGCGCGCCATTCTTGCCGAGCGTCGGCCTGCCGATGGCATCCTGGGCGAGGAATTCGGCGCCACCAAGGGCAGCAGCGGACTGACCTGGGTGCTCGATCCGATCGACGGCACCCGCGGATACCTGTCCGGCACGCCGACCTGGGGGGTGCTGATCGCGCTCTCCGACGCCGAGGGTCCGGTCTATGGTGTGATCGACCAGCCCTATATCGGCGAACGCTTCATCGGCGGGCTGGGGCGCGCCGAGATGACGGGGCCGCAGGGCCGCCGGGCCCTGAAGGCCCGCGCGCCGCGGCCGTTGTCGCAGGCGATCCTGTTCACGACATTCCCCGAACTCGGCACTGCGGAAGAGGCCGCCGCCTTCCGGCGGGTGGCGGCCGGGGTGCGCCTTGTCCGCTACGGGATGGATTGCTATGCCTATGCGCTGCTGGCGGCCGGCCAGATCGACCTGGTGATCGAGGCGGGGCTGCAGGCCTATGACATCCAGGCGCCGATCGCGGTGATCGAGGCCGCGGGCGGCATCGTGACCGATTGGCGGGGCCGCCCCTGTCCTCAGGGCGGCCGGGTGCTGGCCGCGGCCAATGCCACGATCCATGCCGAGGCGATGCGCCTGTTGAACGCGGATTAAGGGGGCTCCGCCCACGCCGTCCCCGCCCGTGCCGGTCCGGATCCGGCAAAATTGGCATGTGGTTTCGGTTGCACCGGGATTGTGGCGGGGTCTGCGGGGTGTCGGGGTTTGGCTTTTCGGCCTTGATCGTGGTGGTGACGCCGGTTGGGGCGATCTCGTGCCGGGCGCTGGTGATGGGCGGGAGGCGGGCGGCACCGGGGCGGAGGCCGATGGCGGGGATGCGGCCCCCGGAGGCCGATGGCGGGGTGCCCGGCATGGTGATGGCGGGGCGGTCGCTGGCCCGCGCGTGATCTCGCGAGAGGCTGGGCTTGCGGTGCCTGCCGGCATCGTCCCGGCATCGTCATCGTCGGACGGAGCACCTGTGGGCTGCGCCGGCGCACCGCCGGCGAATTGCGGACCCCGATCTTGTGGCTGTGGCCGTGGCGGAGCGTCCTGACCGGCGCGCCGTCGCCCCCCGGTCCGCCCCCGGGTCCGCCCCCGGTCACGGTCCCGACCTTGCCGCCCGTCCCGGTCTTCCATGTGGCTTCGACCGATTTCCGGGCTTCGCGGGTGGCGAGCATCAGTGACCAGCCGGTCTGACCGGTGCGGTGGACGGGCACCGGCAGCGGGGCGAGGCCGCGGGCGGTCTTGCCCTCTTCCCCGCGTGCGGGGAAGAGGAGCGTGCCGCCCTTCACGGTGGCGCGCGCGTTACGGTTTCTGGCGCGGCGGATGCGGAGGGTCGGGCCGCTTC
>JBDHSO010000053.1:0-21176 GCA_039808125.1 Rhodobacter sp. | reverse complement strand
TCCGTCTCGTCATATCCACCCTCCAGTTCCTTGGTCACGATCTTATCTTCGTGTCCACGAAATCGGCAGCAGGCCACGCGGCTGAAACAGACCGAAGAACGGGTTTTGCGCGCGCTGGACGACCTGGCCTCCGATCCGGACCTGAAGATCGATGGTCGCTGGTACGCAATTGGCCGCTCTCACATCGAACAGGGCTTCATGGCCGCGAACCGGGCGATCTTCCAGCCTGGCCGCGTCACGCTGCCGGAAGACGAGGTGCCGGAATGAAGGCCGCATCGCCGGAGACCCTGCGCAAACTGGCCGAACTGGCCCGCGCGTTTTCCGCTGGAGTACATGGCTTCACGGGCATCTCGTTTCGCCTGGCTGACGGCACGAGGGTGTCGGCGCGGTTCGCTGGCGGCACCCATATTGCTCGCGGCGCCGGCATCACGGCCTCCTGCACTGTCGATACCCGCTCGGCACTCCTCCTCTGGGCCGGGAAGGCCGAGGCGCGCGCTGCCGAGATCGAGGCGGCGCTGGCATGACCTACGCCACGCTCCCTGATCTCGTCGCCCGGGCCGGCCAGACCGAAGTGCTTGAGGTGGCCGACCGCGACGATGACCCTTGCCCCGCTTGCCCTTTCTCGCGCGGCATGACAGGCAGGAAGCATGCTGGCGATCTTCCTGAAAACCCTGCCGTTCTTTGCGGTCATCGGCCTCGGCTACGGCGCGGGGCGGTTTCGTGTCTTCCCGCCGGATGCCACGGCCTGGCTGACCAGGTTCGTGTTCTATTTCGCGCTGTCGGCGATGCTGTTCCGGCTGACGGTGAATCTCTCGCTGGCCGAGATCTGGGATCCGGTCTTCGTTGCCGCCTATCTCGCGGCGACAGGCGGGCTTTATGCGATCCTCTTCGTCCTGTCGCGCCTGCGCGGCGTGACCGTGGCCGAAGCCGCGATCGAGGCGCAATGCGGCACCATCGGCAATACCGGCTTTCTGGGGATTCCGATGCTGGGGCTTCTGCTCGGACCCGCCGCCGCCGGGCCCCTGCTGATGGTCCTGACCATCGACATGATCGTCTTCTCGTCGCTTGTCACCCTGCTGATCACCGCCTCGCGCGGCGGCACGCGGGGGCGGCGGTCGGGGCTGGCCGTGCTTGGGCCACCGCTTGCCGGGCTGGCGGCAAACCCGATGATCGTCTCGATGGTGGCGGGGTTTCTCTGGTCGGGGCTGGGGCTGCCGGTGCCCGGGGCCATGGACGAGACGCTGGCCCTGCTGGGCAGTTCCGCCACGCCCTGCGCCCTCTTTGCCATCGGCGCCTCGCTGGCGGGCCGGTCGGCCGAGCGCGCGGCGGTCGCGGCCTGGCTGTCGGTCTCCAAGCTGATCCTGCACCCGGCGGCGGTTGCGCTGTCGGCGCTGGCGATCTTTCCCGTCGCGCGGGAGGCCGCCGGCGTGATGGTTGCAGCGGCCGCCCTTCCGGTTGCGGGAAACATCTATATCCTTGCCCAGCACTACGGGGTTGCGCCGCAACGTGTTTCGGCCGCGATCCTGTTCTCGACCGCAGCCAGCATCCTGACGCTGCCCCTTGTGATCGCATGGGTGTGATCGCACAGGTGCGGCGGCCCTCGAACGACCTGTCCCCCGGAAAGGAGCCACCATGAAAACCCTCTCGGAAAACCGCTGCTTCGGAGGCGTGCAGGGCGTCTATTCCCATGCATCGGCCGCCACCGGCACCGACATGACCTTCGGCCTGTTCCTGCCCGAGGCGGCCGAGGATCAGCCGGTGCCCGTGCTGTGGTATCTGTCGGGCCTGACCTGCACGCATGAAAACGCCATGGTCAAGGCGGGCGCGCAACGCTGGGCGGCCGAGGCGGGCATCGCGCTGGTCTTTCCCGACACCAGCCCGCGCGGCGACGAAGTGGCCAATGACCCCGCCTTCGATCTGGGCCAGGGTGCGGGGTTTTACGTGAACGCGACCGAAGCGCCCTGGGCGCCGCATTTCCAGATGTGGGACTATGTGGCCGAGGATCTGCCGCGCCTTCTGTTCAACGCCTTCCCGCTGGACGATACGGCCCAGGCGATCACCGGGCATTCCATGGGCGGCCATGGCGCGCTGACCCTGGCGATGAGCTTTCCCGGCCGGTTCCGGTCGGTTTCCGCCTTTGCCCCGATCTGCAATCCGACAGCCAGCGACTGGGGCCGCAAGCAGTTCGCCGCCTATCTCGGCCCGGACGAGGCCGCCTGGACGCCGCATGACGCGACGCTGCTGATGCGCCGCTTCGGCTTTGACGGGCCGATGCTGATCGACCAGGGCACGGCCGACCAGTTTCTCGACCTGCTGAAACCCGAGACGCTGGCCACCGCCATGGCCGAACGGCGGCAGGGTGGCACGTTCCGGATGCAGAAGGGCTACGACCACAGCTATTTCTTCGTTGCCTCTTTCATCGAAGACCATATCGCCTTCCACGCCGACGCCCTGCTGCGCTGACGGCGGACACGCGCGCCGGTCGGGCGTGCGCGGGTGCGGGACCGGATCTGCGCGGATGCAGACTGGTCCCCCTTCGTGCCACGCCTATCTTCGAGACAAGGAAAGGAGGAGACAATGACCCTCTCTCTTGGCATCGATACTTTCGGCGACGTGGCGCTTGACGCCGATGGCCTGCCGAAGCCGCAGGATCAGGTTCTGCGCGACGTGGTGGAACAGGGCGTCCTTGCCGATCAGGTCGGCATCGACTTTATCGGTCTGGGCGAACACCACCGTCCCGATTTCGCGATCTCGGCGCCGGAAATCGTGCTGGCCACGCTGGCCGGGCGCACTGACCGGATCAAGCTTGGCACCGCCGTGACCGTGCTGTCGACCGACGATCCCGTGCGCGTGTTCGAGCGGTTTTCGACGCTGAACGCCGTGTCGAATGGCCGGGCCGAGCCGATTCTCGGCCGTGGCTCCTTTACCGAAAGCTATCCGCTCTTCGGGTTCGACACCGCCGATTACGACCAGCTGTTCGAGGAAAAGCTCGATCTCTTCGCGAAGCTGGTCAAGGAAGACCGCGTGACCTGGTCGGGCAAGACCCGCAGCGGGCTGAAGAACCAGATCGTCTATCCGCCGCTTGGCCCCGAGGGGATGACCGTCTGGGTCGGTGTCGGCGGCAGCCCGGAATCGGTTGTCCGCGTGGTGCGCCACGATCTGCAACTGATGCTGGCGATCATCGGCGGCGATGCGCGGCGATTCCTGCCCTTCGTCGACCTCTACCACCGCGCGGCCGACCAGCTGGATCGCCCGCACCGCCCGATCGGGGTGCATTCTCCGGGCCATGTCGCCGCGACCGATGAGGAAGCGGCCGAGCAACTCTGGTCGCATTATCAGGAGAATTACGGCCGTCTCGGGCGCGAGCGCGGCTGGCCGCCGGTCGCCAAGGCGAATTTCCAGAACGAGATCCGTCATGGCGCCCTGTATGTCGGCAGCCCCGAAACCGTGGCCCGCAAGATCGCGGAAACGGCCCGCACGCTGGGGCTGGCGCGCTTCGACCTGAAATATGCCACGGGGCCGATGCCGCATGGCCAGTTGATGGAAAGCCTGCGGCTTTACGGCGAAAAAGTCATCCCGATGGTACGGGAGATGCTGGCCGAGAAAGCGACGGCGGAGGCTTCTGCCTGACTGCAGGCCGCGACGGAACCAGAATGGGCGGCCGGCCGGCCGCCCATTTTTTTCGGATGCCGGTCCGCGGCGGCGCCGTGCCTGACGTGTCGCGGTTCAGCCGCCGAGATGCCGTTGCCCGCGCGAAGCGGCGATCTCCATCTGGCGCTGGCGTTCGCGGAACCGCACACGGTCGGCGGGGGAATATTCATCGATGCAGGCCGGGCAGCACACGCCCTGTTCGTAACCGGAATGCGCGCGGTCCGCGGGCGACACCGGCCGGCGGCAGGCCCCGCAAGAAACGTGCTCACCCGGCACCAGCCCCTGCCCCACCGACACGCGCTGATCGAAGACGTAGCATTCCCCGTCCCACAAAGATTGCGCCTGCGGCATCTCCTCAAGATATTTCAGGATGCCGCCCTTCAGGTGGAACACTTCCGTCACGCCTTGGCCCAGAAGGTAGTTCGACGCCTTCTCGCATCTTATGCCGCCGGTGCAGAACATGGCGATGCGCATATTGGCGAAACGGTCGCGGTTGGCCTGCCACCAGGCGGGAAAGTCCCGGAAACTGCGGGTCTGCGGGTCGATGGCGCCGCGGAAGGTGCCGATTGCCACCTCGTAGTCGTTGCGGGTGTCTATCACGGCGACATCGGGCGCCGAGATGAGGGCGTTCCAGTCGCCGGGGGCGATATAGGCGCCCACCGCCGCCCGCGGGTCGATGCCCGGCACGCCCATGGTGACGATTTCGCGCTTGAGCTTTACCTTCATGCGGTCAAAGGGCGGCGCCTCTGCGGTGGCCTCCTTCCAGTCCAGCGCGCCACAGCCCGGAAGCCCGCGCAGATGGCCCAGAACCGCGTCGATCCCGGCCCTTTGCCCGGCAATCGTGCCGTTCAGCCCCTCTGTCGCCAGAAGAAGCGACCCCTTCACGCCCATAGCCTCGCACAGCGCCAGCAAGGGCGCGCGCAGGGCGGCGGGATCCTCGAAGCGGGTAAAATGGTAAAGGGCGGCGATGATCCACATGTTCGCGGGAATGGACCGGCGACCCGCGCTTGGCAAGCCCCCTGCTTGACGCAGGGGCGGGCCGACCCTAAGCCGGAACCCGACCCTTGGGTGGTGCGTTTGCCCGAACCTTAGCCGCACCCCACCCGGACCCATCCCTGAAAGGAGGCCCCGATGCGCGACGCGACCGAAGCCCTGATCGTCATCGACATGCAGAACGATTTCTGCCCCGGTGGCGCGCTTGCCGTCGCCGGCGGAAACGAGATCGTTCCCGGCATCAACGCGCTGATGGGTGATTTCCAGACCGTCATCCTGACGCAGGACTGGCACCCGGCCGACCATGCGTCCTTTGCCGCAAACCATCCCGGTGCCGCGCCGTTCAGCATCGTCGAAATGCCCTATGGCCCGCAGGTGCTGTGGCCGGTCCATTGCGTGATCGGCACCGAAGGCGCGGCATTTCACCCCGATCTTCGCACCGACCCGGCGCAGCTGATCGTCCGCAAGGGCTTTCGCGCCGCGATCGACAGCTATTCCGCCTTTTTCGAGAACGACCGGACCACGCCGACCGGCCTTGAGGGCTATCTCGACGCCCGCGGCATCGCGCAACTGACCCTCGTCGGCCTCGCCACAGATTACTGCGTGGCCTATTCCGCGCTCGATGCGGTGCGGCTGGGCTACAAGGTGTCGGTCCGGCGCGACCTCTGCCGCGGGATCGACCTTGGCGGCTCGATGGAAGAGGCGCGCAAGCAGATGATCGACGCCGGCGTCGTGTTGCTGGGCGCCTGAGCCGCCTGCCGGTGCGGCCGCACGCTATGGCCGCGGCACCGAAAAGGGGGCGCAGCGATACGCCCCCGATCCGTTCTTCGATCCGTCAGCCCGGCATCGGCCTCCGGGGCCGGTCAGCCGGCCTTGGCGCCCGCGTCGCCGGGGGCAACGGCCTCTGCCTTGGCCTGCGCCTGCGCCTTGGCGAACACTTCGCGCAGCTTGGCCTCGTCGGTCGAATCGAGATTGGTGCGCAGCACCGTGCCGCCCATTTCCGCCAGGTCGCTGATGACGCGATCCGAGGTCACATTACGCGCCATCATGAACAGGGCGGCCTTGCCCGGCGCCAGCGTTTTAGCCACGTCCTTCATGAAATCGTCGCGGATGCCGAAGTCCGACAGGGCGCCGGTCAGCGCGCCCGCGGCCGCCCCGGTGACAAGGCCCAGAAGCGGGTTCAGGAACAGAAGGCCAAGGAGCAGGCCCCAGGCCGAACCCGACATCGCCCCCAGCGCCCAGGGGTTCACCATCTGATGCAGGCTGACCTTGCCATTCGCATCCGACACGGCAACGACCGCATCGCCGACATCGGCGTAATAGTCGTTCGAAAGTTCGAACAGTTTCTTGCGTGCGGCTTCCGCAGTTTCAACATTGTCATAGCCGATGACAACAAGTTCGGTCATTTGAACACTCCAATATCCGGTCGGTGGTTACGGTCCGTAGCGATCAGCACCCGGCTCCGGCCCGTGTCGATCAGGTCGGGCCACCAGATGCTCATCGTAGCCAATCCTTGCCGTGCCACGCAGAGACTGCCCGCGGCACCGCTTTCGCTTTCGTTCGCACGCTGGAAGAACGCGCGGACCGGGCGCCGGATCCCTCTGCCGGAGAATATTTTCTCGGCGGCCTTTTGTCGCCGGCGGCAGGCTGCAGCGGGCGTTGCACAACCGCGGCCGTTTTCGCACTCTGGCGTCAGTTTCCGGTGCCGAAGGATCCCTGCCATGCTTCGCCTGCCCCATCCGCGGTTTCTGCTGTTTCTGGTGGTCTTCGCCGCGACGGCCGCCATGACCGCCCCGAGCATCACTCCCGAAAGCGCCATCATCCTGGGTTTCGACATCGGGGCGGCGTTGTTTCTTGCCACCTCGCTTCCGCTCTGGCTGGCCGCCGATGCCGACAACGCCCGTGCCGCGGCGATCCGCGATGATGGCGGGCGATTCCTGCTGATCCTTTCGGCGACGGCGGTGCTGGGTGTCATCACGGTTGCGCTGACGCGGATGATGAAGGACATGCACCAGATGACCGGGCTCCAGTTCGGTGCGGTGATCTGCACGCTGGTGCTGGCCTGGATGTTCGCCAACCTGGTCTTCAGCTACCACTATGCGCAGATGTATTACGACCAGAAGGATGGCGACGATGCGGGCGGCATTTCCCTGCCAGACAATTCCGAACCCGTCTTCGCCGATTTCGTCTATTTCGCCTTCACCATCGGCATGACCTGCCAGACCGCCGACATCACCATCAACTCGCGCCGGATCCGGCGGGTGGTCACGCTGCAGGGCCTGTTCGCCTTCTTCTTCAATCTCGGCGTGCTGGCGCTGTGCGTGAACGTGCTGTCGGGCGTCCTGTAACGCCCGACAGCGGTTTTCGCATTGCTCCGGTCAGGCCTTGAGATCGGCGCGGTTCCCGAGCACGACCGAGACTTCGGTCGGCTTGCCGGCGCGCAGCAGGTCGATCTGCACCTTTTCGCCCGGCTTTGCGGTCGCGATCAGCCGGGTCAGGTCGCCGGGGTCCTTCACCTCGGTGCCATTCACCGCGGTCACGATATCGCCGCGCTGCAGCCCGGCCTTGGCGGCGGGGGTGTCGTCGGTCACATCGGCGACCATCGCGCCGCTCTCTTCCGGCAACCCCAGCGCCGCGGCAACATCCTCGCCCACCGGGCTGATCTGCACGCCGAGCCAGCCACGCTCGACCTTGCCGTTGGCGCCAAGATCGGCGATCACCGACTTGGCCATGTCAGAGGGTACGGCAAAGCCGATTCCGACCGAACCGCCCGAGGGGGAATAGATCGCGGTGTTGATGCCCACCACATCGCCCGCCGCATCGAACAGCGGCCCGCCGGAATTGCCCTGGTTGATCGCGGCATCGGTCTGGATGTAGTTGTCGAAGGGTCCGGTCTGAATGTCGCGGCCAAGGGCCGAGACGATCCCCGAGGTCACGGTATTGCCGAGGCCGAAGGGATTGCCGATCGCCACCACGTCCTGCCCGACCTTCAGCGCCTCGCTGTCGCCCCAGGCGACGGTCGGCAGATCATGGTCGGCCTTCACCCGGATCAGCGCAAGATCGGTGGCCGGATCGGTGCCCACCACCTCTGCCTTCAGGCTGGTGCCGTCGGACAGTTTCACCGTCACGCTGTCGGCGTCTTCGACGACATGGTTGTTCGTCACGATATCGCCGGTCTTCGAGATGATGAAGCCGGTGCCGAGGCCCTGCTGCTGCATCCCCTGGTCGCCTGGGCCGCGCTGGCCGTCCGGGCCGCCGGGCATCCCCGGCATCGGCAGGCCGAAGCGGCGGCTGAACTCCTCGAAGGGCATGCCCTCGGTACCGCGCATCAGCGCGGGATCCATCGTCTTTGTCACCTCGATATAGACCACGGCGGGCGAGACGCGCTCGACCAGATCGACATAGCCGCCGGCGGGAACGGTCGCCGCCAGGGCGGGCGTCGGCCCCGGGGTCAGCGCGGTCAGGCTGGTTGCGCCAAGGATGGCGGCAAGGGCGAGACCGGCGATGCGGGTCTTTCCGGAAAGGTAGGTCTTGGTCATCTGTTCACTCCTGCAAAGGGGGACCCGCCGGTCCGGGGGCCCACGCTCTGGCATCAAGATTGGAGTGCGACCTTGCAGGCGGCGCGCAGGAAGATTGCAATTCTGCAATATGCATCAACTCGCACGGGCCGGCGCTCGCGTTCGTGTGACCGGGCCGATCCGCCTTTGGCACCGCCTCCGGGGGTGCGCCGGGCGGTGCGGCGCCCGGGCGGTTACAGATTTGTAACGCCGCGGCCAGTGGCCTGCAGGCTTTGCCTGCCAGACCGCGCCGGTGCCCCGCCCGGCTTTGCGGCAGCCGGCAGATGCGGTAACAGGAAGGGTATTCGGATGCGGCCGTGCATGCGTCAGGTGATGGACAGGGACATGAAGATACTCGTCGTCGAGGACGACCGCACCACGGCCGACTACATCCTGAAAGGGTTGCGGCAGGAGGGCCATGTCGTCGACCATGTGGCCGACGGGCGCGATGCCCTGCCGCTGGCGCTGTCCGGCGCGCATGACGTGCTGGTGGTCGACCGCATGCTGCCGGGGCTGGACGGGCTGTCGCTGGTCCGCGCGCTGCGGGGGGCGCGGGTCACGACGCCGACCCTTTTCCTGACCGCCATCGGCGGGGTCGAGGACCGGATCGAAGGCCTGCAGGCCGGCGCCGACGACTATCTGGTCAAGCCCTTCGCCTTCGGCGAGCTTTCCGCCCGGCTGGCGGCGCTGGCACGACGGCCGAAGGCCCAGGTCGAGGAAACCGTGCTGACCGCGGGCGATCTGCGCATGGATCTGATCCGCCGCACCGTGACCCGCGACGGGGTGGAGATCGACCTGCTGCCGCGCGAATTCGCGCTGCTGGAGCACCTTCTGCGCCGCAAGGGCCGGGTACAGACCCGGACCATGCTGCTGGAGGCGGTCTGGGACATCAGTTTCGACCCGCAGACCAATGTGGTCGAAACCCACATCAGCCGTCTGCGCGCCAAGATCGACAAGCCCTTCGCCAGCGAGCTGCTGAAGACCGTGCGCGGCGCGGGCTACCGGATCGACGGCTGAGCCATGGTGCGCCGCCTGCGCGCTCTCCTGCGCTCGACGCCGGTGCGGACGGCGCTGGTGCTGGTGGCGGTGATCGCGCTCGTCAGCCTGACGACCTTTTCGCTGGCCTATCTGTCGCTGCGTCGCGACATGGAGGCGAATATCGGCGCCAATATCGACCAGCATCTCGCGGGCTTCCGCATTGCCGCCACGCCCGAGACGCTGGCCGCGCTGGTCGCAGCCGAGGCCGCAGGCGCCGATCCCGCCGACCGGATCTTCGTCTTCGTGACTGCGGACGGGACCAGCGTCGGCAATGCGCGGGCCGAGGTCGAGAACGACGAGGTGCAGCTTTTTCCCCGCCGGGACGGCAAGCCGCTGGGCCGGTTCGGCTATGTCAGCCGCATCGTGCCGGGGGTGGGCGGGCTGTTGGTCGTGGCCGAAAGCCGCAAGCCGCTGGCAGATCTGGAAGCGACCTTCATCCGGCTGTCGGTGCTGAACCTGGTTCCAACGCTGCTGATCTCGGTCGGCGGCGCGGTCCTGCTGTCGCTGCGCGGCGCACGGCGGGTGGCGCGGATCGAGGCGACGCTGGAACGCCTGGCCGCGGGCGATCTGGCCGCGCGGGTGGCCGAGACCGGGCATCGCGACGACCTGGCCCGGATCGGCGCGGGGATCGACTACATGGCCACGGCGCAGGAGGCGGCCACTGCGGCCCTGCGCCAGGTTTCGGCCGATATCGCCCATGACCTGAAGACGCCGGTGCAGCGGATCGCCGTCCTGCTTTCCGACCTGAACGATCTGCTGCCCGAAGACAGCGCCGAGGCCGCCATCGCGGCCCGCGCCGCCGAAGAGGCGGAGCGGGCGGTGGGCGTGTTCCACGCGCTGCTGCAGATCGCCCAGATCGAGGGCGGCGCCCCGCGCCTGCGCTTTGTGCCGGTCGATCTGACCGACATCGCCCGCACCTTTGCCGAGATCTACGAGCCCGCCGCCGAAGACAGCGGCCATGCCCTGCGCCTGACGCTGCCCGCCGCCGGCGCGCCGCCGGTGACTGTGATGGGCGACAAGGGCCTGCTCGGGCAGGTGATCGCCAATCTGATCGAAAATGCCCTGCGCCACACGCCCAAGGGCGCCCGGATCGACCTTGCCGTCGCCGGCACCCCGGCCGGCGCGGTGCTGACGGTCGCCGACACTGGCCCCGGCATTCCGCCCGGCGAGGAGGGCAAGGTGCTGCGCCGGCTTTATCGGCTGGAACGCAGCCGGACGACACCGGGCAACGGCCTCGGCCTGTCCATGGTCGCCGCCATCGCCGATCTGCATGGCGCCCGGTTGCGGCTGGCCGACAATGCCCCCGGGCTTGCCGTGACGCTGACCTTTCCCGCCGCCGGCTGAAGGCGGCGCCAACGCGCGGCACCGGAACGGCTGGATATGTTCGCCGAGAAATAGCGCTTGCCCTGCGGCCCGACGATCTGCGATATGTTCGATGGAATATATCTCGGGGAGTCCAGAATGAACCTTCGCAGCCTGCGCCCGTCCGCCCTTGCCGTTGCCCTTTCGCTGGTGGCGGGCCTGCCCGCCATGGCCGATGATGTGGTGGTGTTCGCCGCTGCCTCGATGAAAACCGCGCTGGACGAAGTTGCAGCCCAGTTTCAGGAGGCAACCGGCAATACCGTGACGATCAGCTATGCCGGCTCCAACGCGCTGGCAAAGCAGATCATCGAGGGTGCGCCGGCCGATATCTTCATCTCGGCGGCACCGAAATGGATGGATGAGGTCGAGAAGGCCGGCCTCGTCGTTCCGGGCAGCCGCAGCGACATGTTCGGCAACACGCTGGTCTTGGTGGCGCATGATCCGAATGCCGCCGCCGTGGACATCGGGCCCGATTTCGACCTGAAGGCCCTGCTGGGCGATGAAAAGCTGTCGATGGCGATGGTCGATTCGGTGCCGGCGGGCCAGTACGGCAAGGCCGCGCTCGAATCGCTCGGCCTCTGGTCGTCGGTCGAGCCTTCGGTGGCACAGGCCGACAACGTTCGCGCCGCGCTGGCGCTGGTCTCGACCGGCGAGGCGCCCTATGGCATCGTCTATGCCACCGATGCGGCCGCCGATCCGGGGGTGAAGGTGATCGGCACCTTCCCCGAAAGCAGCTATCCGACGATCACCTATCCCGGTGCGCTGCTGACCGGCGCCGCCGATGCCGCCGACACGGCCTTCCTCGAAGCGATCACCTCGGACAGCGGCGATGCGATCTTTGCGGCGCAGGGGTTCCGCATCCTGAACTGAGGCCGGCATGGCAGACTGGCTCAGCCCCGACGAATGGCGCGCGGTGGCCTTGTCGCTGCGCGTCTCCGGCACGGCAACGCTGGTCAGCCTGCCCCTTGGGATACTCGTCGCCCTCGCGCTGGCGCGGGGGCGGTTTCCGGGGCGGCAAGTGCTGAACGGCCTTGTGCATCTGCCGCTGATCCTGCCGCCCGTCGTCACCGGCTATCTGCTGCTGCTGACCTTCGGGCGCCGCGGCGTGCTGGGGCAGTTTCTTGACCAGTGGTTCGGCATCGTCTTCGCCTTCCGCTGGACGGGGGCGGCCCTCGCGGCGGGGATCATGGCCTTTCCACTGATGGTGCGGGCGATCCGGCTGGCGATCGAGGCGGTGGATCCGAAGCTGGAACAGGCCGCCGCCACGCTGGGCGCGGGGCGGTTGTGGGTGTTCCTGACCGTTACCTTGCCGCTGATCCTGCCCGGCATCGTCGCCGGCGCGATCCTCGCCTTCGCCAAGGCGATGGGCGAATTCGGCGCCACGATCACCTTCGTCTCGAACATCCCGGGGCAGACCCAGACCCTGCCCTCGGCGATCTACAGCTTTCTGCAAATCCCCGGCGGCGAGGCCGATGCCGCGCGGCTTGTCATCGTCGCCATCGTCATTGCCATGGCGGCCCTGCTGTTCGCGGAATGGATCAGCCGTCGGGTGGCGCGGATGGTGGCCGGGCAATGACGCTTTCGGTCGCGCTGCGCCACAACCTCGGCGAATTCCGGCTTGAGGTCGATTTCACCGCGCCGCCCGGGCTGACGGTGCTTTACGGGGTTTCGGGGTCGGGCAAGACCTCGGTCGTCAATGCTGTCGCGGGCCTCCTGCGCCCGCAGCAAGGCCGGATCGTCGCGGACGAACGGGTACTGGTCGATACCGCGGCCGGGGTGTTCTTGCCGCCCCACCGCCGCCGGATCGGCTATGTCTTTCAGGAGGGTCGGCTTTTCCCGCATCTGACCGTGCGGCAGAACCTCTTGTTCGGCCAATGGTTCGCCCCGCGCCGCCTGCCGCGCGAAAGTCTGGAGCGCGTGGTGTCCATGCTCGGGATCGGTCCCCTTCTGACGCGGCGTCCCGGCGCGCTGTCGGGCGGCGAACGGGCGCGCGTCGGTCTTGGCCGGGCCCTGCTGTCGGCGCCGGGGCTGATCCTGGCCGATGAACCCCTTGCCGCGCTGGACGAGGCGCGGAAGGCCGAGATCCTGCCCTATTTCGAACGGCTGCGCGACGAGGCGGGCGTGCCGATCCTCTATGTCAGCCATTCCACCGCCGAGGTGGCGCGGCTGGCGACCACGGTCGTCGCGCTGCGCGGCGGGCGGGTGGCGGCGATAGGCCCGCCGTCGGAGGTGCTGGCCAGCACCGAAGCGACCGATCTGGAGGAACTGTCCTCGCTGCTGACCGCCCGCATCGTCGCGCATCACCCCGACGGGCTGAGCGAACTTGCCGCCGAGGCCGGGACGCTGTGGCTGCCGCAGGTGCCGGCGCCGCCCGGAACCCGGGTGCGCATCCGCATCGCGGCGCAGGATGTGATCCTTGCCCGTACCCGCCCCGAGGGGCTGTCGGCGCTGAACCTGCTGCAGGGCCGGATCGTGCGGCTGGCCGATGGCCCCGGCGGGCGTGTGCTGGTGACGCTGGCCTCGGGCGAGGACCGGCTGACGGCGCTGGTCACGCGGCGGTCGGCCGCGGCCATGGCGCTGGCCGAGGGCGAGATCTGCCACGCCATCGTGAAGACCGTGGCCATCGCGCCGGGCGGCGTCGGTGCCGCGCCCGACCCCCGCTGACCCTCCGGTCAGCCGACGCGGCGCCCCTGGACCCAGACCCCGCGCACCGCGCCGGCATTGCCGATCCGGGTCACGCGGATCACATCGGCCCGCGCGCCGGGCACCAGACGGCCACGGTCAGGCAGGTCGACGGCATCGGCGGGCGCCGATGTGACCGTGGCGATGCCGCGCGCCATGTTGCCCCAGAGATCGCCCAGCATCAGCGCCGCCGACAGCAGGGCCGAGGGCACATAGTCCGAAGACACGATGTCCAGCAGATCGGCCTCGGCCAGATCCTGCGCCGCGACATTGCCGGAATGGCTGCCGCCCCGTATCAGGTTCGGCGCCCCCATCATGACCTTGATGCCGTGATCGTGGCAGGCGCGCGCGGCCTCGATCGTGGTCGGAAATTCCGCGAAATGCGCGCCATGCCCGGCCGAACATCGGACATGCCCGGCATCGGTATCGTCATGGCTTGCCAGAACCGCGCCATAGCGGCGGGCGGCGGCCACCGCGGCGGCCTCGTGCGCGGCACCGTTGCGGGCCTTCAGCGCGCGGCGGGTCGCGACATGGGCGTCGAACTCCGCCCCGGTGATGCCGCGCTTGCCGCTCAGATAGTTGCGTAACTGGGTGATGTCGCGGAACTGGCGCTCGCCCGGGGTGTGATCCATCAGGCTGACGATGCCGATCCGGTCCTCGGGGCCGAATTTCGCCAGTTCCTCGATCAGGGTTTCCGAACAGATCTCGGCGCGCAGATGCAGGAAATGACTGATCCGGAGCAGCCCGCCGGACCGCAGCCCGAGGATTTCGCTGGCCAGGACCCGGGCATATTCGCCGTAATCCGCCCGGCCGTTCGACACGATCGACCCCACGCGCAGCGCATCGAACACCGTGGTGATGCCAACGCTGGCAAGTTCGGCGTCATGGGCGATGATGGCCGGGCCATGCGGCCAGCCGACCTTGGGCCGCGGCTCGATATGGCGTTCCAGGTTGTCGGTATGCAGTTCGATCAGACCGGGCAGGATGAGGTCGCCGCCGCAATCCACCGCCCCCTGCGGCACCCCCGTTCCGGTGGCGATCCCGTCGATCCGGCCGCCGGCCAGGCGGATCTGGCCGCGCAGCACTTCGTCCGGCAGGACAAGGGTGGCATTGGCAAGAATGGTCTCGGTCGTCATGTCATGCAGTCCTGTCTTGCAGTCCGTGGCCAGAGATGCCCAATGGCGGGAACCCGTCGCACCGGCGCGACCCTTGTGCAATACCCTGCCCGCCATGAACCGGATGAAACGCTTCGCTGTCTACTATGCCCCGCGCCCGGGCGCCTTTGCAGCACGCGCCGCCGGATGGCTGGGGCGCGACACCGCCACCGGCGCCGCGCTGCCCCGCCCGGCCCTGCCCGGCCTGCCCCTTCCGCCCGAGGCGCTGACCCGCGACCCCTCGCGCTATGGCTTTCACGGCACGATCCGCGCGCCGTTCCGGCCGGCCCCCGACGTAACGGCCGGTACCATCGCCGAAGCCGTCGCCCTGCTGGCCCGCCGGCTGGCGCCCGTCGCCTGCGACGGGCTGCGGCTTGAAAACCTGCACGGTTTCCTTGCGCTGATCCCGCAGGGCTGCGGGGCGGCGCTGCATGCCCTTGGCGCCGCCGTGGTCGAGGCGACGGATCCGCTCCGCGCGCCGCTGACCGGGGCCGAGATCGCCCGCCGCCGGCCCGAGGCCCTGAGCGCCCGCCAGCGCGCGCTGCTCGACCGCTGGGGCTATCCTTTCGTGATGGAGGAGTTCCGCTTCCACCTGACCCTGACGGACCGGCTGCCGGCCGGGACTGCCGGCCCGGTGGCAGGCGCGTTGCAGGCGCATTTCGCCGATGTCCTGCCCCGGCCCTTCCTGATCGAGGATCTGTGCCTGTTCGGCGAGGATGCGGAGGGGCAGTTCCATCTCCTCCACCGCTATGCGCTGGCCGGCTGAAGCGCCGCCAGCAGCCGGGCTATGCCCACCTCGGGCGTGTCGTCGTTCAGCACGGCCGTGGCGGATGTCCCCGGCGGCAGGGTGAAGACCGCCCGTGCCAGACGCGCGCGGATATCCCCGGCGCTTTCGCGGCCGCGGGCGGCCAGGCGGCGGGCCAGAACGGCATCGGGCGCGGTGACAAGGATCATCTGCAGGCCGGGAAAGACCTGCGCCGCCTGCACCAGCGCGCCGCGACTGCCGTTGAAGATCACATCCCCCGGCCCCTCGATCTGCGCCCGGGGGATGCCATAGCGCAACCCATGCGCCTGCCAGTCCAGTGCAAAGTCGCCCCGCGCCTTGCGGGTGGCGAATTCGGCCTCGCTCACGCCGTCGAAATCCTCGCCTCCCGCCTCGGCCAGCCGGGTGATGACGCGCCGCACGCAGCGCAGATCGGGACGTGCGGCCCGGGCGCCGGCGATCAGCGTGTCCTTTCCCGCCCCGGACGGCCCGACGATGGCAAAGATCCGCCGCGTCTGCGTCATGCCGCTGCCTGCGGCGTGAAACCCGTCACATCGACCAGCCGGTTACAGACCCGCGCCCGGGCCGCCTCGTCATGGAAGATGCCGAGAATCGCCGCGCCCCGCGCCCGGGCATCCTCGATCAGGGACAGCACGACCTCGCGGTTGGCGGCGTCAAGGCTGGCGGTGGGCTCGTCCAGCAGCAGGGCGGGATAGTCATGGGCAAAGCCGCGCGCGATGTTCACCCGCTGCTGCTCCCCCCCCGAAAAGGTGGTGGGCGACAGCGACCACAGCCGCTCGGGGATGTTCAGCCGCGCGAGCAGGCTGGCGGCACGCGCGCGCGCCGCAGCGGCCGGCCGGCCCAGCGCAAGAAGCGGTTCGGCCACCACATCCAGCGTCGGGACCCGCGGCACCACACGCAGGAACTGGCTGACATAGCCCAGGGTGTCGCGGCGCAAGGCGATGATCTCTCGCGGCGTGGCGCGGGCCACGTCCAGCGTCCCCACGCGGATGCTTCCGCCGCCGGCCAGATAATTGCCGTAGACCATCCGCATCAGGGTGGACTTTCCCGCCCCCGACCGGCCGACCAGACCGACGCATTCGCCCGGCGCCACCGTCAGCGCAGCACCTGCCATCACGGGAATGACCGCCTCGCCCTGATTGTGGAGCGCAAACGACTTCGACAGGTCTTCGATCCGGATCATGGCGCTACACCTGCAGGACGGAAGAGACGAGAAGCTGGGTATAGGCATGCTGCGGATCGTCGAGGACCTGATCGGTCAGGCCCTGTTCCACCACGCGGCCGGATTTCATCACCATCAGCCGATGCGCCAGCAGCCGCACCACCGCAAGATCATGCGTGACGATCACCACCGACAGGCCGAGGTCGCGGACCAGCCCGCGCAGAAGATCGAGCAGCCGCGCCTGCACCGACACGTCAAGGCCGCCCGTCGGTTCGTCCATGAACACCAGCCGGGGCGCGGAGACGAGGTTCCGCGCGATCTGCAACCGCTGCTGCATGCCGCCGGAAAAGGCCGAGGGGCGGTCGTCGATCCGGTCGGCGGCAATCTCCACCCGATCCAGCCAGTCGGCCGCCTGCGCGCGGATCCGGCCGTAATGGCGCGCGCCCACCGCCATCAGCCGCTCGCCCACATTTCCGCCGGCGGTGACGCCCATCCGCAACCCGTCGCGCGGGTTCTGGTGGACAAAGGCCCAGTCGGTCCGGCCAAGGCCGCGGCGTTCCGCCTCTCCCATCGCCAGCACGTCGCGGCCATCGTAGAGGATGCGGCCCAGATCGGCGGGCTGATGCCCGGCCAGACAGGACAGCAGCGTCGACTTGCCCGAGCCGCTTTCGCCGACGATGCCCAGAACCTCGCCCGGCCACAGGTCGAAGGTCACATCGGCGCAGCCGATCCGCGCGCCGTAGCGCCGGGTCAGGCCTTCGACCTGCAACAGCGGCCGCGCCGTGTCGGCGATCCTTGCCATCGCGGTCACGGCACCGCCTCCGGCTCTGCCGCGCCAAGGCGGCCGACATGGCCCGCCGCCCGGCGTCCGGCACAGAAATCGGTGTCGGAGCAGACGAACATCCGCCCGCCCAGATCATCGGTGATCACCTCGTCCAGATAGCTTTCGCCGGCACCGCACAGATCGCAGTCATGCGGCGCCTTGTCGGGATGGAAGGGATAGTCGTCGAAATCGAGGCTGACCGCCTCGGTCCAGGGCGGCAGGGCATAGATGCGCTGTTCGCGGCCCGCGCCGAACAGCTGGATCGCGGCATTGCCCGACAGTTTCGGATTGTCGAACCTGGGGATGGGCGAGGGATCCATCACATAGCGCCCCTCCACCCGCACCGGATAGGCATAGGAGGTGGCGATGGTGCCGTGGCGCGCGATATCCTCGTACAGCTTCACATGCATCAGGCCGTAGTCTTCCAGCTCGTGCATCTTGCGCGTCTCGGATTCGCGCGGTTCGAGAAAGCGCAGCGGTTCCGGGATCGGCACCTGATAGACAAGGATCTGCCCCGCCGTCAGCGCGGTTTCCGGGATGCGGTGGCGGGTCTGGATCACCGTCGCATCGGCGGTGTGCTCCGTCGTCGCCACACCCGCGGTGCGCTGAAAGAACTTGCGGATCGAGACGGCATTCGTCGTGTCGTCGGCGCCCTGGTCGATGACCTTCAGCCGGTCCTCGGGCGTCAGGCAGGCGGCCGTCACCTGGACACCGCCCGTCCCCCAGCCATAGGGCATCGGCATTTCGCGGCTGGCAAAGGGGACCTGATAGCCCGGCACGGCGATGGCTTTCAAAATCGCGCGCCGGATCATCCGCTTGGTCTGCTCGTCCAGATAGGCGAAATTATAGGCCTGACCGGTCACAGCAGCGCCCGCTCCCGCAGGGCGGTTTCCAGCGCCTCCGGGGTGGTGAACTGCACCGCATCCATGCCGGTTTCCCGGGCCGCCTCGACGTTTTTTGCGTTGTCGTCAATGAAGAGACACTCCCTTGGCGCAAGCCCGGCGCGGGCGCAGAGCAGCGCAAAGATGCGCGGATCGGGCTTTACCATCCGCTCCTGCCCTGAAACGACGGCAACGCCGAAGGCCGTGCCAAGCCGGGGATGCGCCGCAATGCCAAGGGGCCAGGTCTCGGCCGACCAGTTGGTGATCGCATGGATCGCATGGCCGCGCGCGCGCAGCCGCTCCATCAGGGTCCATGTGCCTTCGATCGGCTCTGCAATGGTCAGGGCATAGCGGTCGACATAGGTTTCCAGCAGCCTGCGGTCCGCCTCATCCGCAACGTCCTGCGCCAGATCGGCATAGGCCTCGCCCGTATCGCCGCGCAGGTTCAGCGCATGGAACCCGATGCGCGACAGGAAGGCATCCACCGCCTCGCGGCTGCCCAGATCGGCGAGAAAGGCCTGATGCGGATCCCAGCGGACCAGCACATTGCCGATGTCGAATACGACGGCTTTCATTCTGCAGTCTCCTTCAATGCCCGCGCCTCGGCGCGCAGCTTGCGCACCAGTTCCATCTCGCTCTGGAAATCGACGTAATGCGGCAGCTTTATATGTTCGAGAAAGCCCGTCGCCTGAATGTTGTCGCAGTGGTACAGCACGAATTCCTCGTCCTGCGCCGGTGCGCCGGTGCCGTCCTCGCCCAGTTCCCGCCAGCGCAGGCTGCGGTCGACCAGGCTCATCGCGATGGACTTGCGCTCCGACTGGCCGAAGACAAGGCCGTAGCCGCGGGTGAACTGCGCCGGTTCGGTCTTTGAACCCTTGAACTGGTTCACCGTCTCGCATTCGGTCAGTTCGACCTCGCCGATTTCGACCGCGAAGCCCAGTTCGGGGATGTCGACCTCGACCCCGACCCGACCGATGCGCAATTCCCCCACGAAAGCATGCGTCCGGCCATAGCCCCGCTGGGTGGAATAGGCGAGCGACAGGATGAACCCCTCATCGCCGCGTGTGATCGCCTGCAACCGCAGCGGACGGCCCGCCGGCAGTTCGAGCGGTTCGCGCGTAAGGTCGGGGGGCGGGCCATCGCCCGGCGCCGCATCCTCGATCAGTCCGTCGCGATTCAGAAAATCCGTCACATGCGGCACCCGCGACAGGGGGCTGCACGCATCCCCGTCCGGAGGCACCGCAGGCGCAGGGGAGCGGGCCTCCGCACCCTCGGGCCCTGCCTCGGCCATCAGCGTGAAATCCAGAAGGCGGTGGGTATAGTCGAAGGTCGGCCCCAGCACCTGCCCGCCCGGCAAATCCTTGAAGGTGGCGCTGATCCGCCGGTCGACCGCCATCGCCGCGGTATCGACCGGGCACGAGGACGCCAGCCGCGGCAGCGTGGTGCGGTAGGCGCGGATCAGGAACACCGCCTCGATCAGGTCGCCGCGCGCCTGCTTGATCGCCAGTGCCGCCAGATCGGGGTCGTAAAGCGACCCCTCGGCCATGACCCGGTTCACCGCCAGCGTCATCTGCTCGCGGATCTGGGCGACCGACAGTTCCGGCACGGCGGGATCGCCCCGGCGCTCATCGGCCAGCCAGGCATGGGCATTGTCGATGGCACGTTCGCCACCCTTGACGGCGACATACATCAGCCAGTCTCCACGCGGGTTGAGCGCGGCAGGCCGGCCAGCCGGTTGCCGCAGGTAAAGATCGTGTCGAAACCCAGCGGGAACCGCGCCCGATTGGCGCGGAAGGCAGCCGTCTCGGGCAGGGACAACCGGGCCGTGGCCTCGATCCCCGGGCCGGCCAGCACCGCACCCTCGTTGACCAGCCGGTCGACCTCGGCGATCAGCGTGGCCGAGCGGTCGGGATAATCCGGCTGACCCACCCGAAAGCGGGCGGCGGGCTGCAATGCCGCCCATGAGCCGACGGCAAAGACCGCCTCTTCCGCCGCAACCAGCGGCGCACCGATGTGAAAGCCGATCCAGCCGCGGACCGCCGGACAGTCGGCCGCCCCCGCCAGATGCAGGGGTGTCGTGCCGTCCGCCAGCGTCAGCAAGGCCACGCCCGCCGCGACCGACAGCGGCGCCGGCGGCCGCGCGCCCGTCACGCGGCAGATCGTGCCCGGACGGGCCATTGCTTCGAGGATTTCGCGAAAGCTGTGGGCCGCGGCAACCGGCGGCACGGCGAAACCGCCCCCCAGCGCGTCGACGGAACTGTCGACGGTCATTGATCTTCTCCCCTCACCATGGTGAAGAACTCGACCTTGGTCGTTGCGGCCCGGATCGCGCGGGCCTGGCGCGACGTCGCCACTTCGGCCGCCAGCACATCCAGCACGCCGGCCCGCACCTCGTCCGCACGGCCGGTCTGCATCAGCGCATCCGCCGCCGCTGCGCGCCGGGCATGGGCCTTGTCGCGGCCCTGCACCCAGGCATGGCCCACAGCACCGCAATGCAGCCGAAGCGAACATCGCGTCACCGTCATCTCGCCCAGATGAAAGGGCGCGCCGGTGCCCCCCACCCGGCCCCGCACCATCACGGCTCCGGTCTCGGGGCCGCGCAACATCTCATGCGCGGGCAGGTCCGGCAGCAACGCAGCCAGCCGTGCGGGGCGCGCTTTTGCCAGTAGCGACATCCAGTCCCGGCGCCCTTCGGAAGCGGCATCAGTCATGCGATCCTCGACATCTTGCGAGATTGTCGGTTTACTATACAACTAGACAAGTCATAGCATCGACACTGCGGATGGCCAACCCGCCGTGATGAATTTTTCGCATCGGACCCGCCATGCCGCGCCCCGCGTTATGGACTGCCATCTCCCGCACCCTGACGGCCGAAATCGCCCAGGGTCTGTACCGCCCCGGCGACAGGCTGCCGACCGAGGCCGCGCTTTCGGCGCGGTTCGGGGTCAACCGCCACACCGTCCGCCATGCGCTGTCCGCCATGGCCGAGGCGGGAACCGTGCATTCCCGGCGCGGTGCCGGCGTCTTCGTCGCCACCCGGCCGATGGATTATGCGCTCGGCCGCCGGGTGCGGTTCCACCAGAATATCG
>JBDHSO010000052.1:0-21277 GCA_039808125.1 Rhodobacter sp. | reverse complement strand
GGCATCTGCCGCTTGGTGACGCGGTTCAGCGCGTCCTGGAAGCGCATGTTCTCGGCCTCGCGCACCACTTCCTTGATGGCGGCATAGACGAGGGGGGGGCCGGATTCGAGAAGCCGCGCCAGATCCCAGGCCTTGCCAATGAGATCTTCGGGGGCGCAGACCTCCTTGACCAGCCCCCAGCGCAGCGCCTCGTCCGCGTCGAACCAGCGCCCGGTGAGGAGAAGATCCATCGCAACATGATAGGGGATGCGCTTCGGCAGCTTGATCGAGGCGGCGTCGGCCACCGTTCCCGAGCGGATTTCCGGGAGCGCGAAGGTTGCGGTGGTCGAACACAGGATGATGTCGCCCGACAGCGCCAGTTCCAGACCGCCGCCGCAGCAGATGCCCTGTACGGCCATGATCACCGGCTTGTTCAGATTGGGCAGTTCCTGCAAGACGCCGACGCCGCCCACGCCGTAGTCGCCATCGACCGCATCGCCGTCGGCGGCGGCCTTCAGATCCCAGCCGGGGCAGAAGAACTTGTCCCCCGCCGCGCGCAGGATGCAGACGCGCAAGGTCTCGTCGTCGCGGAAATCCCGGAAGACATGGCCCATGATGCGGCTTGTCTTCAGGTCGATCGCATTGGCCTTGGGCCGGTCGAGCGTGACTTCGAGAATGGCACCTTCGCGGCGCGTCTTCACCGGGCCTTCGGAGCGCATTTCCATGGGCATGGTCAGTCCTTCCTGATCAGGGCATCCACCGCCACCGCGCCCTTTTCGCGCAGGAGAACGGGGTTGATTTCTATCTCTTCCAGCGACGTATCCGCCAGCATCAGCCGCGCCAGACCTTCGGCGATCCCGGCCAGCGCCGCCACATCCGCCTTCGGCCGGCCGCGGTAGCCGTCGAGAAGGGGCCAGAGCCGCAGGCCGCGCAGCGCGTCGAGCACCTCGGTCGCCGTCACGGGCAGGACGAGCGTGACCGTATCGGCCAGCACCTCGGCGGTGACGCCCCCCATGCCGAGGGTGAGCGTCACGCCATAGACCGGATCGCGCCGCAGCCCGAGAAGGATCTCGCCCGCAACCCCCGTCACCATTTCTTCGGCGAGATAGCCGGTGGCGCCCGGCATTTCGGCCTGACCGTCGAGGCTTGCGAGCCCCAACCTTACCGCTCCCGCCTCGGTCTTGTGGGCAAAGCCCAGACCCTTGAGCGCCAGGGGAGGGGTCAGGCCGCGGGCCTTGTCCTGCACCTCGGCCAGCGTCGCGCCGGTGACGGAGCGCGGCACCGGAACCCCCGCCGCGGCCAGCAGCGACTTGCCATCGGCCTCGCTCAGCAAGCGGGTCTCGCGGGGAGGGAGGGGCGCCGCCGGCCGCCAGCCCGGAGCGCCGGCCGGAGTCTGGGCGGCGCGGATCGCGGCCAGCCCGGTTTCCAGCCCGAGAAGCGCGCAGACGCCCTGCTCCATCATCGCCGCCACCCGGTCCTCGCCAAAGTTCTCGGCGATCGAGGCCACGGGCAGGGCAATCTTCCCGGTGGCTTTCTGCGCCGCAATGATGGCATCGAGCGCAGGTTGATAGGACGCATCGGAACAGCGGTCGGCACGGGGCGCGTCGATGATGTAGATACCCGCGTCATAGGCTTCGAGCATGGCCGAGAACACCTCGGTCGTCTTCGGCCCGTCGCCCCAGATGAAGGTGTGATAGTCGAGCGGATTCGAGATGGTGGGGATCTCCCCCAGGACGGTAAACAGCCGGTCATGGGTCGGTTGCGGCACCGGCGGGAAATCGATGCCGAAGGGCGCGGCAAGATCGGCCACCAGCCCGGCCTCGCCCCCCGAACAGGACAGCGAACAGAGGCGCCGGCCGAGGTTCGGGCCGTGAACGTGCAGGATTTTCAGCGTCTCGATCAGCTCCGACGGCGTGTTCACCTCGGCCACGCCGATCTGGCGCAGGAAGGCCGAAGATGCCGCGCCGCCGCCCGCCAGAGAGGCGGTGTGGCTGGCCGCGGCGCTGCGCGAAAGCTCGGTCTTGCCGGATTTGATCGCGACGATTCCCTTACCCATGGTGCGCGCGCGCTCGGCCAGGGCGGCGAAGGCAATGGCATCGTCGATCCCCTCGATATAGAGACCCAGCGCGGTGACACGCGGATCCTCGAGCACGGCGCCGGCAAGCTCCGCCAGCCCCACGACCGCAGCATTTCCAAGACAGGCGACATAGGCCACCGGCAGGCCGCGCTGCTGCATGCCAAGGTTGATGACGATGTTGGACGACTGGCTGACCAGGGCAACGCCGCGATCGGTGCGGATACCGCCATGCTGATCGGGCCAGAGCAGCGCGCCGTCGAGATAATTGATCACGCCATAGCAATTCGGCCCGAGAACGGGCATGTCGCCTGCGGCGGCGACCAACCTGTCCTCAAGACCGGCCTCGCCGGCTTCGCTCCAGCCGCTGGCGAAACAGACCGCGCCGCCGGCATCCATCGCCGCCAGTTCCCCGACGATATCGATCGTGGCGAAGCGATTCACCCCGATGAAGGTTGCATCGGGAGGTTCGGGCAGGTCGGCAAGACGGGCATAGGCTTTCAGCCCGCCGATCTCGGCTTTGCCGGGGTGGACGGGCCAGACCTGACCTTCGAAACCCATCTTGCGGCATTGTTCAATGACGTTCAGTGCCCAGCCGGCACCCAGAACGGCGATATGACGGGGGCGGAGAAGTCGGTCGAGGCGCGTCATTTGCCACCGCCGCCCCGATGGAAAGCGCCGGGGGCGCTGCCCCCGGACCCCCGGGATATTTGGGGACAGATGAAAGGTGAAGAACAGCACCCTGCCCCGGCGACGCGGGGCAGGGCTTCACCTGTCACGGTCATCGGCGTCCCCGCCTGTACCGTAAAATGAGATTCGCAGACCAAGGTTAACAAATCCTTTCATCTGTCCCCAAATATCCCGGGGGGTCCGGGGGGCTGGCCCCCCGGTCTCCCTGTTGCCGCGGGCCGTACTCAGGCCCCAAGCGGCCGCAGCAGTTCACGGCTGATGATGTGGCGCTGGATCTCCGAGGTGCCCTCCCAGATCCGCTCGACCCGCGCGTCGCGCCAGATGCGCTCTAGAGGCAGTTCATCCATAAGCCCCATGCCGCCATGAATCTGGATCGCCTCGTCGGCGATCATCGCAAGGACTTCGGTCGCCTTCACCTTGGCCATCGACATGTCGGCTTCGGTCACGCTGCCCTGATCGTATTTCCACGCGGCCTCGCGGGTCAGCAGTTCCGCGGCCTTCAACTCGGTCGCCATGTCTGCGAGCTTGAAGCTGATGCCCTGGAATTTGCCGATCAACTGGCCGAACTGCTTTCTCTCGGCGGCATAGGCCAGCGCCAGTCCGAGCGCGCGTTCCGCCCGGCCAAGGCAGGTGGAGGCCACCTGAAGCCGCGTCGCGCCGAGCCAGGTGCCTGCCACTTCGAAACCCTTGTGGACCTCGCCCAGAATCTGGCTTTTCGGCAGCCGGCATTCGTCGAATTCGAGGATCATGTTGTTGTAGCCGCGATGGCTGACATTGCGGTAGCCGTCGCGCACGGTGAAACCGGGCGTGCCCTTGTCGACAAGGAAGGCGGTGATCAGCTTCTTCCGGCCGCGCGGGGTGTCCTCTTCGCCGGTCGCCACCCAGACGATGGCAAAATCGGCGACATCGGCGTGGCTGATGAAATGTTTCGTGCCGTTCAGCACGAAATCGCCGCCATCCTCTCGCGCGGAGCTCTTCATGCCCCTCAGATCCGAGCCGGCGCCGGGTTCGGTCATCGCCTGGCAATCGTGCCGCTCTCCGCGGACGCAGGGCAGGAGATAGCGGTCGCGCTGCTCGCCCTCGCAGGCGAGAAGGATGTTCGACGGACGACAGACCGTGGTCCAGTGCAGGGCGTAATTCGCCTTTCCAAGTTCCTTTTCGTAAAGAAGCCAGGTCTGGGTATCGAGGCCCGCACCGCCCACTTCGACCGGCATGTTGGCGGCATAAAGCCCCGCCGCCATCGCCTTCCGCGCCAATTCCTGCCGCAGATCCTCGCGCAGGACGCCGGTGCGCTCGACCTCCTGTTCATGGGGATAAAGCTCTGTCTCGACGAAGGCGCGCGTCGTCTCGACGATCATCTTCTGTTCTTCGTTCAGCCCGAAATCCATCACATACCTCAGGGGTCGACGTTGAAGGTCATGCCATCGACGGCCAGCGCCTGGCCCGTGACCATGCGCGCGGCATCCGAGGCGAGGAACAGCGCCATGTCGGCGATGTCGTCGGGATCGCTCAGCCGCCGGAGCGCGGTGCCCGTGGCATAGCCGTGCCGGACGGCTTCGGCGTCCATTCCCTTGGCCTCTGCCTCGGCGGCGATCACGGCGTCGATGCGCGGCCCGTTGACCGCACCGGGGCAGATCGCATTGGCGCGGATTCCCCGCGGGCCAAGCTCCATCGCCACGGTCTTCATCAGGCCGATGATCCCCCATTTCGCCACGACATAGGGCGCACGGAAAGGGGTGCCATAAAGGCCCGAGGTCGATGAGATGAAGATGATCGCCCCCTGCCCCGCCGGTTCCATCATCCGCGCCGCGCCCCGCGCCAGCAGCAGGGCACCGTCGAGATTGACGGCGAGGCATCGATGCCAGTCCGCGAGCGGCATGTCGGCGACCGCCGCCGTCGGGCCCTTGATCCCGGCATTGGCCACGGCCACGTCCAGCCCGCCCCAATCCGCGGCGATATCGGCGAACAGCGCCTCCATCGCCGGTTCGCGGGCGGCATCGCACAATGTGCCGTGGATGCCCGCAGGCAGCGCGGCGAGCGCCGCGCCGTTGATATCCGTCACCCGGACCCGATCGCCCTGCGCCGCGAAGGCCCGGGCCATCACCAGCCCGATGCCGTTCGCCCCCGCAGTGATCAGGACCCGGCGGGTCACTTCTTCTGGCCCACGGCGCGGCCGGCGCCGTCCGGCAGGGGCAGGCCAGCCTGGGCTTCGACAATGGCCTTGAGCTTTGCCCAGACCTCGGGCGCGGCGGGAACCGCCTTGCCCAGCTCGCTGTCGACATGCAGGCACAGCTGTTCCACCGTCGCGACGCATTCGTCGCCCTTCATGATCCGCACGAAGGAGCGGAAGCGCTTTTCATCGGCCGAAATGATCTGCAATTCGCCGCGCAGCCGGTCGCCCAGCCTGGCCTCGCCCAGATGGCGGATATGGGTTTCGGCAGAGTAATAGCTGTGCCCGGCCGCAACATAATCCATCCCCGCCCCGATCAGCCCGAGGAAGGCGTCGATCACTTCGGAATTGGCGAAATAATAGCGGCTTTCCGTCATGTGACCGTTGTAGTCGATCCAGCCCGGCAGCACCTGCATATGCGCCATGACCAGCGGCGCGGCCTTGGGTTCGCTGTCGGTTTCGGCATGGAACGCCGCCGCGCGCCGCTCGTCATGTTCGCGCAGCACCTTGCCGGCGCCCCAGTTGCGTTCCTTCAGCACGCGCAGGAAGCCCACGAGGTTCTGGTCGCGGATGCGTTCCAACTCGCGGATGCCATACTGGCCCGATTGCGCGTCGGACTGGCTGGCCACCAGTTCGACCAGTTCGTCGTTGAACTCGGGCACGTCCATCAGCTTCGTCCAGGGCCATTTCAGCGCCGGGCCGAACTGGGCCATGAAATGCTTCATCCCGGCCTCGCCGCCGGCGATGCGATAGGTCTCGAAGAGGCCCATCTGCCCCCAGCGCAGGCCGAAGCCCATGCGGATCGCCTCGTCGATCTCCTCGGTGGTGGCGATGCCATCCTTCAGCATCCACAAAGCCTCGCGCCAGACAGCTTCGAGAAAGCGGTTGCCGAGGAAGGCGTCGATCTCGTTGCGGATCACCAGCGGGAACATGCCGATGTCGCGCATGATCTGCACGGTCTTTTCCACCGTCTCGGGCGTGTTCTTCTCTGATCCCGAGATCTCGGACAGGGGCAGCAGATAGACCGGGTTGAACGGATGGGCGACGATGATGTTTTCCGGCGCCGGGCTGCCTTTCTGCAAGTCCGAGGCCTTGAATCCGCTGGTCGACGACCCGATCAGCACGCCGGGGTTCGATTGCTGCAACTGGGCATAGACCTTGTGCTTCAGTTCGATCCGCTCCGACACGGATTCCTGCACATATTCCACGCCCTCCACCGCCTCGCCGATGGTGCCGTGGAAGGTGAGCCGGCCCTCGGGCGGCATCGGCACGTCTGACAGGGCCGGCAGCGCAAGACGCGCATTGGCCAGGACCGCCGCGATCTTCCGCTCCGCCTCGGGATCGGGGTCGAAGACCTGAACATCCCAGCCGTTCAGCAGGAACCGTGCGGCCCAGCCGCCGCCGATCACACCGCCGCCAATGATTGCCGCCTTGCGCGCCATGTCGCTTCCTTTCAATCGACGCAGAGATCGGCGCGCCCGCCGCTCTCGGTCAGGGTGCCGAAACAGCCGAACGTCGGCTCGGTCTTGGAACAGGTTCCCGTCTCGGCCAGGCAATGGCCGTCACAATCGCTGGCCTTGCTGCAGGATCTGCCGCCGTCTTTCGTGGGCATGATGCAGATCTGCGCCGGCGACAGGCCGCCACGTCCGACGGTGCCGCCGCGCGCCATGCAATCGGCGCGCTCGGCCGCGGTCATGGCGAAATCGTCGAAACCGGGCGGAACGGCCCCGCCGCCGGTTTCTTCCCTGCAGGCGCCCAGGGCCAGCACGGCCAGAAGGAGGAGGATCGGCTTCATGTCTTCCCGGCCGGCCGTCAGGCGGTCCGCGCCAGGGGCGCGCGTTTTTCCAGCTTCAGCCGGGCGCGGACCTCGGAGGGCGTGATCACCCGCGCGCCAAGGTTCTCGATGATGGTCGCCGCGCGCTCCACCAGCTGCGCGTTGGTCGCGAGCACGCCCTTGTCGAGCCAGAGGTTGTCCTCGAGCCCCACGCGCACGTTGCCACCGCCCAGCACGGCCGCCGCGACATAGGGCATCTGGTTGCGGCCCAGTGCAAAGGCCGACCAGAACCAGTTTTTCGGAATGTTGTTCACCATCGCCATCAAGGTGTTCAGGTCGTCCGGCGCCCCCCACGGCACGCCCATGCACAATTGCACCAGCACCGGATCGGGGATGATCCCCTCATCCGCCAGCTGCCTGGCGAACCACAGATGGCCGGTGTCGAAGGCCTCGATCTCGATCCTGACGCCGGAGGCCACCATCCGCCTGGCCATGTCGCGCAGCATGCCCGGCGTGTTGACCATCACATAATCGGCCTCGTTGAAGTTCATCGTGCCGCAGTCGAGCGTGCAGAGTTCCGGCCGGCACTCCACAATATGCGCAACCCGCTCTGTCGCGCCGGCCATGTCCGAACGGTCGGCCATGCGGTTCATGGTCTCGGTGCCTTCGAACATCAGGTCGCCGCCCATGCCGGCGGTCAGGTTCAGTACCACATCGGTATCGCTGTCGCGGATGCGCTCGGTCACTTCGCGGTAAAGCGCGGGATCGCGGGCGGGCTTGCCGGTCTCGGGGTCGCGCACATGGCAATGGACCACCGCCGCGCCGGCCTTGGCGGCGGCGATGGCGCTTTCGGCGATCTGCTGGGGGCTGCGCGGCACATGGGGCGAGCGGTCCTGCGTGCCACCCGATCCGGTGATGGCGCAGGTGATGAATACTTCGCGGTTCATGGTCAGCGGCATGGAATCCCTCCTGTCTTGCGCGCAGCTTACCCGGCTTGCAGGCTCAGGTAATGCAGATTACGAAATTGTCATGACGGAAAGCGCAATCTTTGCCCCGGCGCGGGGGCCTTTGACCATCGGCCTTCTGGTGCTGCCGCAGGCGTCGATCCTTGAGGTCGCCTCGGCGCTCGATCCCTTGCGCAACGCGAACCGCCATATCGGGCATGATGCGTTCCGCTGGCGTGTCGTCACCCCCGACGGCGCGCCGGCACCGCTGACCTGCGGGCTGTCGCTGCCCTCGTCGGGGCCGGTGGCCCATGCGATGGGGGCCGAAATGCTGTTGGTGATCGCAGGCTACCGGCTTCAGGAGGTGGCGACGCGCCCGCTGATCCGTGAGTTGTTGCGGATCGCGCCGCGGTTCGCGCTGGTCGGCGGCGTTGACGCCGGCCCCTGGGTGCTGGCACGCGCGGGGCTTCTGGACGGATACCGCGCGACGGTCCATTGGGAGGATCTGGAGGATCTGGCCGCCGCGCATCCCGAGGTGGAGGTGGTGCCGGACCGTTTCGTGATCGACCGCAACCGCGTGACGATCGGCGGTGCGGCGCCCGCGGCGGATTTCATGCTGCATCTGATCCGCAGCCGCCATGGCGCGCCGCTGGCGCGGCAGGTGGCACAAAGCTTCCTGACGGTGGCCCGTCCGGGTGCCGAGCCGCAGGTCACGCGGCGCGCCGACCCCGGTCTCGATCCCCGTGTCGCCTCGGCCGCGGCCCGGATGGAGGCACGGATCGACGCGCCCGAAACCGCCGCCGCGACGGCCGCGGCGGTGGGGCTGTCGCCCCGCCGGATGGAGGCGCTGTTTCGCGCAGCACTGGGAACCACGCCGGCGGCCTATGCCCTGACCCTGCGCCTGCAGGCGGCGCGGCGGCTGCTGACCGACACCCGCCATCCGCTGGCCGAGGTGGCTCTGCGCACCGGCTTTTCCGGCCCCGCCACATTGAGCCGGGCCTTCCGCCGGGCCTTCGGTCACGCGCCGGGCCAGTTGCGCCGGGCCCCGCCGCCCGGCTGACGGTCGAAGCGGCCGTTGCGCAGGAAGGCCATGGTCTGGCGGATCACCGTCGCATTCATCATCATCCAGGTATGGGTCACGGGCAGGACGAGGTGATCGGCCATGCCCTGCAACCGCGTGCTTTCCACCGTGACCTTGCCATCGTCCGCGCCGGGCAGCAGCGCCGAGAACCAGGGCGAGACGGAACGGTTGCCAGCGATGATTCCGAGCGGGAAATCGGCCGGCGGCAATCGGGCGGGCCAGCTTTCGGGTCCGGTGCCGAGATCCAGCCCCGCCGGCCCGTTCGCCCAGCGAAACGGCGCCAGATGGCGCAGCCGGTCGACGATTTCCGACCCGTGATTGGGCGGCGCCAGCATCACCACACAGCCGAGTCGCGCCGGCCGGTGCCGCGCCAGCCAGTCGCGCAGCAGAAGCCCGCCCATCGAATGGCCGACGGCATGAACGGCGCCCTCGCTGCCCGCCCGGGCAAAGGCATCGTCCAGCCCGTTCGCCAGATCACGCGGCGCGCCGGCGGTCGAGGGATAGCGCCAGTTGAGCACCCGCCACCCCGCAGCCCGCAGCGCCAGCGCCATCGGCAGAAACGAGCGCGGGCTACGCGCCAGCCCATGGACCAGTATCACCGTCTCCACCCCCTGGGGGCGAGTGGGCGGCGGCCACGGGCGAGGCAAGGCAATCCGGCGCATGTCCGAAATGTGGGGGACGGGCAGCCGCTGGACAAGCGGCAACGCCGGGTACAGGCTGCGGACATGGCCCGATCCCGTCCCCGCCTCGCCGTCCGTGCGCTGATCCTGCAACAGGACCGGCTTCTTCTGGTCAATGCCTTTCCCGGCCACCGGCTGGGCCTGTGGTGCGCCCCGGGCGGCGGGGTAGAGGCCGGCGCCTCCCTGACCGCAAATCTGCAACGCGAGGTGCATGAGGAATGCGGCCTTGAAATCGCCGTCGGCGCCCCGGCGCTGGTGAACGAATTTCACGATCCGGGGTCTGGCTTTCATCAGGTCGACCTGTTCTTTCGCTGCACGCTGCTGTCGGCCGGCCTGCCAGAGGTCTGGCGCGACCCCGAAGGCGTCGTGACCGAGCGGCGGTTCTTCGCGCGCGACGAACTTGTCACCGGCCGCGTGCGCTTCAAACCCGACAGCCTGCCCGCGGTCGCCTGGGGCGACGGGGCGGCCTTCTACGATCCCCTCGAAAGGCTTTTGCGATGATGGGCTTTCGACCGCTCGACCCGGTGGATGACCTGCAAAAGGTTGCGGATCTTTATGGCGAGGCGGGTGACTACTGGCTTCTGGCGGACCGGCGCCCGCCCGACGCGCAGAAATCGCGCGATTTCTTCACGGATTGCCCGCCGGGATGCGATCCGGCGGCCTCGCAGCGGCTGGGGCTGTTCCTGTCGGGGCGGCTGTCGGGGGTGGTGGAACTGTCGTTCGGCTTTCCGAAGCCCGGCGACGCCTATCTGGGCCTGATGCTTCTGTCGCCGCGCGTCCGCGGCGGCGGGACCGGGCGGTTGTTCCTGCGCGAGATCGAGGCGCGCGCCAGGGCGGCGGGAAGCCGGACCCTGTACCTCGCCGTGCTGGACGAAAATCCGCGCGGCCGCGCCTTCTGGCTGCGCGAGGGGTTCGCCGCCACCGGCATCGGCGGCATCAGCGCCGATACGGGCCACCGGCTGGAACGCCTGTCAAAACCGCTCTGATCGCGGGCCGGCGGCCGGCCTCGTCGCGCCGGATCCCCGGAGCGGAATGATGCCGGGCGATTGCACTGTCAGGCCCGAAACGAAAAGGGCGGCCACAGCGGCCGCCCTTTCCAACTCTGCCATTCGCGGGGGATGGATCAGAAGTCCATGCCACCCATGCCGCCACCCGGCATCGCCGGAGCAGCCGCCTTGTCCGCCGGCTTGTCGGCGATCATGGCTTCGGTGGTGATCAGGAGCGAGGCGACCGAGGCCGCATCTTCCAGCGCAGTCCGCACGACCTTGGCCGGGTCGATGACGCCGAACTTGAACATGTCGCCATATTCTTCGGTCTGGGCGTTGAAGCCAAAGGCCGCATCCTTCGATTCGCGGATTTTGCCCGCGACCACGGCCCCGTCAACGCCGGCATTCTCGGCGATCTGGCGCAGCGGCGCTTCCAGTGCGCGGCGGACGATGGCGATCCCGGCTTCCTGATCCGAGTTCGCACCCTTCAGGCCGTCGAGCTTCTTGCCGGCCTGAACCAGAGCGACGCCGCCGCCGACGATCACGCCTTCCTGCACGGCCGCACGGGTCGCGTTCAGGGCGTCGTCCACGCGGTCCTTGCGCTCTTTCACTTCGACTTCGGTCATGCCGCCGACGCGGATCACGGCCACACCGCCAGCCAGCTTGGCCACGCGCTCTTGCAGCTTTTCACGATCGTAGTCGCTGGTGGTTTCCTCGATCTGGGTGCGGATCTGGGCCACGCGGGCTTCGATCTCGGCCTTGTCACCGGCGCCATCGACGATGGTGGTGTTGTCCTTGTTGATCGAGACTTTCTTGGCACGGCCGAGCATGTCGATGCCGACATTTTCCAGCTTCATGCCGAGGTCGTCGCTGATGACCTGACCGCCGGTCAGGATCGCGATGTCCTGCAGCATGGCCTTGCGACGGTCGCCGAAGCCCGGCGCCTTCACGGCCGCGATCTTCAGACCGCCGCGCAGCTTGTTGACGACCAGCGTGGCCAGGGCCTCGCCTTCGACATCCTCGGCCACGATGATCAGCGGGCGCTGCGACTGGATCACGGCCTCCAGCAGCGGAACCATCGGCTGCAGCGACGAGAGCTTCTTCTCGTGCAGCAGGATGTAGGCGTCTTCCAGCTCGGCAATCATCTTGTCGGCATTGGTGACGAAATACGGCGACAGGTAGCCGCGGTCGAACTGCATGCCTTCGACGACTTCGACTTCGGTCTCAAGGCCCTTGTTCTCTTCGACGGTGATGACACCCTCGTTGCCGACCTTCTGCATCGCATCGGCGATGAAACGGCCGATCTGCGCTTCGCCGTTGGCCGAGATGGTGCCGACCTGGGCCACTTCGTCCGAATCGGCGACGGGGCGGGCGGCGGCCTTGATATGCTCGACAACCTTGGAGGTGGCGAGGTCGATGCCGCGCTTCAGATCCATCGGGTTCAGGCCCGCGGCGACCGACTTCAGGCCTTCGCGGATGATGGCCTGGGCCAGCACGGTGGCGGTGGTGGTGCCGTCGCCGGCTTCGTCATTGGTGCGGGAAGCGACTTCCTTCACCATCTGCGCGCCCATGTTCTCGAACTTGTCCTGAAGTTCGATTTCCTTGGCGACGGTCACGCCGTCCTTGGTGATGCGGGGCGCACCGAACGACTTCTCGATCACGACGTTGCGACCTTTCGGGCCCAGCGTGACCTTGACGGCATCCGCGAGGATGTTGACGCCGCGCAGCATGCGGTCGCGGGCATCGGACTGGAATTTGACGTCCTTGGCAGCCATGGCTGTTTCTCCTTGGATTTGTTTCGGTTAGGAAAGGCGATCTCAGGCGATGATGCCGAGAATGTCGCTTTCCTTCATGATCAGCAGTTCTTCGCCATCAAGCGTGACTTCGGTGCCCGACCACTTGCCGAACAGCACACGGTCGCCGGCCTTGACCGAGGGAGCGATCAGCTCGCCCGAATCCTTGCGCGCGCCCTCGCCGACCGAGACGATCTCGCCCTCGGCCGGCTTTTCCTTGGCAGTATCTGGGATGATCAGCCCGCCCTTGGTCTTTTCTTCAGACTGGACGCGGCGGACCAGAACGCGGTCATGCAGCGGTTTGAAAGCCATCTGGTAACACTCCCTTGAGTTCCAGGTTCAAATCTCGATTGGCACTCGCTTGTGGTGAGTGCCAACACCGGGACAGGTAGGCAAAGCACCGTGGCCTGTCAACACCTGCGCCGGACGAAATCTTGCCCGCAGCCCGCCAATGCGCGCCGGATCGCCGGCGCGGGCGCATTCGGTCTTGGGGTTTGGCCGCATCGGTGCCACTTTCGGTGCAGATCAACAGCCGACGGTTTGCCATGCACCGATTTCTCCTTGCCGTCCTTGTCGTCTTCGGCCTTGCCCCCGCCGTGGCCGCCGAATGCCGGGGCACCGACCTGCTGGCCGAGATGCCGGCCGAGGTCCGCGCCGGGCTGGAGGCCGCGGCCGATGCGGTGCCCTTTGCCCGCGGCAATCTGTGGCAGGCCAAGAAGGACGGGAAAAGCCTGACCATCGCCGGCACCTATCATTTTGAAGATCCACGGCATCTGGCGGCGCTGGCCGCGCTGTCGCCCCGGCTGGACACCGCCCGCACCCTGCTGGTCGAGGCGGGCCCGAAGGAGGAGGCCCGGCTGATCCGGTCGATGAAAGAGGAACCCGGCCGGATGCTGATCACCACGGGGCCGACGCTTCTCGAACGCCTGCCGTCCGACATCTGGGACCGGCTGGCCGCCGCCTTCGAGGCCCGCGGGGTGCCCGGCTTCTTTGGCGCCAAGTTCCAGCCCTGGTATGCCACGATCCTGCTGGCGATTCCGGTCTGCGCCATGGACGAGACCGCGAGAATCGACGGGCTGGACAGCCTGCTGATCGACGCCGCGCTCGACCGTGACCTGCCGGTCGAGGCGCTGGAACCCTGGGACACGGTTTTTACCCTTTTCGGCAGTTTCACCCCCGAGCAGGAGATCGACATGCTCGAATCGGCCCTGGCGATGGAGGCGCAGTCGGCCGATCTGTCCGTGACGCTGGCCGACGCCTATTTTCGCGGGGAATCGCGGCTGATCTGGGAGTTGACGCGGCTCTACGCCTATGACCAGCCCGGCATCAGCCGCGCCGAGGCCGATGCCGGGCTGGCGCTGATGGAGGATCTGATGATGACGCGGCGCAACCGGGCCTGGATCCCGGTGATCGAAGCCGCCGCCGCCCGCGGACCCGCCGTTGTGGCCTTCGGCGCCCTGCATCTGTCGGGCGAGACGGGAGTGCTGCAACTGCTGCAAACGGCGGGATGGACGATCACGCCGCTGGAGCCCTAGGCGGCCCCGGCAGGCGCGCGCGCCGCGGCGACAAACCATGCTGACAAACCATGCCGCACCGCCTATAAGCCCGGCAAAATCCCCAGATACGGCAGGTTTCCAATGACGACCCTGGTCTTCGGCCACAAATCCCCCGACACCGATTCCACCGGCAGCCCGATCATCTGGGCCTGGTACCTGACCGAGGTGAAGGGAACCCCGGCCAGACCCGTGCTCCTGGGCGAGCCGAACACCGAGGCCGCCTTCGTGCTGAAGCACTGGGGTCTCGACAAGCCCGAGATCATCTCGGACGTGACCGCAGAGGACAAGGTTGTCATCGTCGACACCAACAACCCCGCCGAACTGCCGCCCTCGATCAACGAGGCGAAGATCCAGGCCATCATCGACCATCACATGCTGGTCGGCGGGCTGAAGACCAAGACCCCGATCGACATCACCATCCGCCCGCTGGCCTGCACGGCGACGCTGATGCACGACCTGATGGGCGATGCGGTCGCCAAGGCCCCGAAGGCGATCAAGGGCGCGATGCTGTCCTGCATCCTGTCCGACACGCTGGAATTCCGCAGCCCCACCACCACCGCGCATGACAGGGCCGTGGCCGAGAAGCTGGCCGCCGATCTGGGCGTGTCGCTGGGCGATCTGGCCACGGCGATGTTCGAGGCGAAGTCCGACGTCTCGTCCTTCTCGGATGCCGAACTCCTGCGGATGGATTCCAAGGAATACAACGTCGACGGCAAGGAACTGCGCGTCTCGGTCCTTGAAACCACCGCGCCGAAGCTGATCCTCGACCGCAAGGGCAGCCTGATGGCCGCGATGGAGGGCGTCGCCCGCGAGGACGGCGCCGATCAGGTGCTGCTGTTCGTCGTCGACATCCTGCGTGAAGAGGCAACCCTGCTGGTTCCGAACGATCTGGTGAAACAGATCGCCGAAGCCTCTTTCCCCTGCACCGTAACCGGCGATACCGTGGTTCTGCCGGGCATCATGAGCCGCAAGAAGCAGATCATTCCGGCGCTGAAACTGTAAGCATCGCAAGGGGGCGGGTCCGGCCGCCGCCCCCTGCCCACGGCCGCCCCCTGTCCTCCGCCGCGCATGATCGCGCCGCCCCAGCGAACGGAACTTCATGATGACCGAGATCGTCCCGACCCTTGCCGCAGTTTCCGGCCGTTATGATGCGGTTTTCTGCGACCTCTGGGGGTGCCTGCACAATGGTATCTCGGCCTTTCCCGATGCCGTCGCGGCATTGCAGGGCTATCGCGCGCGGGGCGGCAAGGTCATGCTGCTGACCAATGCGCCGCGGCCGAAACCCACGGTCGAGGAGCAGTTGCGCAGCCTGGGCGTGCCGCGCGACGCCTGGGACGAGATCGCCTCCTCCGGCGACGCGGCCCAGATGGCGATGGTTTCGGGCGCCGTCGGCCGGCGCGTCTACCACATTGGCGCGCCCAAGGACGAACCGTTCTTCACCGACTACGCCCCCGACGTGGCCGCCCTGGCCGCCACCCAGCCGCCAATCACCCGTGTGCCGCTGGATCAGGCCGAGGGCGTGGTGGTGACGGGCCTTGTCGACGACCTGACCGAAACGCCCGACGACTATCGCGCCACCCTGCTGATGGCCAAGACGCTTGGCCTGCCCATGCTCTGCGCCAATCCCGATATCGTGGTCGACATGGGCGAACAGCGGCTGTGGTGCGCCGGGGCGCTGGCGCGCGACTATGATGCGATGGGGGGCCGTACGCTCTATTACGGCAAGCCCTATCCGCCGATCTACGACCTGGCCCGCCGGCGCCTTGCCGCCGTGAGCGGACGCGACGATGCGCAGATCCTCTGCATCGGCGACGGCATAGACACCGACATCCGCGGCGGTATCGGCGAGGGGCTGGACACGATGTTCATCACCGGCGGCATCGACGCCCCGGCCTTCGGCACGGACCCGGCCAATCCCGATCCTGCCCTGATGGAAAGCTGGCTGGCCAAGCAGATGCTGTCGCCCACCTTTGCACTGGGCCTTCTGCGCTAGATTTCTGCGGCGCGGCGGAAACATTGTTTCATCGCCGCGCCAATCTGGGCAAACTTATTTCGCCGCAGTTGCGCTGCGACGCAGCATCTGCTAGGGTTCCGTCGTCAGGACGGGGCTCATCATGATGCTGGATACCACCCATAACCTTCCGCGCGGCACGATCTGCATCGAGGATCTCGAAATCGGCATGACGCGCAGCCTGACCAAAGAGGTCACGGACCGCGACATCGAGCTTTTCGCCGAGGTCTCAACCGACCGGAACCCGGTGCATCTGGACGATTCCTATGCCCGCGACACGATCTTCGAGGGCCGCATCGCCCATGGCATGCTGACCGCCGGCCTGATCTCGGCCGTGATCGGCGAGCAACTGCCCGGCCATGGCACGGTCTATCTCGGGCAAAGCCTGAAGTTCATGGCCCCCGTGCGCCCCGGCGACCAAGTGACGGCGCGGGTCACGGTTCTTGAGATCGACCATGCAAAACGCCGTGTCACCCTTGAAACCACCGCCTCGGTAGGTAAAACAACCGTGCTGAAGGGTGAGGCGCTGGTTCTGGCGCCCAGCCGCAAGTTCGACTGAGGGGCGCGGCGGCCTCGACCGGGGTGCGATGCAGATTCATCAGGACTGGCAATGGCTTGATCGGGCGGCGCGCGGCGCCTCCTGTGCGATGGGCAATTTCGACGGCGTGCATCTGGGCCATCAGGCGGTGATCGACCTTGCCCGCGGCTGCGGCCCCCTGGGCATCGTCACCTTCGAGCCGCATCCCCGTCAGGTCTTTGCCCCCGAGGCACCCCCCTTCCGGCTGATGAACGCCGAGGCACGGGCGAACCGGCTGGCGAAGCTGGGCGTCGAACATCTTTTCCAGCTGCCGTTCACCGCCGCCCTCGCCGGGCTCGACCCCGAGGCCTTTGCCCGCGACGTGCTGGCCGAGGGTCTGGGGATCTCCCATGTCGTCGTGGGCGAGGATTTCTGCTTCGGCAAGGATCGCTGCGGCACGGCCGCCGACCTGCGGCGGCTGGGGGAACGCTACGGTTTCGCCACCACCATTGCCGCGCTGGTCCAGATTGCCGGGCATGAGATATCCTCGACCGCGATCCGCCAGGCGCTGACCGAAGGCCGGCCCCGCGATGCCGCCGCCATGCTGGGTCATTGGCACCGGATCGAGGGCGCGGTTATTCACGGCGAAAAGCGTGGCCGCGAACTGGGATTTCCAACCGCGAACATGGCGCTCGACGGGCTGCACCTGCCGAAGTTCGGCGTCTATGCCGTCAAGGTCGATGTGCTGACCGGCCCGCGGGCCGGCCCCTACATGGGCGCGGCATCGCTGGGGGTGCGGCCGATGTTCAACGGCGAGGTGCCGAACCTCGAAACCCATCTGCTCGATTTCACCGGGGATCTCTATGGCCGCCACCTGTCGGTCGCGCTGGTCGACTATCTCCGCCCCGAGATGACCTTCGACGGGCTGACGGGGCTGATCGAGCAGATGCAGGCCGATTGCCGGCATGCCCGCAGGATACTCCAGGCGGGCTGACCACGGACTTTCGGTGTCCCGGGTGGCTGCAAAAAACCCTCCGGGCCCCGCTGCTCCCCCTTTCCTTCGACCGCACTTCATCGCAGGCTCGCCGGCATGCCGACCCTTCGCCCCAGGTTCTGGGAAACCGTACCGCTCAAGAAGATGACTCCCGAAGAATGGGAGGCGCTCTGCGATGGCTGCGGCAAATGCTGCCTGAACAAGCTGGAGTTCGAGGATACGGGCGAGGTCGCTTATACCAACATCGCCTGCCGGCTGTTCGACGATGCCACCTGCCGTTGCGCCGACTACGCCCATCGCAAGGTGCATGTGCCCGAATGCGTGGTGCTGACACCGAAGACGCTGGACCGGGTGGCCTACTGGATGCCGGCGACCTGCGCCTACAAGCTGCTGGCGCAGGGCCGCCCGCTGCCGGACTGGCACCCGCTGCTGACGGGCGATGCCGAAAGCACCCATGCCAGCGGGCAGTCGGTGCGCGGCCGCACGGTTTCGGAACTGACCGTGGCCGAGGACGACTGGGAGGATCATATCATCGAGGAAACGCCCTGATGCAGTTCGCCTCCGACAATACTTCGGGCATGGCGCCGGAAATCCTTGCCGCACTTGCGGCGGCAAACGGCGGCCATGCGCCCAGCTATGGCGCCGAGGACGGGATGGTCCGCGCCACCGCCCTGCTGCGCGAGATCTTCGAGGCGCCCGAAGCAGCGGTCTTTCTGGTGGCCACCGGCACCGCCGCCAATGCCCTGTCGCTGGCGCTGCTCTGCCCGCCCTGGAGCACGGTCTTCTGCCACGAACACGCCCATGTCGCCGAGGATGAATGCGGCGCGCCAGAGTTCTATACCCACGGTGCCCGGCTGGTGCCGGTTGGCGGCGCCCATGGCAAGATCGCGCCGGCCGACCTTGCCGCCGCATTCGCCAAGACCGGGGCCGGCGGCGTCCACGGCATGCAGCGCGGCGCGGTATCACTGTCCAACGTGACAGAGGCCGGCACCGTCTATACCCCGGGCGAGATCGCGGCGCTGGCGGCCGGCGCGCGCGGCTTCGACCTGCCGGTGCATCTGGACGGCGCGCGCTTTGCCAATGCCGTCGCCGCCACCGGCGCCTCGGCGGCGGACATGAGCTGGCGGGCCGGCGTCGACGTGCTGTCCTTCGGCGGCACCAAGAACGGCTGCATGGGGGTAGAGGCCGTGGTGATCTTCGATCCGGCCAAGGCATGGGAGTTCGAACTGCGGCGCAAGCGCGGCGGGCATCTCTTCTCGAAGCACCGCTTCCTTTCGGCGCAGATGGCAGCCTATCTGGAAGACGGGCTCTGGCTGCGGCTGGCGGGAACGGCGAATGAAATGGCCGGGCGGCTGGCCGCGGGACTGGCAACCGTACCCGGCCTGACGCAGAAACACCCGGTACAGGCAAACATGATGTTTCCCGAATGGCCCGCCGGCACCGCCGCCCGGGCACGGGCCGCAGGCGCGCGATTTTACGGCTGGGACCTGCCCGACGGGCGCGAGGGCGCCCGGCTGGTCACAAGCTGGTCGACGACGACCGCAGAAGTCGACGCCTTCCTGTCCGTTCTGGCGGGCGAGACGGTCGCCCGGCCCTGACGATGAATCCCTATCCGAAGACGCCGCCCCTTTGCGCCCTGCGCTGCGGATGCTATGCCGCAGCGCAAACGAATCCGCTGCCACCGGAGCCCGCCATGCCCGCGATCACCGAGCCCAAGCTCATCACCGGCAATGCCAATGTCAGCCTTGCCCGTTCCATCGCGCGACGGATGTCGATGCACAGGGGAATGTCGATCAACCTGGTTGATGCCCGGGTCGAACGGTTCAACGACCAGGAGATCTTTGTCGAGGTGTTCGAGAATGTCCGCGGCGAGGACATGTATGTCATCCAGCCGACCTCGAACCCGGCGAATGACAACCTGATGGAACTTCTGATCATGGTCGATGCGCTGCGCCGGTCCTCGGCCAGCCGGATCACCGCCGTGATCCCCTATTTCGGCTATGCCCGCCAGGATCGCCGCAGCAAGGCCCGCACGCCGATCTCGGCCAAGCTGGTGGCGAACCTGATTACCCAGGCCGGTGTCGACCGGGTGCTGACGCTGGATCTGCATGCCGCGCAGATTCAGGGCTTTTTCGACATTCCGGTGGACAACCTCTATGCCAGCCCGATCTTCGCGCTCGACATCGAGCATCAGTTCAAGGGCAAGCTTGACGACGTGATGATCGTATCGCCCGATGTCGGCGGCGTGGCGCGGGCGCGCGAACTGGCCAAGCGGATCAATGCCCCGCTGTCCATCGTCGACAAGCGGCGCGAAAAGGCGGGCGAGGTGGCGGGGATGACCGTCATCGGCGATGTGAAGGGCCACAAATGCATCATCGTCGATGACATCTGCGATACCGCCGGCACGCTCTGCATGGCGGCGCAGACGCTGATGGAGGCCGGCGCGACCGAGGTGCATTCCTACATCACCCACGGCGTCCTGTCCGGCCCCGCAGTCGAGCGGGTGCAGAACTCGGCGATGAAATCGCTGGTCATCACCGATTCGATCGAGCCGAGCGAACAGGTGAAGGCCTGCGCCAATATCCGGATCGTGCCGACGGCGCCGATGTTCGCCCAGGCCATCCTGAACATCTGGGGCGGCATGTCGGTGTCGTCGCTGTTCGAGACCGATACCCTGATCCCGATCTACGAAAGCCTCTATCCCCGGACCTGATGTGTTGTGTCACATGGTTTGTAAGGGCAGTGACGGATGGTTTGACAAGCGAAGAGGCGGGAAGTCTCACGGTTATCGGGGATGGTCTCGGTCTTTCGCGCTATCGGTGCTGCTCCTTCTGCCACCAGCGATGGATGGTTGCGGCGTGGACGCGACGTTCGGGCGGGAAGTGCCGGGCGATTTCGGCGGCGATCTGGTGGAGGGTCAGCCCGCCGATCCGCGCCGCGATGAAGGCTTGCCCTTCCGGGTCGCCCGCGATTTTCGGCGGCGATCCGGGCCGATGCGCGCGGCGGTGTTCGCTGGCGGGCGCGGAGGGGTTCGGCATGGCGTTCAATCCGTCCTGAAGGCTGGTTTCAAGGGCGATTTCAAGAGCGGCAATCGCCCGTCCCTGCGCCGCAGGGCCTGCCCGCGGTTCGGCCCATGCCCGGGCAGGAGGGTCGCCGGTGCCGGATGTCATGGGCTGCCGCCCTTTCGGTGGGTGGCCCGTGACGATGGACCTTCGCCACGGGCCGGAGACAGCGCGTCACCTTCGCCGAAGCGCGTGCCTCAGTCCTCGTCTTCGATCTGACAGGGGGCGAGACCGGGTTGCGAACAGATCGCGATCCGCTCATCCCTGCCCTGAGGGCGCCCGCGCCCTGGCAGTCCGGGCGGCGGGCTGCGCCCGACCAGCATGGGTTTGCCAAGGTTGATGGTCGGGCGGGCGCAGGCCTCCCATGCCTCGAAGGCGGCGAGGTTGCCGGACGCCTGTTCCTGCGCCCAGCCCTCCAGGACCGGCACGAGTTTTCCCGCCGGACGGGCGCGCTTACCTGCGCAGCTACGGCACTCCGTCAGGCCCTGGGGATCTGCAAGCCCACAGGCTGATCGCCTATCGCTTCATCACCGCAAACCGCACGCTGCCGTTGATCCTGGACAATGCGGGCGAGGAACTGACCGTCGACATGCCGGTCAGCCTGACCGTCAACGACATTCAGGTGATGGCCGATGCCATTCGCCAGGGTCTCGGCCTCGGCCGCATATTCGAGCCGGTCTGGCGGCAATTCCTCGACCGCGACGCCTTTGTCCCGGTGCTGGAGCCGTTCTGGCGAAGCTATCCGCCGCTTTACCTCTATTTCTTCCCCCAGAACAGCCGGCGCGCCAAACGCGTCCGCGCCATGATCGACTTCCTCGCGGAAGACATCATTTAGCTGACACAGTGTCCGCGTCGGCGGACGTTCGGCTCCTGCGCAATATCAGATCAACTAGGTCATGTTGACAAAAGAGGGATTCCCTTGACCATCGTCGTGTGATTCAAGCTCATCTCTACGTGGGAGAAGAG
>JBDHSO010000051.1:0-21302 GCA_039808125.1 Rhodobacter sp. | reverse complement strand
ATGTTGTTGTGCAGCGGGCAATGCGCCTGGCAATAGGGCACGCCGCACTGGCTGCACCGGCTGGCCTGTTCGGCGGCCTTGGCGATGGCGAAGTCGCGATAGATCTCGTCGAAATCCTGGGCGCGCGCCGATGCTTCGCGCTTTTCGGGCATCTCTTTCCCGATGGTGACGAATTTCAGCATCTTCTGCGTGGCCATGGCTGCGCGTCCCTGTCCGGTTGCCTCGGGTGCAACTTCGTAATCTCGTTCTTCAGAGAATAAAAGTAAGCACTACTGACCTAAATACGGGAATTTCCCGGCCAGAGTCAAAATTTTTTGGCGAGGCCCTCCATTTTAGGTCAGCTTAGGTTCCAAATCCCCTCAGAACCCGAGCCAGAGCGCCACAAGTGCCGCCGTCCCCACGATGATTCGCCACCAGCCGAAGACCGCATAGCCATGCTGGCCAAGGTAATTCAGCAGCCAGCGCACCACGAAAATGGCTGTCACGAAGGCCACGGCAAAACCGATGGCGATCTCATGCCAGGCCGCGAAGTCGAGGACATGGCGGTTCTTGTAGAGATCATAGGCCACCGCCGCACCCATGGTCGGCAGGGACAGCAGGAAGGAAAACTCCGCCGCGGCGCGCTTTTCGACACCCAGAAGCAGCCCGCCCACGATCGTTGCGCCCGACCGCGAGACGCCGGGCACCATGGCAAGGCACTGGAAGATGCCGATCACCAGCGCCTTGCCGAACGGCACCTGCAAGGCATCGGTGATGACCGGCGGCTTGGGCGCCAGCCGCTCGATGAACAGCAGCACGATCCCGCCCAGGATCAGCATCACGGCGATCAGCACCGGCGTCTCGAACAGCACGGTCTTGATGAAATCGTGCAGCAGGAACCCCACCACCACCGCCGGCAGAAAGGCCAGCGCCACCGAGACGATCGCGCGGCGCGCCCAATCCTCGGTGCGGGCGGCGGCAAAAAGATGCCCCAGCTTCACCGCATAGACCGAAAACAGCGCGAGGACCGCGCCAAGCTGGATCACGACCTCGAAGGTCTTGCCCCGCGATTCAAAGCCCAGAAAATGGCCCGCCAGCAGCAGATGTCCTGTCGAGGAAACCGGGATGAACTCTGTCAGCCCCTCCAGCAGACCCAGAAAGGCGGCGGTCAGAGTGGTATCCACGATGTCAGGCCTTCTTCAGATTCCTGGCCGAGTCCTTGATGGCGGCAAATTGCCCCGAGGGGCGGTAGCGCCACAGGTATTCCGGCAGCACGACATCGGCCGCCATCGGGTCGATGCCCAGATCCGGCAGGCCCTTTGCGCCCGGCGCCACCACATTGTCCTGCCGCAACTGCGTCAGCTGATCGCGCGTCATGATCTTGTTCGGCGCAAGCCGGCCCGTCAGCGCCGAGCCGAAGTCGAGCAGGGCCGCCACGATCCGCATCGGCCATTCCGGAATCCCGAGGATCAGCCGCCGCCGCATCGCCTGCCGGGCAGTTTCCTGAACGATTCCGCGCAAGGTCATCACCTCGGGGCCGCCCAGTTCGTAGATCCCGGGCGCCGCCTCGCCCGCGGCGCCCTTCACGGCGGCCAGTGCCACGTCGTCGGCATAGACCGGCTGGAACTTGGTCGCGGCATGCGGCAGCAGGATCATCGGCAAGGCCGCCACCATGCCGCCGAAACGGTTGAACAGCCCGTCGCCCGGCCCGAAGACCACCGAGGGGCGCAGGATCACCGCCGCGGGGAATGCGGCCAGCACGGCCTGTTCGCCCTCGCCTTTCGAGCGGGCATAAAGCGACTGCGCCTCGGGATCGGCGCCGATGGCGGAAAGCTGGACAAGACGGGCGATGCCCTCGTCGGCCGCGATCCGGGCGATGCGGCCCGCACCCTCGGCCTGGACGGCGGTGAAATTGTTCCTGCCGCCGCGGTCGAAGGTGCCGACGCAGTTCACCACCGCATCCGCCCCGCGCATGGCCGCACGGACCGAGCCGTCGTCGCGGATGTTGCACAGCACCGGCTCGACCTGGCCCGGCACGCCGTAGGGTTTGACGAACAGCGCCTCGTTCGGCCGGCGCACGGCCACGCGGACGCGCCAGCCGAGCTTTGCCATGCGTCGCGCGACCAGTCGCCCGATAAACCCCGAGCCGCCGTAGATCGTGACCAACTTGCCCATGCGGAAAACCCCCCTTGCGGGCCATTGTCCCTCGCCGATCAATACCTGCGGCACGGCAGGCCAGCAAGACCAAAGCCCGCGCAGGAAATTTCTTTCCCGCGCTGTCAGGGCGTGTTGACTTCCCCAATCCCGCCCGCTAAATCGCCCCTCACGACATCGCCCAGATGGCGGAATTGGTAGACGCGCTGGTTTCAGGTACCAGTGCCGCAAGGCGTGGAGGTTCGAGTCCTCTTCTGGGCACCATTTTCAAAGAAAAAGTCGTGTAACTTTATATATTACGCGACTTTCTCTTTTCCTCATTCCCTTTTAGTCCACCCTTCGGACTTTGTATGGGCCTAACTGCCATCAATTAGGCGACTCGCAGGCACGCCGAGGGCACGTGCTATCTTCCAGATGTTGTCCAGTGAGATGTTCTGCTCGGACCGCTCGACCGCACTCAGGTAGGTTCGGTTGAGACCGGCCCCTGCTGCCAATGCTTCCTGAGGCCACCTTTAACGATTGAGGTTCGTATGGGTGGCCTGCCGGGGATACTTTTAATGAGCGAAACCCTTGGGGTCCTCCTCGTGCGTCGTGCGCGTCAAAACCGACTGCTGGAGCCGGGCATGGTCTTCTATCTGCCCGCCACCCTGCGCAGTTTCGGTGCCTATACCGTGGGCGCGTCGGAGACCGTCATCGTGACTGAACGGGGCGCCGAGCCGCTTTCCACGCTGCCGCGCAGGATGACCCTGCGCTGACGGGCCGGCGCGCGTGCGTTTCAAGCGACGGCTCTCCCTCGCAATCGTTACTCCAATCAATTGCGTGACGAGGCCCGATCAACTGCCTGCGCACCTCGCGGATTTCCTCTTGCGTCGGGGACGGCAATCCGCCGGACTGTGGTCTGCCCCCTTTCATGTGCAACTTCGCGCGCAGGCTCAAAACCCTCGGCGGACTCACACCCCGCGAACGGATCCCCAGCGTTGAGGCATCAGAACCGGATCGATTCACCCTCGACCCGATCCTCCAGATGCAGGGACTGCCGCCACAGGCCTATGCGTTGGCGACGACGGCGACAAGCTGGATTTCCACGGGTGCATTGCCGGGCAGCGTCGCCACCCCCGCCGCAGTGCGGCTGCCGATCCCCGCTTCGCCCATCTGGCCCCACAACCAGGCTGAGGCGAAATCCGCTAGTCGAGAATGGGCAACGAAACCTGTCTCAGCGGCGATGAAGACCGACAGGTGTGGAGTATGGCGGCGATACGTTCGCCCTCGTCAAGCTGGCTGGCCGCGGCGGCAAGCGCATTGGCGATGGCAAGCTCCACCGCATCGCGCCAACGCTCCGGCGGATCGGCGACAAGCACCGGGCCGGTGAACAACAGCACGCCCTCGCGCCGGGGTGTCATGCCTGCGGTGAAGATCAGTCCGCCGGCGCGCGTGGCAGGTCGACAGAGCCCCTGGACGACCGGCAGGGCGGGACGCTCCCCGCTCATGCCACGTAGCGGGCGGCAAGGGTGGCCAGACGCTCCACCGCCCTTACCGCAGCGGCATGGTCTTGCGAGAAGTTCAGCCTGATGCTGTCGGCGCAGTGCGGACTGAACTCGGTGCCAGGTGTTACGGTCACACCGGCCTGCAAGCGCAGGAGGCGCACGAAATCGGCCGGGCTGACGGCCAGGGGCGGCAGGCGCGGGAACAGATAGCTTCCGGCCTGCGGACTGCGGGCCGCAATCCCCGCCGCGTGGAGCACACGCAGCAGGTCATCGCGAATCGCCTGATGCAGGCGGATGCGTTCGTCCATCCAGCCCGCCGGCTCGAAAAACCAGGTGGCGAAGACCGCCTGACTATAGCCCGGTGCCCGCAGGGAGACGATGGCCTGCAGTTTCTCCATCCGGTCGATCAGCCCCGGCGCGCCGAACGCGGCACCCAGCCGGAAACCGCTGAGCGATTCCGTCTTTGACGGGCCCATGATGGTGATCACGTTCCCCGCCTCGATCCCCGCGGCGCACAGATGTGTGTAATCCACCCCGCCGTAGCGCAGCCGGGAATAGAGCTGATCGACGATGACGACGGCGCCATAGCGGTTGGCCAGTTCTGCGATCCGGCCGATCTCTGCGGCGGAATAGACAACGCCCGCCGGATTGTTCGGATTGGAGAATACGAAGGCGCGCGCACCCTGGCGGAAGGCGTCTTCGAGCTGGTCGAGATCCAGCCCGGCGCCCGTGTCCGATTTCAGGTAATCCAGCCGGACGGGCACGATCTCGCCTTCGAAGAACTCGACCAGCTTGCGATTGGCGAAATAGTCGGGCTGGACAATGGCCACCTTGTCACCGCGCCCCACCGTGCCCGCCACGGCAAGAAACAGCGCGCCCTGTGTGCCCGGGGTCAGGATCATGCCTTCGGCGGCGTCAACCGGGGCGCCGGTAAACGCGGCCAGCTTGGCGGCCAGATTCTCGCGGATCGGAGCCGCGCCGCGATATTCGGTATAGGCTTGGGCGCCACCTCGGGCGAAACCTTCTGCGAAGGCCTCGAATGCGCCGGGCGTGGGGGTGAAGGCATCGACATCGCCATGCGAAAAATCGACGGGCCTGCCCTCCAGGATCTGGCCGCGCATCGCATTGTGCAGCCCGTCCGTCTTCTGCCTGACCTCCTGTCCCGGAGCGTTGTCGGTGGCCAGTCTGGCGAACTTGTCCCTGACGGACATGGCAATCTCCCTGAAGGACGTGGACCAGCAGCGGCCACCACGTTTCTGTATCCCGAACGAATGAAAAGGAGTTCTTCGCTTTTATATAATCAGACGATAGAAAATATGATTTATGGATCTGCGCTTTCTGGAAAGCTTTGTCGAGGTTGCCGACTGCCATTCGGTTGCAGAGGCAGCGCGTCGGTTGAACCTGACCCCTGCGACGGTGGCGCAGCGTCTGAAGGCGCTGGAGCAGGAACTGGGTCATCCGCTGGTCGGACGGGCGGGGCGTACCGTGCGGCCAACCGCATCCGGCCTGGCGGTCCTGCCCGCCGCGCGGCGGCTGATCGAAAGCGCACGGGACCTGCGCGCGCTGGCCGCCGCCGACCTGCCTGCGGGCGATCTGCGGCTCGGCTCTACGGCGACTGCGCTGACAGGGTTGCTGCCCGGCATCATCGCCTCGCTCGGCGAGCGCCACCCACAGATTGATCTCTTCATCCGGCCAGGTTCCTCGGCAGATCTGTACGACAGCCTGCTGGCGGAGGAGATCGACGCCGCCGTGCTCGTCCAGCCGCCGTTCCCGATTCCGAAATCCGTCGACTGGATGCTGCTGCGCGAGGAACCCATGGTCCTGATCCTGCCTGAGGAGATGAAGACCGAAGACCCGTTCGAGGCACTGCAACGGGCGCGCTTCATCCGCTATGATCGCAATCAATGGGGCGGGCAGCTGGTCGATGCCTGGCTGCGGCAACACCACCTGAAGGCGCGCGAATGGCTGGAGCTTGACGCGCTGGATGCCATAGCGGCACTGGTCAGCCGTGGGCTGGGCATCGCCATCGTCCCGGACTGGAAGCCCCCCTGGCCCGAAGGATTGCGACTGCGCAAATTGCCGTTGAGGGAAAGCCGCCTCCGCCGCGTGGGCGTGCTGTGGCGCCGCTCCGGTCCCCGCATCGCCGCAATCCGCGCTTTTGTCGAAACATGCGGCAGGGTTTGCTCAACGGAAGGCGGGCCGCCACTCAACGTGTGATGGATCGCACTGCATGCATCGTACCGCGACCGATACCCGCGCCAGGACCACACCGAAAGTCCGGGCGATCCGGGGTTGTGTTAACATGGCTGTTCCGACTTGGGCCCACCCGAATACAGTTTCTCGCATGATCGGCATTGCTTGAAGTCATGAAGATGCGGAAACGCCGGTGCAATTGCGGCGGGCATGGTTCATGTCGTCGGTTGTCGGCTATCGGCGCCCGGATATGCATCCTTTGCGGGAGCAGTTGGGCTTCGCTCCGAAAGGGACAGATCGGGGCCAAATTTTCGGTTTTGCGCGCCCCAAAAACAACCAAGGCCGCCCATGAGGCGGCCCCAAGTCATTGGTTCTATTGGTGAGCCCGACAGGATTCGAACCTGTGACCCACTGATTAAAAGTCAGTTGCTCTACCAACTGAGCTACGGGCCCACGCAATGCTGCGAATTACGGAAGCGAAAGGGGGGCGTCAACCCCAAAACAGCGAAATGTTGCGGGCTGTTGGTGCGGCGTGATCGATTCGGGGTCTTCCGACCGCCTGTCCGTTTCAGGCGCTCTGGCAGGTGGGGAAAAATGCGCATATATCGCATGGCATGATCCGCGATGCCGCAGCCTCTGGCCTGCCCTTCGTCAAGATGCACGGGGCGGGAAATGACTTTGTCATCATAGACTCCCGCGGCAGGGCGGGTGCGGTGGCGACGCCTGCGCTGGCGCGGGCGATTGGCGACCGCAACCGCGGTGTCGGCTTTGACCAGCTGGCAGAGATTCGCGATGCGGCGGCGGCGGATTTCACGCTCGATTTCTGGAACAGCGACGGCAGTCGTGCCGGCGCCTGCGGCAATGCCTCGCGGTGCGTGGCCGATCTGGTGATGCGCGACCTCGGACGCGATGCCGTGTCGTTCCGGACCGGGCGCGGGCTGCTGCGGGCCGTTCGTCAGGCTGACGGGCAGATCAGCGTGAACATGGGGCCGCCACAACTGGACTGGGCCGAGGTTCCGCTTGCGGCAGAGACAGATGTGCTGCACCTGCCGCTGCCGGGCGATCCCGTGGCGGTTGGCATGGGTAATCCGCATTGCGTGATCTTTGTTCCCGATGCCGATGCGGTGGATCTGCGCGATCTCGGGCCGCGCTATGAAAGCGATCCGCTCTATCCGCAGAAGACCAATGTGGAATTCGCCAGCGTGACAGCGCCGGACCGGCTGCGCATGCGGGTGTGGGAGCGGGGGGCGGGCATCACGCTGGCCTGCGGGTCTGGCGCCTGTGCGACCGCCGTTGCCGCGCATCTGCGCGGGCTGACGGGGCGCAAGGTGCGGCTGGATCTCGACGGCGGCACACTGGAGGTGGACTGGCGTGAAGATGGAGTCTGGATGGCCGGGCCGGTGGCGCGGGTGTTCGACGGCCGGCTGTCCCCGGACTTTCTGGCGGGGCTGTCGTGAATCCTCCGGTCTTCTCGACACTCGGGTGCCGGCTCAACGCCTATGAAACCGAGGCGATGAGGGAACTGGCGGCGACCGCCGGGCTGGAGGGTGCGGTCATTGTGAACACCTGTGCGGTAACCGCCGAGGCGGTGCGCAAGGCAAAGCAGGAGATCCGCCGCCTTGCCCGCGAAAACCCCGGCGCCGCCGTCATCGTCACCGGATGCGCGGCGCAGACCGAGCCAGAAACCTTTGCCGCGATGCCGGAAGTCTCCCGCGTCATCGGCAATCATGAAAAGATGCAACCGGCGACCTGGGCCGCGCTGTCCGTGCCCGACCTGATCGGCGAGACCGAGAAGGTGCAGGTCAACGACATCATGTCGGTGACGCAGACGGCCGGCCATCTGATCGACGGTTTTGGCCGGCATCGCGCCTATGTCCAGGTGCAGAACGGCTGCGATCACCGCTGTACCTTCTGCATCATCCCCTTCGGTCGCGGGAATTCGCGGTCGGTCCCCGCCGGCGTGGTCGTCGAGCAGATCAAGAGACTGGTCGACAAGGGATTTCTCGAAGCCGTCCTGACGGGCGTCGATCTTACCTCCTGGGGCGCAGACCTGCCGGCGCAGCCACGTCTCGGCGATCTGGTCCTGCGCATCCTGCGGCTGGTGCCCGATCTGCCGCGACTGCGGATTTCCTCGATCGATTCCATCGAGGCCGACGAGAATCTGATGCAGGCCATCGCCACCGAATCGCGGCTGATGCCGCATCTGCACCTGTCGCTGCAAGCCGGCGACGACATGATCCTGAAACGGATGAAACGGCGCCATCTGCGTGACGATGCCTTGCGCTTCTGCGAGGAGGCGCGGCGCCTGCGGCCCGACATGGTCTTTGGTGCCGACATCATCGCCGGCTTTCCGACCGAAACCGATGCGATGTTCGAAAACAGCCTGCGGCTCGTCAAGGATTGCGAACTGACCTTCCTGCATGTCTTTCCCTTCAGCCCCCGCAGGGGCACGCCCGCGGCGCGAATGCCGCAGGTGAAAGGCCCGGTGATCCGGGAGCGCGCTGCCCGGCTGCGCGCCGCGGGTGGTGCGGCCCTCGCCGCACATCTGGCCCGGCAACAGGGCGCGCGGCATCGGGTGCTGACCGAGGGACCGCGTCTTGGCCGCACCGAACAATTCACCGAAGTGCGCCTTGACACGGACCAGCCCGAAGGCCGCATTCTCGAGATGGAGATCGACGGAATCGACGGCGAGCGCCTGATTGGCCGGCCGTGCGGCGCCTGACCGCTAGCTTGCGCGGATCGTGTCGCCCAGGCGAAGCGTGGCGCTCAGTTCGATCAACTCGCCGCCCGTCCTTCCGCCAGGCCGCTTGCCTGCAATGATCTCGGCGGCCAGCCGGCCGATTTCCAGCCGGCGGGCGTCCATCGTCGTCAGTTGGCGAGGCAGCCCGTCGAGCAGATCCATGCCGTTGAATCCGGCCAGCCCGATCCGGCCCGGTACATCAATGCCGCGGTCCAGACACCACAGCAACCCGCCCGCGCCTATCATGTCGTTGGAGTAATAGAGAAAATCTACATCCGGCGTGCGCGAGAGCAGGGCCTCCGTCATCTCGCGCCCCTTCAGCAGCGACGAGCCGCCCAGATAATATTCCCGGTCGACAAGCGCCAGCCCCTCGCGCGACAGCACATCCTCGAACCCTTCCAGCCGCTTTCTTGCGCGGTGATCCATCGTCGGCATATGCGTGCCGAGAAAAGCGATCCGGCGGTATCCGGCGGCCAGGATCACCTCGGCCATTTCGCGCCCGGCCCGCCAGTGCGAGATGCCGACCGCGCTGTCGACGGGGTCGCCGTCGATATCCATGATCTCGACGATGGGAATGCCCGCCTGCCGCAGCATGGCCCGGGCCGGCTCGCTGTGCTCGACGCCCGCCAGGATCAGGCCCGAGGGGCGCCAGGACAGCATCTCGTAGATCACCTGCTCCTCGCGGTCGGGCAGGTAGTTCGACACGCCGACGACCGGCTGCAACCCCGTGTCCTCCAGCACTTCGGAAATCCCGGTCATCACCTCGGGAAAAACCATGTTCGACAACGATGGGATGAGCACGCCGACCAGGTTCACCCGCTGACTGGCAAGCGCTCCGGCGATCCGGTTCGGCACATATCCGAGGTTGCGGGCAGCTTCGAGCACCCGCTCCCTTGTGGTCTCGGAAACGTCTCCGCGGTTGCGCAGAACCCGGCTGACCGTCATTTCGCTGACGCCCGAAGCTTCTGAGACATCGCGGAGCGTGAGCGTCCGGCGCGGATCGGGCAGGGGGTGTTTCGTCACGGTGCAACCTTGGCGTTTTCTAACAGTTAGCGCCAATGCCGCCCCTTGTCCAAGCCGCATTGCTCTGCTATCGCTAGCGCTAACAGGCCGGTTCGGATCGAACCGTTCTTGTCCGGTGCGTCCTGCAAGCTCTCAAAGGTGGCGCACAGGTAAAAAGGGGGGGGTGGTGGGCCAAATGACACTCCCCCCTTTCATTTCCGCGAAACTGCCGGCTTCCGGTTGCCATGCCGCCCGTCTTTGGGCATTGAGGGTGCGACGGCCCCGTAGCTCAACGGATAGAGCGTCCCCCTCCTAAGGGGAAGGTTGCAGGTTCAAGTCCTGCCGGGGTCACCAGCCCGATCAATATGTTATGTCGATTCGAGGGGTTTCCTTCCGCTTCGTTGAGCCGCAGTGCCTGAAATTTCCCGCGCGCCGGCTACTGTTTGCAGATAATCCGGCGAAAATTTCGCATAGGTCGAGCGCGTGATACCAGGGTTCGCATGATCTGCAACACAGCCAGATGGTCTACTTTGGGCAGCAGGTTCTTCCCGGCCTCGCCCAGCTTGCGCGCCTGTCACCGTCGCCCCATCTTGACGCGATGGGCTTTCCAAATATGACCTATGACCACTCCCCTCGGCGGGGCTGTGTCTCGAAGGATCAGGTCGCGGGCTTCGCGTTCGGCCTCTTTGGGCGTGCGGGCCGCAAGACGATAACGGCGGCGTTTTCTGTCGTCGCCGGTCCACATGACAATGTGTCGGCCGTTGAGTCGCCCGAGTCGGTAAGCCCGCGTTCGTAATCCCCCAGCGCGTTCGGTGACGGTACCTGCACGCTTGGGAGATCAACTCATGCTGCAAAGCTATTCGTCAAGCCAGACACGGGTGGCGACGTAGCCATTGGAGAGATCCCATCCGATATCGTGAACGTATCCCTTCATCCGGGTGCTGCCGGCGTTCACGAAGTCGTTGAACATCGGCAGGATCATGCCGCCCTCATCCCTCACCATCACGCCCATGGCGCGATACAGCTCGCGCCGCTTTGCCTCATCGAGATCCGAGCGTGCGTCCAGCAGGAGTTCGTCGAAATCCGGGCGCCGGAAACGTGTGTCGTTCCAGTCGGCAGTTGAAAGGAATTCGGAGGCATACATCTGGTCTTGCGTCGGCCGCCCGCCCCAGAACACCGCGGAAAACGGCTGAACATTCCAGACGTTCGACCAGTATCCATCGCTGGGTTCGCGCTTCACCTCGATCTCGATGCCGGCTTTCTTGGCGCTCTCCCGGAACAGGGTGGCGGCATCCACCGCCCCCGGGAAGGCCACGTCGGAGGTCCGTAGCACGATCGGACCGCTGTGGCCCGATTTCTTGTAGTGGAAGGCAGCTTTTTCGGGGTCGTAGCTGCGCTGTTCCATCCCCTCTGGAAAGAGCGCGTAGGTTTCATTGATCGGAAAATCGTTGCCGACCTTTCCGTAGCCACCCAGAATTTTCCCGACCATTTCCTCACGGTCGATCGCATATTTCAGCGCCAGCCGCAGATCGTTGTTGTCGAAGGGCGGTGTGTCGCAATGCATGATGAACGCATAGAAGCTTCGGCCGGATGTCCGCAGTATCTCGACGTTTGGCGCCGCCCTCAGAAGATCGACGACCTTTGGATCAACGCGATTGATGTAATGGACCTGACCGGAGGTCAGCGCCGCGACCCGCGCCGTTGCATCATTGATTACCATCATCTCGACCGTGTCGACGTAGCCGCGATCGCTGCGCCAGTCGGCATCATTCCTGAGGAAGGTCATCCGCACGCCGGGATCAAAGATCTCGAGCTTGTAGGGGCCGGTGCCGACAGCCGAATTCTGATCGTCCAAGCCACCGTTGGGCTGGACGATCAGATGGTAGTCGCTAAGCAGCAAGGGAAGGTCGGCGTTGCGTTCCGCCAGGCCGATCACCAGCGTATTGCCCTCGGTTCTGATCTCCTTGAAGGATCCGACGACCCCCAACGCTCCGGACTGGGATTTTTCATCGGTGTGGCGGCAAAGTGTCTGGGCAGCGTCCTCGGCCACAAGCGGTTGTCCGTTGTGAAACAGGACACCTTGCCGTATCCGGAATTTCCAGGTCAGCCCGTCGGGCAAGACCTCCCAGGATTCTGCGAGCGCAGGGATCGCGGCTCCGGTCAGCGGATCGGTTTCGACCAGAACGTCGCCCCAGCAGCGTCCCGCGGCATTCATGAACGGCGAGGTGGTCCGTGCCGGATCCAGAACGTCGGTACTCTCGCCGCCTTCAATCCCGAGCTTCAGATTTCCTCCACGCTTCGGTTCCTCAGCTCTGGCGCCCGCGGCGAACAGCGATCCCGTCGTCGTCACCGCAAGGCCGAGTGCAAGGGAGCGGCCCATGAACTCACGGCGCTTCAGGCGGCCCATGGCAATTTCCGACGTGAAGCAGTCAATCCTGTCGTTCATTTCTTCCCCCCTCGGGCGCTTGGCTGGACGAATTGTCACAAGCTCGAACATATCTCTCGGGACTTGTGGTTTCCTTTTTGATCGACTTCAGTCTTGGCGGGTGCGTCGGCCCGCCGTAACCAGAAGCGCGTCGACGGCAACGGCCCCCCCGGCGGACACGATCACAGGGTTTACGTCGGCTTCGACGATGATCTGGCCGAGATCTACGCAGATCGATGAAAAGCACGCCAGGGCTGCTGCAAGCGATGCCTTGTCGCTTGCCGGTTCTCCGCGGACGCCTTCGAGCAAACGGGAGATTGGAAGCCGGTTGATCAGGTCCAGGGCGCGGGTCTCGTTGATCGGCGCGATGGCAAAGGCGCGATCGGCAAAATACTCGATCAGAACACCTCCGGCAGACACCATGACGAGGGGTCCGAAATCCGGATCGTGGATAAAGCCGAAAGCCAGTTCGATACCCTTGCGGATCATCGGCTGAATGATCATGCGCGGGCCAAGCGCAGATGACAGCCGGGCGTGAGCTTCGCCGAGGAGCTGTTCGTTTTGGATGCCCAGCACGACGCCGCCCTGATCGCTCTTGTGCTCGATCCCGGGTTCCGCGGTCTTCAGGACGACCGGATAGCCAATCCGGGAGGCAGCCCGGCTTACGTCCTGCCAGCTGTCATGCACCTCGCCATGCGCCGTCCTGATACCAAAGTCCGACAGCAGCGTCAGAGCCAGATGCTCATCAACATGACTTGAGCCTGCAAGAAGGTCTGCCCAGTGGTCGATTTTCGCGGGTGGCGGGACAAATCTGGGCGTCGAAGCCGTATCCGGCGCGAAATCTGCCCAATGCTGCAATTTCGTCACGGCCTCCAGCATCTCGCTGGCGCCGTTGATGCAGGGAACACCCGCCTGAACAAGAGCCTCGCCCAGACCGGTGTTGTTGACGCGGGCGAAGCTTGAATAGAAGAAGCACGGTTTGTCGGTTCGCTGTGCCAGCGTCATTGCCAGGTCACGCATCCTGTCGTCGTAGACATAGTCATCACGAAGGTCCGCTTCGTAACCGATCATCGAAATCTCGTCGGCCGCAGCCAGAACCTCGACGGCCTGCTCGAAGGGTTTGGCGAATTCCTCAGTCAGGTCGGCCCCGCAATCCAGCGGATTCGAAATCTCAAGACCTCGCGGAAGGATCGCGCGAAGCTGCGTGTGGGTCGTGGCCGAGAATTGCGCAAGGGGTGCCCGCTCTGTGGCCGCAAGGTCGATCATCAACTCGCGCAAGCCGCCAGAATCGGTGACAAGGCCCACACCGCCACGCCCCGGTATGCGTCCGTTCGAACACAACAAGGCGACATTCATCAACTGATCGACGGTATCGACCTGGATGGCACCACAGTCTTCGAGGACGGCGCGATAGGCGGTTCCCGACCCGGCCACGGCGCCGGTGTGCGACCGCGCCATTCGGGCGCTTTCATCGGAGTTGCCCACCTTGCAGACGACAACCGGAACATCGGCATTGCGCGCGCGAAGCAGGCTGGCCTTGAAACGGTCGGGGTTCCGCGCGGTTTCCATGAACACTGCGATCACTTTGGTCTCGGGCCTGCCAACGGCAAAGTCGATGTATTCATCGATTGAGGCACCGATCTCCTGACCGGGCGAAATCAGAAGGTCGTATCGGTAACGCGGATCATTCATTGCGAGCGTGGTGAAGACCGATCCCGAATGCGCGATCAGTGTGATGCCACCGTGCTTGAGCCGCTCGGCACCGTAGAAGCTGGCAACGCAGCCAGTCTCGACGTTGATAAGGCCCATGCCTGAACCGCCGCAAACCGGAATCCCGGCCTCCTGCGCAATGGACCGCAGGCGCGGCAGCAACGGCCCGCCATCTGCGGCTTCGCCGTGACAGGCATCGAAAATCACCGCCGACCGCGCGCCGATACGGATGGCGTCAAGCAGAGACTGTTCCAGGTTCCGCGCGCCCACCCCAAGCATCACCAGATCCGGCGCCCCATCGAGATCGTCAAGGGTTGCGTGGCTGGGGCTGCCAAGGATGGTCTTGTAACGCGGATTGATGAAATCGATCCGCCCCGCGAAGCCGGCACTTTTCACGGCTCCGGATAACCGCAACCCGAAGGAACCCGGCCTCTCGGACGCCCCCAGCACCGCGACGGAGCCTGCGTTCAAAAGAGGGTCCAGCCGATGCGCCGAGGACAACCGCGCTTTCCGATCTGCAACGGCAATATTCACTGTCATACGCCCTTGAACACCGATTTCCGCTTTTCCGAGAACGCAACAGCACCCTCGTTGAAGTCATCGGACTGGAGCATTCTCTCATAATGCGGCATGCCGCTTTTCCCCACCCAGGCTCTTCGGGTGATGGCATGGGCTTCCTGAATCGAAACATGCGCGGTCGCCCGCATGTATTCCTTCAGTGCAGCACTGACCAAGGGCGCGCCGCCCGCGATGCCTTGTGCTATCTCGATGGCGCGGGGGCGCAGGCGATCATGGGTCGTCACTTCGTTGACGAAACCCCAGTGCTTTGCCTCCTGTGCGCCCAGTCGCCGGCCCGTCAGCATCAACTCTATCGCGACATTATAGGGAATGCGCCGGTGCAGACGCTGGACTGCACCGCCATCGGGCAGGAAACCGCGCTGCATCTCTGGCAATGCGAAATATGCGTCCTCGGTGGCAAGAACGAGATCACCGCTGAGGGCGATCTCGAAACCGCCACCAACGGCGGCTCCGTTCACTGCAACGATGACCGGCTTTACGAGGTCGAAATACTCGGTGAGCCCGCCGATTCCTCCCGGACCAAGATCGAAACCCTGCTCGTCATCCCTCCCTTCGCCCATCGCGACAGCTTTCAGATCCCAGCCGCCGCAGAAGATGCCCTTCGGGTTTCTTTCGGCGGTCAGTACCGCGACACGCAGGCTTTCATCCGAGTTGAGCCTTTCGAACACTCTGAAGAGCTCTGTGGAAAAGGTGGTTGTCATCGCGTTGGCCGGCGGCCGGTTCATGGTGACAATAAGAACCGGACCCTGCGTCTCGACATTGAGTTCCACGGTCATGCCTCTCCCTCAGTTCGGTTGCGGAGGACTCTCTCGTCGTCGGGGTAAGCGTTGGACGAATTGCCCTTCGGATGGATGAAGCCTAGTCGGCGCCACCCGCCGCGCCATCCGGATAAACTTCATCACAACATGAAGAATATTGATGAAAGGCCGAGCAGGCTGATACCATGCGAGACCAGGGCCTTGCGCGCCCATCCGTCGGGATCGCAGGGCTTGTCACGCAGAGACAGGGAGGCCGTGGATTCATGAGTCGATGAATTGCGAACTGCGGCCCCGCAATTTTCGGAGTGCTGTGCTCGAAAGCACAACAACGTGAGAAAGATTCATGCAATACTGGCGCAGCATTCCACCCTTGAAAGCCCTGCTTGCGGTTGAGGCTGCGGCGCGTCTCGGGGGCTTTTCAAAAGCAGCGACGGAATTGAATGTCACACAATCCGCGGTGAGCCATCTCGTGGGCCAGGCCGAACGGTTCCTTGGTGTCCGTCTGTTCGAGCGGCAGCACCGACCCGCGACGTTGACACCGGAAGGGCGGCGCTATGTCGATGCGCTCGTCTCTGCGCTCAACATCATCCAGGCCGAGGGGCGTCGATTGCAGCAGGCAACGCGCGCCAACACTGTAACCATTTCCTGTAACCTCGCCTATTCGATCTTCTGGCTGCTTCCACGGACGAAGTTATTCCATCAGGAGAACCCCGACGTGACGGTGAACATCGTCACCGCATTCCAGGGGCTTCCGGAACTGACCGAAGGGGTGGACCTTGCAATTCGTTTCGGGCGTGGCGACTGGCAGGGGTGTCATGCCGAATTCCTCTTCCGCGAGGTCATCGGCCCGGTCGCCAGCCCCGGCTATCTTGCAGGCACGGCGCCCATCACTTCGCCCGGCGATCTTCTCAAGCATGAACTTCTGCATGCGGAGGCAGATGACAAGACCTGGTTTGACTGGCATCAGTGGTTCGGCCAGCATGCGATACGCTGTCCGCCGGGGCTTCCCGGACCCAATTTCGACAACCACCTGATGATGATGCAGGCAGCCGTGGCAGGAGCGGGTGTTGCCTTGGGATGGATCGGGACGGCAAGCGATCTTGTCCGGAAGGGTCAATTGATCGAACTCTTCCCGCATAAGGTCGAGGCCAAGGGCAGCGTGTATCTGGTCCGCCGCACCGACAGATCGGCAACGGGAGCCAGTCTCAGATTTTCCAGTTGGCTGCAGCATTCTCTGGGCGAGTCTCGGGACATCTGACCGGGGTTGAGCCCTATAACGCCCAGAAGTCGCCATTGCAGTGTGCGATTGATGTGCACCGGGGGCGAGGACGAATATGACACCGCGGGCGGACCCCTGGGCGAACCGCGGCAGTTTGTCCGCTGCAAGAACGTCGTTCTCGAGGTGCTGCTCGATCCGGAGGATCTGATAGAGGAAGGTGCCCTGTCGGAATTTCCCGGCTTCTACGTTCGCGACCGGCCCGGGATTGCGGCGACGGCGGCTGACCGTCACCCACGGGCGCGCCCCGATCCTGCAGATCATCCTGCCGGCATGCACGCGAACATTGTGGGATGGGTGCCGTTGCCATCGGCGCGACGCTGATCGACCAGTTGCGCACGGTCATTCCGGCCGTGCGCCGGGTCCTTGTCACCCCGGCGGGATGGGCGCCTGAAGCTTGCTCGCAACCGAAGGAAGGATGAACACGAAGGATCAGGCCATGATATCGCGGGCGACGACCGGGGGCGGCGAAGTCACCGCGACCATCTTCCCGCCGATCCCATGCGGCAAGCTGTCGGGGCGGATCGGTTTGGGCCACGGCGGTGACTGGCCACTCGAAAGCGTGCCGGGGGCGATCATGGCGAACCGGGTGGAGGCCGCCGCGATCTGTTCCGTCAGGCAGCGTCGCCCTGCACCTCTATGGTGACATGCGCGAGTTCGTGAATGTCTGCGAGACGCTTGTGGTAATCCGCCGCCGGTTTCGGATCCGTGCTCAGGATCGAAATGATCGCACCGTGATGACCCGGCCCGAGTTGCCAGACATGAAGATCGATGATCTCGTCATGTTCGCTTTCGATGGCTGCACGCACTTCGGCCGGAAGGTTTTCTTGGTCGGGCAGGTAGTCCAGAAGAACCGACCCGCTGTCGCGCAGCAGCCCCCAGGACCAGCTCAGGATGACGAGTGCGCCGACGATGCCGATCACCGGATCAAGCCAGACCCAGCCATAGCTGCGGCCCGCCAGCAGTGCGGCGATGGCAAGAACGGATGTCAGCGCATCCGCGAGAACGTGAAGGTAGGCCGCACGCAGATTGTTGTCGCGGGCACCCGCACGGGCGGTATCCGGCTCGTGCTCGTGCTCGTGCTCGTGAGGAGGATGATGACCGTGACCGTGACCGTGGTGATGGTCGTGATCGTCCTTCAGCAGCCACGCGCTGACGAGATTCACCGCCAGACCGATCAAGGCGACGAGGATCGCCTCGTCGAAGCTGATCGGCACGGGGCTGCGCAGCCGGGCAAGGCTTTCCCAACCGATCAGGAGGGCGACGATGGCGAGAACGGTCGCACTTCCGAAAGCCGCAAGATCACCGAGCTTGCCGGTCCCGAAGGTGAAACGGGGGTCGTGCGCGTGCCTGCGGGCGAAGCGATAGGCGAGCGCCGTTATGAGCAGTGCCGAGGCATGGGTGGACATGTGCCAGCCATCGGCAAGCAGCGCCATCGACCCGTAGATCGAGCCCGCCGTGATTTCCGCAACCATCATGGTCGCGGTCATCGCGATCACCAGCCAGGTGCGGCGTTCGTTGCGGGCATGGTTCTCGCCCAGGAAGACGTGGTCATGCGGTGCGGCGGCGGTCGGGCTCATCTCAGGTGCCTTCTCATGACTTCGATCAGTTCGTCCGCACCAGCCTTGCGCTGGCCATCGCCTTCGACGTCGACGACGTGGTTGATGAGGTGATCTTCGAGGAGTTCGACGACGAGGCCGTTCGTCGCCCCGCGAACCGAGGCCGCGAGGTTCAGGATTTCGGCACAGGGGACTTCCGCGTCCAGCGCCCGTTCGATCGCCTCCATCTGCCCCTTCAGGCGGCGGACTCTGGCAATAAGCTTGGATTTGTTCTGGACAGTGTGATTCATAGCATAGGGGTCTACCCTATTTCTGAAATGCCCACAAAGATGCAGATCCGCAGCTTGCATCCGGGGCGGGGTGTTTCCCTTGCATGACCGGATCCGGTGTGTTTGAGGGGCATGCCGACTCTCCGTCGCGACACGGTAAAACCTGCTGTGGCGGCGCCTGGGAAATTCGACGTTGCGCCCGGACCGGCCACACCTTCCGGATCATGTCATGGTTCCGCCGGCTTTCGGCCCGCCTCATGAAGCCGGGTCTGCTCCAGAGCGTCCGCGAACTTGCGTGTGAGCTTGATCAGATCATCGACTTCCGTCGCGGTCCAATCCGCAAGGGCGGTCTTCGCGAACTTTTCGCGGGCGACATCCACGCGCATTGCCATGGCTTGCCCCGTATCGCTTGCCGCAAGGTCGCGCATCCGGCGGTCATGCGGATTGGGGTGTCGCGCAACCAGATCCAGTTCGACCAGGCGCGCCGTCTGACGGCTGATCGTCGAATGGTCGCGCCCAAGACGGGTCGCCAGATCGACGACGCCGATAGGGCCATAATGGGCGATCACCATCAGCACCGAGAACAACGCCCGGTCGAGTTTGATTCCCGATGCCTCGATCCAGTAGTCGTCCTGCTCGGGGCGATTTACGAAGGCGACGATGTCGAGAATGGCCTTGTGCAGATTGCGGACCTGTTTTGATGTAAGTGCATTATGCACGGATATTGACCTCCCGGATGATTCGCTATATGTGTATCATGCACGCACATTGAAACCAGCGACAGGAAAAACCGGCCCCCGGATGGGGCGTGACCTCTGCCGGCGGGGCAGGTGCGAAGCAACGGCGCGACATATCAGGCGGCGGCAATCAAGACGACCGGAGTGCACAAGATTTTGGGGGGCCGGGCATGGCTGGGGCATCGACAACGCCGGGGATGGCAAGCGCAGGGAGGCAGGATCTCGGCAGCTATGGCGGGCTGGAGGAATCCGCCACCATTGCCCCGCCCCGGACCTGGCCGGAACTCAAGGCCGAGGTGCAAGCGCGGGCGGAGGCCAGCGTCCATCCCGTCACGGATATGCGCAGCGAGGATGTGGCGGTGGTGCTGGATCAGATCACCAGCCTTGACCGCGACGAATGGGGCCGGGCCTGGGCCGGGATGGGGCGGACTTGGATCGCCAGGGGCGATGCGCTTGCCGCAGCCGATCACAAGGCCGCCAGCGATGCCTATCTGATGGCCTGGCGCTACGCCGCCTTTGGTGCCTGGCCGGTCGCGACCAGTCCGGAAAAGGCCCGATCCTATGACCTGAGCCTGACCGCCTTCAGCAAATACCGCGCCCTTCAGGACCAGCCGATCGAGCGGATCGTGATCCCCTTCGCGGGCCGACAAATCGCCTTCTATCTGCAACTGCCGCGATCAGATCGGCCGGTGCCGGCGGTGATCGCCATCAGCGGGTTGGACAGCGCCAAGGAAAACATGATCGAGCGCTATGCGGCCTCTTACCTGAAGAGCGGTTTTGCCGTCGTCGCCATCGACTCGCCCAATTGCGGGGAAAACAAGGTACCGGCGGATCTTCAGGGCCAGCGGGTCTATCAGGCGGTGCTGGATTACCTGCTGACCCGGCCTCAGATCGACCCGGCCCGGATCGGCGTGCAGGGCGCCAGCCAGGGCGGTTATTGGGCCACGAAACTGGCCTTTGCCGAACCGGAGCGTCTGGACTTCGTGATCAACTGGGGTGGCCCTCTGGACAAGGCCTGGGATGCCGAGGTGATCCGGCAGACGCTGGGGACCCGCGAATATCTGTTCGATCTGCCGCAGGCGCTGATGACGGTCTGGGGCTATGACACCCTGTCCGACCTGGTCGAAAACCAGCATCGCCTGTCGATTGTCGAACAGGGCCTGGTCGACCAGCCCACGCCGGACATGCTGGTGGTGAACGGGCTGAGGGACACTCTGGTCCCGGCGGATGACACTTTGCTGCTGTTGCGGCATGGCCTGCCGAAATCCGCCTGGATCAATCCGACCGGCGTACATGTCGGCCGCGCGAGGGACTGGCCGGACCGGCGCATCCTGGACGAGGTCATCCTGCCTTGGGTCATCGCCACTAAGGCGCCGGCGAAAGACTGAATCCCGAAAACACGATACGGCATGCGGCCACGGTGGTCACATGCCCTACATGCGAGGAGTATCATCATGACCATCGTTCCATTCCGGCAGCTGGCCGCAGCAGCGATCTGCCTTGGCCTGACCGGACCCGTTCTTGCACAGGAGGCACCGCAGATGGACAAGATCACCGTCATCAACACCATCACTGTCTCGAAGGACAAGCAGGACGCCGTCGCGGACCTGCAACTGGAGGTGGTGGCAGGGGTCAAGATGGACTGGCCGGGCTTCATCTTCCAACGGACACTCAAATCCGCCGATGGCACCAGGGTGACGACCGTTGAAGAATGGCGCGACATGGACAGCTTGCAGGCCATCGTCGCCGATGCGCGGCTTCTCGACTATCGCGCGCGCATCGAAGCGGAGGGTGGGGTCATGGATGCGGTGCTTTATGGCACGGCAGGCGAAGCGCTGGCAGCGCAGTGAGCGCGCCGAACCCGCAGGTTCCGACGGTCGCAGACATCCCCGCGAAATGCCCTGAACCCGCGCCAGTGCTACTCGAACGGCACTGATCCTTCGTTTCAGCTATCACCCCCCGAGGCGAAAATGCGGGGCACGCATCCCTTCGCGCGCCCCGCACCTCCGGCCAATTCGGGCGCCAAACCGCGCCGCAAAGCAAGTGTGCAGCAGAGAAGTGGTTGCCAGCCTCTGACGGTCGATAATCGCCTGTGCTGTGCCCCCCGACGCTCATCCGGCTGACCAGAGTCGGCGGTTGAATTTGGCGCGGTTGCGCCGACGGAGCAATGGGCGACGGTATGCGCGGCACTGCCCGCGCCCTGCGGTTCGAGACGCTGCGCGCGGCGGTAGAGGCCGCGCTGGACGCCGGCCGAGGGCAACACGCCATTGGAACTGGTGGGCACCCTCTGGCAGCAGCGCATGCGTGGCGCTCGCTCGGCGCTGCCCATGGCCTCAGGCCCGTGGATCTGGACGCCGCCACCGATGGGGCCGGCCGCGGTGCGGATCGAGCCGATCTGACGCAGGCCGCGAACCGCGGGCACTGGCCGCACGCCCCC
>JBDHSO010000050.1:0-21463 GCA_039808125.1 Rhodobacter sp. | reverse complement strand
CCCGGCTCCAGCCCCGCCTGACCCCCTCGTCCCACCACACCGGGATCCAAACATCCCAATCTAATTCCAACACCCCCGGTGAGGTCCCCCGGGCGCCCCTCACCCCGCGACAGGCCCGGACATGCGCAGCTATGCCATCGGCGACATTCACGGCCAGCTCGGCCTTCTTCTCGCCGCCCATGAGCGGATCGCCGCGGATATCGCCCGCAACGGCGCCGCGCCGGTGATCCATGTCGGCGATCTCGTCGACCGCGGCCCCGACAGCCGGGGCGTGATCGCGTTCCTGCGCGAGGGCCTGGCGCGGGGCGAGGACTGGGTGGTGCTGAAGGGCAATCACGACCGGATGTTCACGGGCTTTCTCGCCGATCCCTCGGCGCAGGACCCGGGGCTGCGGTCCGATCTCAGCTGGCTTCACCCCCGGCTGGGCGGGGGCGAGACGCTGGCCTCCTATGGCGTCCGGAATGCCGCAGACCGGCCGGCAGGTCCGGTCCATGCCGAGGCGCTGGCCGCCATTCCCAAGGCCGACCGCGTCTTTCTCGAAACGCTGCCGCTGATGCACCGGGCCGGGGATGCGGTCTTCGTCCATGCCGGCATCCGCCCCGGCGTGCCGCTCGACGCGCAGGCTGAGAACGACCTGCTGTGGATCCGCGAGCCCTTTCTTTCCGATCCCTCCGACCACGGCCCGCTGATCATCCACGGCCATACCGCGCTCGATGCGCCGACGCATTACGGCAATCGGGTGAACATCGACAGTTCCGCCGGTTACGGCGGCCCGCTCACCGCCGTCGCGGTCGAGGGCCGCGATGTCTTCGTGCTGACCTGGGACGGCCGGGTTCCCCTGCTGCCCGACCCCGCCGCCCGCATCCGCTGAACGCGGGCCGGCGCGGGCCGGCAGCCGGTCAGGGGATGACCTCGAAACGGTCGACATCGACCAGGCCGTGATCGGTGATCTTCAGATGCGGAATGACCGGCAGGGCCAGGAAGGCCAGTTGCAGGAACGGCTCTTCCAGCACCACCTCCAGCGAGCGGGCTGCGGCCCGCAGCGCGACCAGATCGTCGCGCACCTGCTCGAAGGGCTGCAGGCTCATCAGCCCGGCCACCGGCAGCGCCAGTTCGGCCAGGATCCGGCCACCCTCGACCACCACGAAACCGCCCTCGATCTCCGACAGCCGGTTCGCCGCCTGCGCCATGTCGGCATAATCCGCGCCGACCACGACGATGTTGTGATGATCATGGCAGACGGTCGACGCGATGGCCCCGCGCTTGAGCCCGAACCCCCGGACAAACCCCGTGGCGCGATTGCCGTTGCGACCGTGCCGCTCGATCACGGCGATCTTCACCAGATCGCGCGCCAGATCGGGGCGCTTGTCGCCGCCTTCGGGCGGGATGTCGAAGGTCAGATGCTCGGTGATGATCTTGCCGGGCAGGATGCCGATCACCGGGGTCTCGGTCCGGTTGCCGCCGGTGCGGAAATCCTGCGCCGCGACCTTCGGCGCCTTCACCGAATGGCGGGCGACCGGCGCCACCGTGGGTCGTGCGGCAAAGGCCTGCGGCGTGGCCTCGACCCCTCCGGCGAAGACCTGTGTCACATGGCAGCCGGCCAGCCCGTCGATCACTGCGATATCGGCGCGCTTGCCGGGCGCGATCAGGCCGCGGTCCTTCAGCCCGAAGGCCTCGGCCGCCGACAGGCTCGCCGCGCGATAGACGGCGAGCGGCGGCGCGCCCAGCGTGATCGCGGTGCGGATCATGTAGTCGAGATGCCCGTGTTCGGCGATGTCCAGCGGATTGCGGTCGTCGGTGCAGAGGCAGAGATAGGGCGCGTGCCGCTCGGTCAAGAGCGGCAACAGCGCATGCAGATCCTTGGAGACCGAGCCTTCGCGGATCAGCACCCGCATGCCCTTGCGCAGCTTCTCCAGCCCTTCCTCGGCGGTGGTCGCCTCATGCTCGGTGCGGATGCCCGCGCTGATATAGCCGTTCAGGTCATTGCCCCGCAGCAGCGGCGCATGGCCGTCGATATGCCGGCCGGCCCAGGCCTCCAGCTTCGCCATCGCGCCGGCATCGCGGGAAAGGACGCCCGGATAGTTCATGAACTCTGCCAGCCCCAGCGTGCGGGGATGATCCCGCAGCGGGATCAGATCCTCGGCCGTCAGCGTGGCGCCCGTCGTCTCCATATGGGTCGAGGGCACGCAACTTGAAAGCTGCACCCTGATGTCCATCAGGGTGCAGTCCGCAGCCTCCAGGAAATATCGGATGCCGGTCAGACCGCAGACATTGGCGATCTCGTGGGGATCGCAGATCGCCGTCGTCACGCCATGGGGGGTGACGCAGCGGTCGAACTCCAGCGGCGTGACGAGCGAGCTTTCGATATGCAGATGCGTGTCGATGAAGCCGGGCACCAGCACGCGGCCCGACACATCGACCTCGCGCCGGCCGCGGTAGCTGCCGAAGACGCCGACGATGGTATCGCCTGCGATCGCGACATCGGTTTCGACCAGATCGCCCGAGATCAGGTCAAAGACCCGCCCGCCCTTCAGCACCAGATCGGCGGGCACGATTCCCCGGCCCTGGTCGATACGGTTGGCAAGCGGGGCCCTGGGCGCGGCCTGGGTCATGGAAACACTCCTTTGCCAGCCAGAAAAGCAGAGGCGGCGCCCGGCGGGAAGGGGCAATCCGGCGCGGGCCTTCTGCCGCGGAATTGCTTCGGGAACAATCCGGGTCTTGCACCCCCGCGCGATCCGGGCTTCCCTGCGCGGGAACAGGATAGCCCATGCGCCCCCTTCGCGGCATCGCCTTCAAGCTTGCCTCTGTCGTCGTCTTCATCGTGATGTCGGCGATGATCAAGGCCACCTCCGCCCATGTTCCGGGCGGCGAGGCGGTATTCTTCCGCTCTTTCTTCGCAATTCCCGTGATCGTGATCTGGCTGACCTGGCGGGGGGAACTGCGCACCGGGCTGGCCACTTCCGACCCCCTCGGCCATGTCTGGCGGGGCTTTGCCGGCACGATCGCGATGGGCCTCGGCTTTGCCGCGCTGGCCTATCTGCCCTTTCCCGAAGTCACCGCGATCGGCTATGCCGCGCCGCTGCTGACGGTGATCTTCGCCGCAATGTTTCTCAACGAGAAGGTCGGCATCTTCCGCATCTCGACCGTGGCGCTGGGGCTGACCGGCGTACTGATCGTGATCGCGCCACGGCTGTCGGTCATCGAGGGCGGAACCGACGATGCGGCGGCGCTGGGGGCGATGCTGGTTCTGGGCGGCGCGGTCTTCTCGGCGCTGGCGCAGGTTTTCGTGCGCAAGCTGGTGCAGGTCGAGAAGACCGCGACCATCGTCTTCTGGTTCTCGGTGACGGCGACGGTGCTGTCGCTGGCGACGATCCCCTTCGGCTGGGTCGTGCCCACGCCGTTCGAGACCTTTCTGCTGATCACGGCGGGATTGCTGGGCGGGGTCGGGCAGATCCTCCTCACCTCCGGCTACCGGGAGGCCGATGCCTCGCTGGTGGCGCCGTTCGACTATGCCTCGATGCTGTTTTCGCTGCTGATCGGCTGGTTCGTCTTTGCCGAGGTGCCGACCGGGATCATGCTGGCGGGGGCGGCGCTGATCATTCTGGCCGGCATCCTGATCATCCTGCGCGAACGGCATCTGGGCCTTAAACGCGCGCGGCAGCGCAGGGCCATGACACCCCAGGGCTAGGCCCTTGCAGGGGCGGCATTTCCCCCCCAGACTGCGGAAAATCGTGGATGGGGGTGCAGATGACACCAGAGGGGCTGGCGCGGCTGATCCTTGCCCGGGCAGAGGGACCGGGCCGCTTTCTGGTGGCGCTTGCGGGGCCGCCGGCCGCCGGCAAGTCGACGCTGGCTGCCGATCTGGCGGCGCGACTGGCACCCGGCGCGCGGGTCGTGCCGATGGACGGCTTTCACTATGACGATGCGGTTCTGGAGGCGCGCGGGCTGCGCAACCGCAAGGGTGCGCCCGAGACCTTCGATGCGGCCGGCTTTCGCCACCTGATCCTGCGCCTGCGCGAGGAAGAGGAGGTGGCGATCCCGATCTTCGACCGTTCGCTGGAACTGTCGCGCGCGGCGGCCGATGTCGTCGGCGCGGGGGACCGGATCCTGATCGTCGAGGGCAATTACCTGCTGCTCGACCGCGAGCCCTGGTCGGATCTGCATCCGATGTTCGACCTGACCATCTTTCTCGACGTGCCCGAGGCGGAACTGATCCGCCGCCTGACCGAACGCTGGCATCACCATGGCCGGACGGCAGAGGCCGCCCGCGCCTGGATCGAGGGCAACGACCTGCCGAATGCGCTGACGGTGATGCGGCATTCGATCCCCGCAGAAATCGTGCTTAAGCCCGCATGAGCGCGCGCGGCGGGTTGAAATCCGGCGGAAAACCGTCGATACGCGAGGGGACGCCGGTTCTTCGGCGTCTCCCCGCCCCGCCCGCCTGCCGGCCCTGCCCGGCGCTGACCCGACGAGGATTTCCCGCAGAATGTCGCCAGTCCTGATCGCCGCGCTTCCGTTTCTTGGCGCGCTCCTGGCAGGTCTTGCCGCACGGGCCGGGCGTACCGCCGTCATGCTGGCCGCCGGGCTGTGTACCGCCGCCGCCCTGGCCGGGCTGATCGGGCACTGGCCCGCCGTCGCCCAGGGCGCCCCGGTGACGGCCGCCTTCGACTGGCTGCCGCAGATCGGGCTGGAGGCGGCCTTCCGCATCGACGGGCTGGCGATGATGTTCGCGGGGATGATCCTCGGGATCGGCATCCTGATCCTGATCTATGCGCGCTACTACATGGGCGAGACCGAGGATTTCGCCCGCTTCATCGTTTATCTGATGCTGTTTCAGGGCGCGATGACCGGGATCGTCCTGTCGGACAACCTGCTGCTGCTGCTGGTGTCCTGGGAATTGACCTCGCTGACCTCCTTCCTGCTGATCGGCTGGTGGCGCGATGCGAGCGAGGCGCGGCAGGGCGCGCGGATGGCGCTGGCCGTCACGGCGGGCGGCGGGCTGGCGCTGATGGGGGGGCTGCTGATTCTCGGCAAGATTGCCGGCACCTTCTCGATCTCGGGGCTTGCCGCCCGGGCCGAGACCATCCAGGCCAGCCCGGCCTTCCTGCCGGCGCTGATCCTGATCCTGCTGGGCGCCTTTACCAAATCGGCGCAGTTCCCGTTCCATTTCTGGCTGCCGCGGGCCATGGCGGCCCCGACGCCGGTCTCCGCCTATCTGCATTCGGCGACGATGGTGAAGGCGGGGTTGTTTCTGATGGCCCGGCTCTGGCCTGTTCTGGCCGGGGGCTGGGAATGGACGGCCATCGTCGCGACGACCGGCCTTCTGACCATGGTCATCGCCGCCAAGATCGCCTTCTTCCAGGACGACATGAAGGCGCTGCTGGCCTATTCCACCGTCAGCCATCTGGGGCTGATCACCTTTCTGCTGGGCCTGGGCACCGAGCCGGCGGCGCTGGCCGCCATGGTCCATATCCTGGCCCATGCGAGCTTCAAGGCCGCGCTGTTCCTCACGGCGGGAATCGTCGATCACGAGACGGGAACGCGCCGGCTGTCGCGGCTGGGCGGGCTGGCGCGGGTGATGCCGCTGACCTTTGCCGTGGCGGCCGTGGCCTCGCTGTCTATGGCGGGCGTGCCACCGCTCGCCGGCTTCCTGTCGAAGGAAATGGCACTGGAAGAGGCGGCGCATGCGACAGTCTTCGGCCTGCCCTGGCTGGTGGCGCTGATCGCGACCATCGGCGCGGCCTGGTCGGTGGGCTATTCGCTGCGGTTCCTGGTCCACGGCTTTCTCGGCCGCCCGCGCGGCGACATGGCAGAACTGCCGCACGATCCCGGCGCCGGGCTGCTGATTCCGCCGATGATCCTTGCCGCGCTGACCGCGATGGGCGGCATCCTGCCGATGCAACTGCTGGCGCCGCTGGCCGATGTCGCCGCCAGCGCCGTCACCGGCCTGCCGGTTCACGGCCATCTCGCGCTGTGGCACGGGCTGGAAAGCGCCGCGCTCTGGATGTCGCTGGCGGCCTTTGGCGCCGGCATCGCCTTCCTTGCGCTCTGGCCGTCGCTTTCGGCGATGTTCGAGGCGGCGCCCAAGCTCGATGCCAAACGGATCTACGATGCCGTGATCGGCACCATCACCCGGCTGGCGGGGCGGATCGACACCCAGGTGCATGACGGCAATCCGGTGCGCTCCTTCGCGCTGGCCATCCCGGCCATGGTCGCCGTGGGTCTCTGGGCCTTCCTCGGGGCCAGCCACCTGCCCGGCGACCGCGCGGTCCTGTCGCCGCATCCGGCATCGCTGATCGGCTGGGCGGTGCTGATGCTGGCCACGCTGATCGCGGCCATCGTCCATCGCGCGCGGCTGTTCGCGCTGCTGCTGACAGCGGCGGTGGGACTGGTCCTGGCCCTGGCCTATGCCGTCCTTTCCGCCCCCGATCTGGCCCTGACCCAGATTTCGGTCGAGGTGGTGGCGACGCTGCTGATGCTGCTCGCGCTCAGTCTGCTGCCGCGGATCACCCCGGCCGAGACGCCATGGCCCACCCGCCTGCGCGATGCCGTGATCGCGGCCGCGGCCGGGATCGGGATCGCCGCGCTGGCACTGTCGATCATGCTGCGCGGCCCGGCCTTTCCGCCGATCTCGATCTTTCACTGGGCGCAGTCGAAACCGGGCGCCGGCGGCACCAATGCGGTCAATACCATCATCGTCGACTTCCGCGGCTATGACACCTATGGCGAGATCACCGTCCTCGGCATCGCCGCCCTGGTGATCTTTGCCATGGCGACGGCGCTGCTGTCGAACCGGCGCGCGCTGGCGCGGCTGCGTCGGCACGACACCGGCGGGAACTCCGGCGATCCGCATCCGCAGATCGTCGAGATCGCCGTGCGGTTCCTGCTGCCGCTGGCGCTGGTCGTCGCGCTTTACATCTTCCTGCGCGGGCACAACCTGCCGGGCGGCGGCTTCGTCGCGGGGCTGGTGGTGGCGATCGGGCTTCTGCTGCAATACATCGCCTCCGGCTTCGCCTGGGTCGAGATGCGCCGCCGCCTGTCGCCCCATGCGCTGATCGGCGCGGGGATCCTTGTCGCCACGGGGACAGGCGCCGTCGCCTGGGGATTCGGCCGGCCGTTCCTGACCTCGGCCCATGGGCATGTGGTCCTGCCGGTGATCGGCGATATCGAACTTGCCAGTGCGGCGGCCTTCGACCTTGGCGTCTTCCTTTGCGTTCTGGGCGCGGTGGTGCTGGCCATCGCCGCGCTGGCCCGGCTGGGTGCCGCCACGACTGATGGCGAAGAGGAGGAGGGCTGATGGAATATCTCGTGGCCTCGGCCATCGGCCTGATGACGGCGACCGGCGTCTACCTGATCCTGCGCCGCCGCACCTTTCCGGTGATCCTGGGGCTGACCTTCCTGTCGCATGCGGTCAATCTCTTCATCTTCTCGTCCGGCCGGCTGAAGATGGCCGCGCCCCCCATCGTCGGCCGCGTGGCCGAATCGAGCGACCCGCTGCCCCAGGCGCTGGTCCTGACGGCCATCGTGATCTCTTTCGGGATGACGGCCGTCATCGTGCTGATGGCGGTGGGCGCGCGCTTCGGCACCGGCGACGACCGGGTCGCCCCGGAAAGAGAGGCGCCGTGAACCACTGGATCATCGCCCCCGTGGTGCTGCCCGCCGTGCTGGGTGCGGCGACCGTGCTGGGCGGCAGTCTGTCGCACAGCCCCGCGCTGCACCGGACCTGGCCGCGGGCGATCACGCTTGCCGGCAGCCTGGCGCTGCTGGGCGTGGCCCTGCTTCTCTTTGCCGAGGCCAGCGCCGGGCCACCGCAGGTCTACCGGCTGGGCGACTGGCCCGCGCCCTTCGGCATCGTCCTCGTCCTCGACCGGCTGTCGGCCTTGATGCTGGTGCTGACCGCGATCCTGGGCGTCATCGGGCTGGTGCAGGTGATCGTCACCGGGGCGGACCGGCGCGGCGCGCATTTCCACGCGCTGTGGATGTTCCAGCTCATGGGCCTGAACGGCGCCTTCCTCACCGGCGACGCCTTCAACCTCTTCGTCTTCTTCGAGGTGATGCTGATCGCCTCCTACGGACTCATGGTCCATGGTGCAGGGGGGGAGCGGCTGCGCGCCGGCCTGCATTATGTTGCCGTGAACCTCGTCGGTTCCTCGCTGTTTCTCATCGCGCTGGCCATGGTCTATGGCGTGACGGGCACGCTGAACATGGCGGATCTGGCGGTGAAGGTGCCCGCCCTGCCCGCTGGCGATTTCGCGCTGATCCGGGTGGCGGCCGTGCTGATGGTCATGGTCTTCGCGCTGAAAGGCGCGCTGGTGCCGTTGCAGTTCTGGCTGCCCGGCACCTATGCGCATGCCCCCGGCGTGGTGGCGGCGCTGTTTGCCGTACTGACCAAGGTCGGCGTCTATGCCGCGATTCGCGCCGGCACGCTGATGTTTCCGGCCGAAGCCCCCGCCATCGGCCCGATCCTGACCGAACTGCTCTGGCCGGCGGCACTGGTCACGCTGCTGCTCGGGGCGGCGGCGGTGCCAGGCGCGGGGACGCTGGCACGGCTTGCGGCCTTCGCCACGATCTCCTCGACCGGCCTCGCCTTTGCCGCCGTGGCCGGTTTTGCCGCAGAGGGGCTGACGGCGGGGCTTTACTATGTGATCCATTCGATCCTGGCCTCGGCCCTGCTGTTCCTGATCGCCGATCTCTGCGCGCTGCGCGGGGCCGAGCGGCTGGACGGCGGCACGCCACGCCTGCCCGGGTTCCTTGCCGTGCTGTTCTTCGCCTCGGCCATCGCCAGTGCGGGATTGCCGCCGCTGTCGGGCTTTCTGGGCAAGCTGCTCATTCTCGAAGCCGGCATCGATGCGGCCGCGCTGCTTTATCCGGTGGTGCTGGTGGGCAGCTTCCTGCTGATCCTGGGCTTCGCCCGGGCGGGATCGGCGCTGTTCTGGCGGGCCAGCGGCGAGCAGGCCGAACCGCTGCCCGCCCGGGCCTATCTGGCGCCGGCGGCGCTGGTCCTCTTGATGGCGGCCCTGACGATCTGGGCGGGGCCGGTGACGGGCTGGCTGGCCGAAACCGCCGCCGCCGTGACCGATCCCGCCGCCTATATCGCGGCCAATGCGCTGGAGAGCCTGCCATGAGGTCGCTCTTTCCGCATCCCACGCTGTCGGTCTTCCTGGCGCTGGTCTGGCTGGTGATCGCCGGAAGCTGGAGCATGGCAAGCCTGGTCATGGCGGTGCTGGCCGGCGTGATCGTGCCGCAGGCGGTCGTGCCGCTCTGGTCCGGCAGGCCGCGACTGCGCCATCCGCTGGGGCTGATCGGCTATATCCTGATCGTCCTTTACGACGTGGTGCGCTCCAGCTTTGCCGTGGCGCGAATCATCCTTTTCATGCCCGCGTCCGAAATCCGCTCGGCCTGGATCGCCATTCCGCTCGACCTGACCGCGCCCGAGGCCATTGCGCTTCTGGCCGGAACGATCACCATGACCCCCGGAACCCTGACCGCGGATTATTCCGCCGATGGCCGGACGCTGCTGGTGCATGCCCTGCACGCCCCCGATCCCGATGCCGTCCGCGACGAGATCAAGTCCCGCTACGAGGCCAGACTGAAAAGGATATTCGGATGATCCTGACCGTTGCCCTTGCCTTTGCCTCTGCCTGCTTTTCGCTGGCGCTGGCGCTGAACCTGCTGCGCCTGATCACGGCGGCAACCCCGGCCGACCGGGTGCTTGCCGTCGACACCATGACGGTGAACGCCATCGCGCTTCTGGCGCTTTACGGGGCGACCTGGCCGCTGGCCATGACCTTCGAGCCGGCGCTCCTTTTCGCCATGACCGGCTTCGTCAGCACGCTTGGCGCGGCAAAATACCTGCTTCGGGGGAGCATCGTCGAATGAACCTTGCGCTCGAAATCGTCCTTTCGGTCTTTCTGGTGATCGGCGGGCTGTTCGGCGTGATCGGCTCTTTCGGGCTGATGCGGCTGAAAGAGCCGATGCAGCGGCTGCATGCGCCGACGAAGGCAACCACCGTCGGGGTCGGAACCGCGCTGATCGCCGCCGGGATCGCCACGGCGACCAGCATGCCGAAAGAGGCGCTGGTCAGCCTGTTCCTGTTCGTGACCGCGCCGATTTCGGCGCTGATGCTGGCGCGCTGCCACATCTGGCGGGCGACGAAACCCGAGGATCTGCCGAAGGATGCCAACGGTGCGGGATGGGCGGTGCTGAAGGACGCAAGCCCGCCCGGCCGCGCCGACTGAACCCGCCGGGCCGACCGCAGGTGCGACCGCGGGGGTGGCTTGCATCTTCCCACCCGGGCGTGGCATCTTGTGGCCGATCGCCGCGGACGGAGGTGCACTTGACCCTGATGAAAACCGATACCGTGGGCACGGGGCTGCTGCCGACCCATGCCCGCAACGCGGGCATGCCGCTTGACCTTGACTGGGTGGCGGGCGTCGAGGCCAATACCTCGGCCATCGAGCGGCGCTGCGCGACACTGCCCGGACGGCGCAGCGTCAAGAAGGAATATCAGGCGGCCTGGCTGCTGAAGGCCGTGACGCTGATCGACCTGACCACGCTGTCGGGCGACGATACCCCCGGCCGGGTGGAGCGGCTCTGCGCCAAGGCACGGCAGCCAGTGCGGCAGGACATCCTGGACCGGCTGGGCATGCCCGGAATCACCACCGGCGCGGTCTGCGTCTATCACGAGATGGTGGAGACCGCGGTCCGCGCGCTGGAAGGCACGAACATCCCGGTCGCCGCCGTCTCGACCGGCTTTCCGGCCGGCCTGTCGCCCTATGCCCTGCGGATTCGCGAGATCGGCGAAAGCGTGAAGGCCGGTGCGCGGGAAATCGACATCGTGATCTCGCGCCGGCATGTGCTGACCGGAAACTGGCAGGCGCTTTACGACGAGATGGCCGAAATGCGCGCGGCCTGCGGCGAGGCGCATGTCAAGGCGATCCTCGCCACCGGCGAGTTGCAGACCCTGCGCAACGTGGCCCGGGCAAGCCTGGTCTGCATGATGGCGGGGGCGGATTTCATCAAGACCTCGACCGGGAAGGAGGCGGTGAACGCCACCCTGCCCGTCAGCCTGACGATGATCCGCGCCATCCGCGACTATCAGACGCGGACCGGCTTCAAGGTGGGCTACAAGCCGGCCGGCGGAATCTCGAAAGCCAAGGATGCGCTGGTCTATCTGGCGCTGATGAAGGACGAACTCGGCCATGCCTGGCTGCAGCCCGACCTGTTCCGCTTCGGCGCCTCGAGCCTGCTGGGCGATATCGAGCGGCAGCTCGAGCATTATCTGACCGGGCAGTATTCGGCCGGATACCGGCACGCGATGGGCTGAGCGCGCGGGGGCGCCGCCCCCGTCGCCTGCGGCGACCCCCCAGGGGTATTTTCGCCAAGAGGAAGAGAACAAGGGCCTGAGGCATGACGATCAAGGAAATCTTCGACGCGATGAGCTATGGTCCTGCGCCCGAGAGCAATGCCGAGGCGCTGGCCTGGCTGGCCCGGCACGAAGGCCGTTTCGGCCATTTCATCGACGGGGCCTTCACCCCGCCCGAGGACACTTTCGAGACGCGGAACCCGGCGACGGGCGCGGTGCTGGCCGCGGTGTCGCAGGGGTCCGAGGCGACGGTCGACAAGGCGGTGGCGGCGGCGCGGCGGGCCTTTCCCGGCTGGGCCCGGACGCCGGGGCATCGGCGCGCGCGCATTCTCTATGCGCTGGCGCGGCTGGTGCAGAAACATGCGCGGCTTTTTGCCGTCCTCGAGACCATGGACAACGGCAAGCCGATCCGCGAGAGCCGCGACATCGACGTGCCGCTGGTGGCGCGGCATTTCTACTATCATGCCGGTCTGGCGCAGCTTCTGGCCGCGGAGAAGCCGGGGATGGCGCCGCTGGGTGTCTGCGGGCAGGTGATCCCGTGGAACTTTCCCCTGCTCATGCTGGCCTGGAAGGTGGCGCCGGCGCTGGCGGCGGGAAACACCGTGGTGCTGAAACCGGCGGAATACACGCCGCTGACCGCGCTGCTTTTTGCCGAGATCAGCCGTGAGGCGGGGCTGCCAAAGGGGGTGCTGAACGTCGTCACCGGCGATGGCGCGACCGGCGCGGCCGTGGTGGCGCATCCCGAGGTGGCGAAGGTGGCCTTCACCGGGTCGACCAGCGTCGGGCGGAGGATCCGCGAGGCGACGGCCGGTCAGGCCAAGGCGCTGACGCTGGAGCTGGGGGGCAAGTCGCCCTACATCGTCTTCGAGGATGCCGATCTCGATTCGGCCGTCGAGGGGCTGGTCGATGCGATCTGGTTCAATCAGGGCCAGGTCTGCTGCGCCGGCTCGCGCCTGCTGGTGCAGGAGGGGGAGGCCGGGCGCTTTCACGACAAGCTGAAGCGGCGGATGGACGGGCTGCGGCTGGGCGATCCGCTGGACAAATGCATCGACGTGGGCGCCATCGTCGACCCGGTGCAACTGGAAACCATCACCGGAATGGTTGCCGGCAGCGAGGGCGAAATCTACCGTGCCGCGGTGCAGGTGCCGGCCGGCTGCTATTACCCGCCCACGCTGATCACCGGGCTGTCGGCCTCGTCGCGGCTGATGCAGGAGGAGATCTTCGGCCCGGTGCTGGTCAGCATGACCTTCCGCACCCCGGGCGAGGCGGTGGAACTGGCGAACAACACCCGTTACGGCCTGGCCGCGAGCCTGTGGAGCGAGAATGTCAACCTTTGCCTCGACATCGCGCCGAAACTGAAGGCGGGCGTGGTCTGGGTCAACGGCACCAACATGTTCGATGCGGCGGCGGGGTTCGGCGGCCTGCGCGAGTCGGGCTTCGGCCGCGAGGGCGGCTGGGAGGGCCTGGTGGCCTATCTGCGCCCGGACCGGGCGGCAAAGCCCCTGAAGCCGGTCGCGGCCGTGGCCGAGCCGAAGGCGCCCGATGTGCCGGACATGGACCGCACGGCAAAGCTGTTTGTCGGCGGCAAGCAGGCGCGGCCGGACGGCGGCTATTCCCGCGCCGTCTGGTCGGCGAAGGGGCGGCTTCTGGGCCATATCGGGCTGGGCAACCGCAAGGACATCCGCAATGCGGTCGAGGCGGCGCATGCGGCCCGCGGCTGGGGCCGGGCAACCGGGCACAACCGCGCCCAGATTCTGTATTATATCGCCGAGAACCTGTCGGCGCGCGCGGCCGAGTTCGCGGCCCGGATCAAGGACATGACCGGCGCTCGCGGCGAGGCCGAGGTCGAGGCCGCGATCCAGCGGCTGTTCACCTATGCCGCCTGGGCCGACAAATACGAGGGTGCGGCGAAACCCGTACCGATCCGTGGTATCGCGCTGGCAATGAACGAGCCGCAGGGTGTGATCGGGGCACTGTGCCCGGACGAGGCGCCGCTTCTGGGCCTTGTCTCGGTGATGGGGCCTGCCATCGCCATGGGCAACACCTGTGTGCTGGTCCCCTCGGAGCCCTTCCCGTTGTCGGCGACCGATTTCTACCAGGTTCTCGAAACCTCGGACCTGCCCTCGGGCGTGGTGAACATCGTGACCGGCGTGCATGGCGAACTGGCCAAGCCGCTGGCCGGCCATATGGATGTGGATGCGGTCTGGTGCTTCTCCTCCACGCCGCTTTCGGCGCTGGTCGAGCGGGAATCGGCCGGCAACCTGAAACGCACCTGGGTCAACAACGGCATGGCGCGCGACTGGGCAACGGCCGAGGGCCGGGAGTTCCTGGCCCGCGCCACCGATGTGAAAACGATCTGGGTGCCCTGGGGCGAATAGCGGCCTTCGCCGGCACTGTTGACAAGGTTTCGGCAAATCGACCAACTGAGGGAACGAAGGGCGGGGGACTCACCCCGCCCCGTCCAGAAAAAACGGGGAGTTACCGATGACCTTTTCTCCTGCCCTCCGCCGGGTCGGCTCGGCGGCCATTGCGGCCCTTATGCTGGGTGCGGCACCCGCGGCGCTGTTTGCCGAAACGCCGGCCGACACTCTGGTGATCGCCGATGCGATCGACGACATCGTGTCGCTCGACCCGGCCGAGGCCTATGAGTTTTCCGGCCTGGACGTGGTCAACAACCTCTACAACAGCCTGATCGAGCTGGATCCGACCAAACCGGGCGAACTGGTGGCGGGCCTGGCCGAAAGCTGGTCGGTCTCGGCCGACGGGCTGACCCACAGCTTCAAGATGAAACCGGGGCTGACCTTTGCCTCGGGCAATCCGATCACGGCCGAGGATGCCGCCTATTCGCTGATCCGCGCGGTGAAGCTGAACAAGAGCCCGGCGTTCATCCTGAACCAGTTCGGCTGGACCGCCGAGAATGTCGAGCAGATGGTCAAGGCCGAGGGCGATACGCTTTCGATCACTACCGACAAGGTCTATGCCCCGACCTTCCTCTACAACTGCCTGACCGCCGGCGTGGCCTCGGTCGTCGACAAGAAGCTCCTGGAAGAGAACGCCGTCGACGGCGATTATGGCTATGCCTATCTGTCCGACGGATCGAAATCGGCCGGCAGCGGCGCCTATGTCATGCGGAGCTTCAAGCCCAAGGACGCCTATTTCCTTGAGGCCAACCCCAATTCTGCGGTGTTCAAGCCGGTGCTGGCCAAGGTGCTGATGCGCCATGTGCCCGAGGCCGCGACCGAGCGGCTTATGCTGGAAAAGGGCGACATCGACATCGCCCGCGAACTGACCCCGGTCGATGTGGAAGGCATGACGGGCAATGCCGACGTGACGATCCAGCAGGACGTGGGCGGCCAGATCTTCTATCTGTCGTTCAACCAGAAGAACGAGAATTACAAGAACCCCAAGCTTCTCGACGCGATGCGCTGGGCGATCGACTATCAGGCGATGGCCGACACCTTCCTGAAAGGGTCGATGGTGGTGCATCAGGCCTTCCTGCCGAAGGGCTATCTCGGCGCGCTGGAAGACACGCCCTATCACCTCGACGTAGAGAAGGCGAAGGCGCTGCTGGCCGAAAGCGGCGTCACCGATCCGAAGATCACCCTCGACGTGCGCAACGCCTCTGACCGGATGGAGATGGCGCAGTCGATCCAGAACACCTTCGGCCAGGTCGGCATCACGGTGGAGCTGAACATCGGCGATGGTGCCGAACAGCTGAAGCGCTACCGCGCCCGCCAGCATGACGCGACGCTGCAAAGCTGGGGGCCGGACTATCCCGACCCGCAGACCAATGCCGGCAGCTTTGCCTGGAACCCCGACAACAGCGACGACGGCAAGGTCGGCACACTGGCCTGGCGCAACACCTATGATCCCGGCCCGCTGAACGGGATGACCGATGCCGCGGTGGTGGAAGGCGATGCCGCCAAGCGCAAGGCGATGTACGAGGAAGAGCAGACGATCCACCGCGAAACCTCGCCCTTCATCGTGATGTTCCAGATCGGCTATCAGACCGGCCTGCGCGCCGGCCTGTCCGGCTTCTACACCGGCGGCGCGATCGACGCGGCCGCCTACTGGACCGTGACGAAGTGACGACAGCGCGCGCGCCGGCGGAAGCCCGGCGCGCGCGTGCTTTGCGATGGCAACCACCTCGTCGCCCCATCCCCGCCTGACCGGCCTGTTGCGCACCACCGCGGGTGTGCTGGTTTCGCTGGCCTTCACCTTTCTGGGGTTGCTTCTCGTCACCTTCATCATTGCCCGCGTGGTGCCGATCGACCCGGTGCTGTCGATCCTGGGCGACCGCGCGACCGAGGCGCAGATCGAGGCCGAGCGCATCCGCCTCGGCCTTGACAAGCCGCTGTGGGAGCAGTTCGGCATCTATATCTGGCAGGCGCTGCATGGCGACCTGGGCGTGTCGATCCGCACCAGGCAGCCGGTGATCGACGAGATCGCGCAGTATTTCCCGGCCACGCTTGAGCTTGCCACCCTGGGCACGCTGTTCGGCGTTCTTCTCGGCGTGCCGGCGGGGGTGCTGGCGGCAACGAAGCCGGGCAGCCTGGCCGACCAGTTCGTGCGGCTGGTGGGGCTGATGGGCTATTCGATGCCGGTCTTCTGGCTGGGGCTGATGGGGCTTTTGCTGTTCTACGGTGTCCTCGACTGGGTGGGCGGTCCGGGGCAGCTGGATGCAGCCTATGACATCATGTTCGAATTCGAGGTGCCCCAGCGCACCGGCATGATCCTGCTCGACACCGCGCTGGCAGGCCGCTGGGACATGTTCTTCAACGCCGTGTCGCATATCGTGCTGCCGGCCGGGATCCTCGGCTATCTGTCGATGGCCTATATCAGCCGGATGACCCGCAGCTTCATGATGAACGAACTGGGTCAGGAATACATCACCACCGCCCGGGTGAAGGGCATGCCCGAGCGCAGGGTGATCTGGGTCCATGCCATGAAGAACGTCATGGTGCCGCTGATCACGGTCATCGCGCTGTCCTATGCCTATCTTCTGGAAGGGGCGGTGCTGACCGAGACGATCTTCAGCTGGCCCGGCCTTGGCAGCTATATCACCGATGCGCTTCTGGTGGGCGACATGCCCGCCGTCCTTGGCGGCACCGTCGTGGTGGGCGTGGTCTATATCGGCCTCAACATGCTGTCCGACATTCTCTACCGCGTCGTCGATCCAAGGGCCCGGGCATGAGCGCGCTGACCGACTGGCTCCGCGACCCCTCTCCCGCCAGCCGCCGGCAGGCACGGCTGGGGCAGGCCTATCTGTCGTGGCTGCGGCTGAAGAACAACCGGCTGGCGGTGATCGGCCTCGGCATCGTCCTGGCGCTGGTTGTGGTGGCGGTCTTCGCGCCGGTTCTGGCGCCGGACGACCCGATCGCCCAGAACCTGCGCGCCCGCCTCCTGCCGCCGTTGACCGATGGCCATCTTCTGGGCACCGACGATTTCGGCCGCGACATCCTTTCGCGGCTGATCATCGGCTCGCGCATCACGCTCTACATCATCCTGCTCGTCGCCGTCACCGCGCCGGTCTTCGGCCTGCTGGTCGGAACCGTGGCCGGCTATTTCGGCGGCTGGATCGACGAGGTGCTGATGCGGATCACCGACATCTTCCTCGCCTTCCCCAAGCTGATCCTGGCGCTGGCGCTGGTGGCCGTGATGGGCCCCGGCATCATCAATGCCGTCCTCGCCATCGCCGTGACCTCCTGGCCGCCCTATGCCCGCGTTGCGCGAGCCGAGACACTGACGGTCCGCTCCTCGGATTACATCGCCGCCGTGCGCCTGCAGGGCGCGGGGGCGGGGCGGATCATCTGGGGCCATATCATGCCGATGTGTCTGCCCTCGGTCATCATCCGCGTCACGCTGGATATGGCCGGCGTGATCCTGATCGCCGCCGGCCTGGGCTTTCTCGGCCTTGGCGTGCAGCCGCCTATGCCGGAATGGGGCGCAATGATCTCGGCGGGGCGCAAGTATCTCTTCGAACAATGGTGGGTCGCCACCATGCCGGGCCTTGCGATCTTCACCGTCTCGCTCGGCTTCAACCTTCTGGGCGATGGTCTGCGCGACGTCCTCGATCCGAGGAATTCCGGCAAATGACGCTGCTGTCCGTGGAAAACCTGCATGTGACCTTCGACACCGAGGCCGGCGTGGTCGAAGCCGTGCGCGGCGTGTCCTTCGCCCTCGGCCGCGAAAGGCTGGGCATCGTCGGCGAAAGCGGCTCGGGCAAGACCCAGACCGGGCGCGCCGTCCTGCGGCTGATCCGCCCGCCCGGCCGGATCCGGGCCGACCGGATGGAATTCGACGGGCAGGATCTGGGGGCCGCAGGCGAACGCGAAATGCGCGCCCTGCGCGGCCGCCGCATCGCCATGGTGATGCAGGATCCGAAATATTCGCTGAACCCGGTGATGCGGGTCGGCCACCAGCTGACGGAGGGCCTGCGCCAGCGCGACGGCCTCAGCCGGCAGGACGCCCGCGCCAAGGCGGTCGAAGCCCTGGCCGCCGTGCAGATCCGCGATCCCGCCCGGGTGATGGAGGCCTGGCCGCACGAACTCTCGGGCGGCATGGGCCAGCGGGTGATGATCGCGATGATGCTGATCCCGAACCCCGATCTGCTGATCGCCGACGAACCCACCTCGGCGCTCGACGTCACGGTGCAGGCCGAGGTGCTGTCGATCCTCGACAAGCTGGTCAGGACCCGCGGCATGGGGCTGATCTTCATCTCCCACGACCTGCGCCTCGTCGCGCGGTTCTGCGACCGGGTGCTCGTCATGTTCAAGGGCCGCATCGTCGAGGAACTGCCCGCACACAACCTGATGCAGGCGCAACATCCCTATACCCGCGGCCTTCTCGACTGCCTGCCGCGCATCGGCGGTCCGCGCACGCCCCTGCCCGTTCTCGACCGCACCGCAGACTGGGCGCGCTGACATGGCCCTGATCGAGATCGACAACCTTGTCGTCACCTTCGCGGCCCGGAACCGCGAGGTGCAGGCCGTCCGCAACGTCTCCCTCGCGGTCGAGGCGCGCGAAAGCTTCGGCCTCGTGGGCGAATCCGGCTCGGGCAAATCCACCATCCTGCGGGCAATCTGCGGCCTGGCCCCGATCTCGGGCGGCACGATCCGCATCGCCGGCCAGCCGGCGGCCACGCGGCGCGGTGCCGGCTTCTCGCGCCGGGTGCAGATGGTGTTCCAGGATCCCTATGCCAGCCTGCACCCGCGCCATACCATCGACCGCACCCTGTCCGAACCGCTCGCCATCCACGGCCTGCCCGACGCCGACGCCCGCGTCGTCCGCGCGCTGACCGATGTGGGCCTCCCCCCCGCCTTCCGCTTCCGCTTCCCGCACCAGCTTTCGGGCGGCCAGCGCCAGCGCGTCGCCATCGCCCGCGCACTTATGCTCGAGCCGGATATCCTCCTTCTCGACGAACCCACCTCCGCGCTCGACGCCAGCGTGCAGGCCGAAACCCTGAACCTGCTGAACCGCCTGCGCGCGGAACGCGGCCTGACCTTCCTCATGGTCAGCCACGACCTTGCGGTCATCGACCATATGTGCGACCGAATCCTGGTGATGCAGCACGGCGCCGCCGTCGAGGAACTCCCCCGCGAAGCGCTGGCGAAGGCACAGATGAAGACAGACTATGCCCGCAGCCTCTTTGCCGCCTCGGCGGACCGGCTGCTCGGGGCCTGACTGCCGTCGGGCCTTCCTCTTGACGCAAATACCCCGGGGTGCGGGGCAGCGCCCCGCTCCGACCGCAACATGCCGAGACCCGCCATGATCCCAGTTTTCGACGGCCACAACGATCTCCTCCTCCGGCTCTGCAACGCCCCCGACCGGCGCGCGGAGATCTGGCTCACCGGCGAGGGCAGCGGCCACCTCGACCTGCCCCGCATGCGGCAGGGCGGCTTTGCCGGCGGGTTCTTCGCGATCTACATCCCCTCGCCCAAAGCGCACGACGACACCGATTTCCAGACGCAAATGGCGAACCCGCCGTTCCGCCTGCCGCTGCCCGATCTGATCGGCGCGGCCGCGGCGCAGCCGGTCGCGCTGGCGATGGCCGGGCATCTGCGCTGGATGGAGCGCGCCTCGGATGGCGCTTTCCGGATCTGCACCACGGCGGCCGGGCTGCGCCAGTGCCTGGCCGAGGGAACGATCTCGGGCATCATGCACATGGAGGGCGCCGAAGCCATCGGCCCCGATCTCGACGCGCTCTATCTCTATCACGACATGGGGCTGCGCTCGCTGGGGCCGGTCTGGTCGCGCCCCACGGTCTTCGGCCATGGCGTGCCCTTCGCCTTCCCCGCCTCGCCCGACACCGGCCCGGGGCTGACGCCGGCCGGCAAGGATCTGGTCCGGCTCTGCAACCGGCTGAAGATCATGCTCGATCTCAGCCACATGAACGAAAGCGGCTTCTGGGATCTGGCCGCGCTGACCGACGCCCCCCTTGTCGCCACCCATTCCAACGCCCACGCCGTCACGCCCTCGTCGCGCAACCTGACCGACCGGCAACTCGACGCCATCCGCGATTCGGGCGGGATGGTCGGGCTGAACTACTCGACCAGCTTCCTGCGCCGCGACGGCCGGCAGGATGCCGCCATGGGCTGGGAGGACATTCTCGCCCATCTCGACCATCTGATCGGCCGGCTGGGCGAGGATCACGTCGGCCTCGGCTCCGACTATGACGGCGCCACGATCCCGGCCCGCATCGGCGATGTGGCCGGACAGCAGCACCTGGTCGAGGCCATGCGCCGCCACGGCTATGACGACGCCTTGCTGCGCAAGATCTGCCACGAAAACTGGTTCCGCCTGCTCGAACGCACCTGGGGGCAATAGCGGCACAGATAGCGCGGCCCGGCGGGTGGACGCCGCGCCGGTGCCGCCCTAGATTGGCCGGGAACAGCCCGCAGGATGGATCATGTCGGAAACCCCGGAACGGGCCTATCAGGTCCTTGCCCGCAAATACCGCCCCGAAACCTTCGCCGATCTCGTCGGGCAGGAGGCGATGGTCCGCACGCTGAAGAACGCCTTCGCCGCCGACCGCATCGCCCATGCCTTCATCATGACCGGCATCCGCGGCACCGGAAAGACCACCACCGCCCGCATCATCGCCAAGGGCCTGAACTGCACCGGCCCCGACGGCACCGGCGGCCCGACAACCGATCCCTGCGGCATCTGCGATGCCTGCCGCGCGATCGGCGAGGGCCGGCATGTCGACGTGATGGAGATGGACGCCGCCTCGCATACCGGCGTGGGCGACATCCGCGAAATCATCGATTCCATCCACTATCGGGCGGCCTCGGCACGCTTCAAGGTCTATATCATCGACGAAGTGCACATGCTGTCGACGGCGGCCTTCAACGCGCTTCTGAAGACGCTGGAGGAGCCCCCCGCCCATGTGAAGTTCATCTTCGCCACCACCGAGATCCGCAAGGTGCCGGTGACGGTGCTGTCGCGCTGCCAGCGGTTCGACCTGAAGCGGATCGAGCCGGAGGTGATGATCACCCTGCTGCGCCGGATCGCCACCGCCGAGGGCGCGGCCATCGCCGGGGATGCGCTGGCCCTGATCACCCGGGCAGCGGAGGGCTCGGCCCGGGATGCGACCTCGCTTCTCGACCAGGCGATCAGCCACGGCACCGGAGAGACCACGGCCGATCAGGTCCGCGCCATGCTGGGCCTCGCCGACCGGGGCCGCACGCTCGATCTTTTCGATCTGGTCATGAAGGGCGATGCGACCGCGGCGCTGTCGGAACTGGCGGCGCAATATGCCGACGGCGCCGATCCGATGGCGGTGCTGCGCGACCTGGCCGAGATCACCCACTGGATCAGCGTCATCAAGATCACACCCGAAGCCGCCGAAGACCCGACCGTACCGCCCGACGAACGCCGCCGCGGCCTCGACATGGCGGACCGGCTGCCGATCCGGGCGCTGACGCGAATGTGGCAGATGCTGCTCAAGGCGATCGAGGAGGTCGGCCTCGCCCCGAATGCGATGATGGCGGCCGAGATGGCGGTGATCCGGCTGACCCATGTCGCCGACCTGCCCGACCCCGGACAACTGGTTCGCCGGCTGACCGAGGGGCCGCGCCCGCCCGCCGGCGGCGGCGG
>JBDHSO010000049.1:0-21650 GCA_039808125.1 Rhodobacter sp. | reverse complement strand
CGCCGCCGCCCTGCGCGCCAGCGGCACCGGCGGCTGACGGCGACGCCAGAGGTGCCCCGCCGCCGTCACGGCCCAAGTTGCACCCGCGGCGTCGAACGGCTAACAGCAGGCCGAACAGTCCAGCCGAAAGGTCGCCGCCATGTCCGCAGAACCGCTCCGCCTTGGTCTGGCCGGCCTCGGGACCGTGGGGATCGGCGTGGTCAAGATCGTCCAGCGCGAGGCCGCGCTGATCGCCGCGCGGGCCGGACGGCCGGTTGCGATCACGGCGATCTCGGCCCGCGACCGGACGAAGAACCGCGATGCCGATCTGTCTGAATATGCCTGGGAAAGCGATCCGGTGGCATTGGCCGGCCGCGAGGATGTCGATCTTTTCGTCGAGGTGATGGGCGGCCATGAAGGTGCGGCGAAGGCCGCGACCGAGACGGCGCTCGCCGCCGGCAAGCATGTCGTCACCGCGAACAAGGCGCTTCTTGCGCATCACGGCCAGGCGCTGGCGGAACTGGCCGAGGCCCGGGGCGCCAGCCTGCGCTTCGAGGCGGCGGTGGCCGGCGGTATTCCGGTGATCAAGACCCTGACCGAAGGGCTTGCCGGCAACCGGATGAAGCGGGTGATGGGCGTGATGAACGGCACCTGCAACTATATCCTGACCCGGATGCAGAGCGCCGGCCTGCCCTATGAGGCGGTCTTTGAAGAGGCGCGGCAACTGGGCTATCTGGAGGCCGATCCAAATCTCGACGTGGGCGGCATCGACGCCGGCCACAAGCTCTCGCTCCTCTCGGCCATCGCTTTCGGCACCCGCGTCAGCTTCGATGCGGTGGAACTGGAGGGGATCGGCAATGTCTCGATCGACGACATCCGCCTGGCCGAGGAAATGGGATTTCGCATCAAGCTTCTGGGCGTGGCGCAGATGACCGGCCGCGGGCTGGAGCAGCGGATGACGCCCTGCCTTGTGCCCGCCGACAGCCCCCTGGGCCAGTTGCAGGGCGGCACCAACATGGTGGTGCTGGAAGGCGACAGCGTGGGCCAGATCGTGATGCGCGGACCGGGGGCCGGCATGGGGCCGACGGCCAGCGCGGTCATGGGCGACGTGATCGACATCGCCCGCGGCTTCCGCCTGCCGACCTTCGGCATCCCGGCGCGCGATCTGATACAGCCGACGCCGGCGCGTGCGGCAACACCGGCGCCCTATTACCTGCGGATGACATTGCTCGACAAACCCGGTGCGCTGGCCAAGATCGCCACCTGCCTCGGCGAGGCCGGAATCTCGATCGACCAGATGCGCCAGATCAACCCGCCCGGCGTGCTGGACGACGATGCCATCGTGCTGATCGTGACCCACAAGGCCGCGCCCGCCGACGTGGCCCATGCGCTGGCACAGTTCGGGCGGACCGGCGTTCTGGTCGGGCAACCCGTGGCAATCCGGATCGAGCAGATCTGACCGCCGGCCTGCCTCCCCGCCCCCCGCGGTCGCCGCCGGGCCTGTTAGCGATATCCGTCTTGCGACAACGGGGGCAGGCGGCTAAGGCTCGGTCGAACTCATCATAACGGATTTCCGCCATGGCCGACGCCGCCGAATTTCAGGACCGCCTGCTTTCCCTGGGCCTCGCCCGCGTTTCCGAGGCCGCCGCGCTGGCCTCGGCCCGGCTGATCGGCCGCGGCGACGAAAAGGCCGCCGACCAGGCCGCCGTCAACGCGATGCGCGACCAGTTGAACCTTCTGGACATTGCGGGCGTCGTGGTGATCGGCGAGGGCGAGCGCGACGAGGCGCCGATGCTGTTCATCGGCGAAGAGGTCGGCACCGGCAAGGGTCCGGCGGTGGACATCGCGCTCGACCCGCTGGAAGGCACGACGCTGACGGCCAAGGACATGCCGAACGCGCTGACGGTGATCGCGATGGCACCGCGCGGCACGCTGCTGCATGCCCCCGATGTCTACATGGAAAAGCTGGCCATCGGCCCGGGCTACAAGCCCGGCACGGTCACGATGACGATGACACCCTCTGAACGGGTGTCGGCGCTCGCCGCGGCCAAGGGGGTTTCCACCGAGAACATCACCGTCTGCGTGCTGGAACGCCCCCGGCACGAGGAACTGATCAAGGAAATCCGCTCGACCGGTGCCTCGATCCGGCTGATCACCGATGGCGACGTGGCCGGCGTGATGCACTGCGCCGAGCCCGACAAGACCGGGATCGACATGTACATGGGTTCGGGCGGGGCGCCCGAGGGCGTGCTGGCTGCCGCGGCGCTGAAATGCATGGGCGGGCAGTTCTACGGCAAGCTCCTGTTTCGCAACGACGACGAGCGCGGTCGCGCCCGCAAGGCCGGCATCCAGAACTTCGACCGGGTCTATACCCGCGACGATCTGGTAAGGGGCGACGTGATCTTCGCGGCAACCGGGGTGACGAACGGCTCGCTTCTGACCGGCATCCGCCGTGAACCGGGCTGGATCACCACCGAGACGATCCTGATGCGCTCCAAGACCGGATCGGTCCGCCGCGTGCAATACCGCAGCCCCGCCTGACGCAGCCGGAGCCGGCCCGTCGCCACCAATTCGCCCCCCCGGCACGACCGGGGGGCACGCTCGGGTCGGCGATGGGTCAGGCAGCGATGCCGGCGCTGGCCTCCACCTCGAAAAGCCGGCAGGCGGTGTCGAAGAACCGCCGGCGAATCTGCGGGTTTTCCATCATCACCTCGTGACGCGCGCCCGGGATCGTCTCGAACAGCGCGCGCGGCCAGCTGGTCATCCGGCGACGCACCGGCCCCGGCCGGACGATGCGCTCCCGCGAGCCGATCGCGGCATAGGCCGGCAGCGACGGCGCGCGCAGTTCCATCAGCGCCGCGCATTCCGCCAGCGCCAGTTTCAGCCAGACGATCGACGGTCCGCCAAGGCCGAACCGGGGTTCTGCCTGGACATGCGCCTGCATCCACTGCCACATCTCGCGGTCGCCCGTCAGCAGATTGCCCTTGAACGGGACCGAGGCCACATAGCTGCGCTCCGATGTGGTGGGGGCATAGCGGTGGCCAAGCCCCAGCGGCTCAGCCACGCGCAGCACGACGGCCGCGGCCGGGCGCTGCCAGACCGGCATGTGAATGCCCCACATCGGCGAGGAAAAGGCCACGGCCCGGAACGGATGCGGGCTGTAGAGTGCGCGCAGGGCGATGGCGCCGCCCATGGAATGCGCCATCAGCATCAGCGGGCCGGGCGGAGTCTCGGCCGCAACCCAGTCGAGAAGCGCCCGCAGGTCAAGCTGGTAGTCGGCGAAGGCGCCGACGTGGCCGGTCATCGCATCGGGCAACAGCCGGTCGGCCAGCCCCTGGCCCCGCCAGTCGAGCGTGACCGTCGACCAGCCGCGCAGCGCCAGATCCTGCGCGGCGCGGCCGTATTTCTCGATATATTCCGTGCGTCCCGGCAGCAGGACGACGGTGCCCCGCCCCCCGGCAGGCCAGACGGCGGCGCGCAGGCGCACGCCATCGGCCGCCGTCAGCCAGACCGCACGACCCCCGGGGGGACCATCGGCCAGGTCGTGACGCAGGGGCGCCGCTTCGGTCATGACAGGACGGATCCCAGTTTCATCGCCAGGCCCATCGACCCGTCGACCGAAAGCCTTCCGGTCATGAAGGCCGTGGTCGCGTTCAGATCGCCGTCGAGGATCGACTTGAAGGTATCGGCGCTGGCGGTCAGCGTCACGTCGGCGTCATCGTCGCCGGCGCGCGCGCCATTGGCGTCGAGCATGATCGCGCCCTCTCCCTCGATCACGAATTTTGCCACGCCGTCGAAGCCGCCATCGCCCAGCTTCTGCGCCAGTTGTTCGACCGCCGTGTCAATTACCTTGCTCATCCCCAAGCTCCTTTGCTGGCCCCCGGATTCGTGATGCGGCCACGCTGGCATTTCACCACCGATCCGTTACGATCCGGACTATGAAAGCGCGTCTCGGGTTTCACAATCGTGTCGTTGCGGCACTTCTGCCGCTTCTTTTTCTGGTCCCGCCGGCGCAGGCCGCCGATCCCGCCCGGCTGGAGGGATTCTATCAGAGATTGAAAGATGCCGCCCCCGACGAGGCCGCGCGGATCGAGGCCGAGATTCGCATCGAATGGGCGAAATCCGGCTCGCCCGCCTTCGATCTGCTGCTGCAACGGGGAACCGATGCGCTGGACGGTGGCGATTACCGGACCGCAGCCGAACATTTCACCGCGCTTCTCGATCAGGATCCCGGATTTGTCGAGGCACGCGCCTCGCGCGCCATGGCCTATTTCATGGCCGGCGAGGTAGGTCCCGCGCTGGCCGATCTGGCACAGGTGCTGCAAGAGGATCCGCGCCGCTTCGACGCGCTGGCGGGCGTGGGCACCATCCTGGAGGAAACCGGCGACAAGCCGCGGGCGCTGGCGGCCTATCGCGCAGCGGCGGCTATACATCCGCACATGCCCGACGTAAACGACGCCATCGTGAGGCTCGCAAAGGAACTCGAGGGCCAGGAGCTTTAGGCGGATGGATTCCCGGCGGCGGGTGACGGCGGTCCTTGGACCGACGAACACCGGCAAGACGCATCATGCCATCGAACGGATGCTGGCGCATCGCACGGGGGTCATCGGCCTGCCGCTGCGGCTGCTTGCGCGCGAGGTCTATGACCGGGTCGTGGCGCGGGCCGGCCCCTCGGTCGTGGCCCTGGTGACGGGCGAGGAGCGCATCGTCCCCGAACGCACGCAATACTGGATCTGCACCACCGAGGCGATGCCGCTCGACATCGGCGCCGATTTCGTCTGCGTCGACGAAATCCAGCTCTGCGCCGATCCCGAACGCGGCCATGTCTTCACCGACCGTTTGCTACGCGCCCGGGGGCTGAACGAGACGCTGTTCCTCGGCTCGGACACCATGCGCGGCGCCATTGCGGGCCTGGTCCCGAACCTGACCTACACCCGGCGCGACCGTTTCTCGACGCTGAGCTATACAGGTTCGAAAAAGATCAGCCGCATGCCCCCACGCAGCGCGATCGTCGGGTTTTCGGTTGAAAATGTCTATGCGATCGCCGAACTGATCCGCCGCCAGAAAGGCGGCTGCGCCGTGGTGATGGGCGCGCTCTCGCCCCGCACAAGGAATGCGCAGGTCGAGCTTTACCAGAATGGCGATGTCGACTACCTGGTCGCGACCGACGCCATAGGCATGGGGCTGAACCTCGACATCAAGCATGTCGCCTTCTCCTCCACCACGAAGTTCGACGGGCGCCGCATGCGCCCGCTGCTGCCGCAGGAGATCGGCCAGATCGCCGGGCGCGCGGGGCGGCATACCGAGAATGGCACATTCGGCGTGACGGGCGAGGCCAGGCCCTTCGACGAAAGCCTGGTCGAGGAGATCGAGACCCACCGCTTCGCCCCGGTGAAAAAGCTGATGTGGCGCAACAGCGAGCTCGATTTCGCCTCGGCCGAGCATCTGATCCGCGCGCTGGAGCGGCCGACCTTCGACGAATGGCTCAGCCGGGCGCGCGATGCCGATGACGTGCTGGCGCTGAAGGCGCTGACGGCCATGCCCGAAGTGGCCGAAAAGCTGACCAATCCGCGGCGGGTACAACTGCTGTGGGATGTCTGCCGCATCCCCGACTTTCGCAATGCCAGCGACTCCGACCATGCCCATCTGCTGAGCCGCATCTTCGACTTTCTCGTAGGGCGCGGAATTGGCGGCGGGCGCATCCCCTCGGACTGGCTGGCCCGGGCCATTTCCCGGATCGACCGCAGTGATGGCGACATCGACGCGCTGTCGCGGCGGCTGGCCTATATCCGCACCTGGACCTATGTCGCGCAGCGCAAGGGCTGGGTCGATGACGAATCCCATTGGCGGGGCGAAACCCGCGCTGTAGAAGACCGTCTGTCCGATGCGCTGCACCAGCGCCTGACGCAACGCTTTGTCGACCGGCGGACATCCGTGCTGCTTCGCCGGTTGAAACAGAAGGAGGACCTCGTGGCAGAGGTGAACGACAAGGGCGACGTGACCGTGGAGGGCCAGTTCGTCGGCCGTCTCGAGGGGTTCCGCTTCCAGCAGGACGCCGCCGCGGGCAGCGACGAAAGCCGGACGCTGCGGCAGGCTGCCCTGGCCGCGCTGCGGCCCGAACTGCATCTGCGCGCGGACCGCTTCTACAACGCCCCCGATACCGAGATGGACTTCACCGAACAGGGCGGCCTGATGTGGGGCAGTTCGGCGGTGGGCAAGCTGGTCAAGGGTGCCGATCCGCTGAAGCCGGGGGTCGAACCCTTCGCCGACGAGGATGCGGACCCGGAGGTGACGGAAAAGGTCCGCCGGCGGTTGCAGCATTTCATCGATCGCAAGGTCGCCGCGCTTTATGAGCCGCTTCTGGTCATGGGTCGCGACGAGGCGCTGACCGGGCTTGCCCGCGGCTTCGCCTTCCGGCTGACCGAGGCGCTGGGGGTAATCCCGCGCGAGGCGGTGGCGCAGGAGGTTAAGGACCTTGATCAGGAGGCCCGCGGCGCGCTGCGCAAGCACGGTGTCCGCTTCGGCCAGTACACGATCTTCCTGCCCGCGCTGCTGAAGCCCGCGCCCACGCGGCTGCGCCTGGTGCTGTGGTCGCTCTGGAACGGGTTGAGCGAGTTTCCCGAAAGCCCGCCCCCCGGCCTTGTGACCATTCCGAATATCGCCGATGTGCCGAAAGAGCACTACACGCTGTCGGGCTATCGCCCGGCGGGTGCCCGGGCCATCCGCATCGACATGCTGGAGCGGCTGGCCGATATCCTGCGCACCAAGGATTCACGCGCCGGCTTCGAGGCCACGCCCGACATGCTGTCGATCACCGGCATGACGCTGGACCAGTTCGCCGATCTGATGACGGGCCTTGGCTACAAGGGCGAAAAGGCAGAGCGGCCGAAGGTCAAACCCGCCCGCGCCGAGCCGGCGCCGGACGAGGTCGCAGCCGCGATCGAGGCCGCCGCCGCGGCGGGGCAGCCGATCCCGGAAGAGGTCTCGATCCTGGCGCCCGTGGCCCCCGAGCCGGAGGCACCCGAGGAGGCCGAGGCCGCGGAAGCGCCGGTCGATATGGAGGCCTATTACACCTTCACCTGGGCGCCGAAGCCGCGACATCAGCGGCCCGAGCGCGGCCCCCGCCCCGAACGCGGCGAGCGTCCGGCCCGCGGCGACCGCGGCCCGCGCGAAGGCCAGCCGCGCCGTGAACGCCCGCAGGGGGAAGCCCCGCGCGGCGATCGGCCGCAGGGAGAGCGCAAGGCCGAGGGCGAGGTGCGGCGCGAGGGTGGCGAGACCCGCAAGGACCGCGGCCCGCGCAACGAACAGCGTGGCGGCAAACCCCATGGCAAGGGCGGCGGCAAGCCCGACCGGCGCCACGATGGCGGCAAGAACTTCGAGGCGCATCCGCCGCGCAAGGAAAAGCCCATCGACCCCGACAGCCCCTTCGCAGCGCTGCTGGCGCTGAAGGGCAAAGTCTGAGCCTTGGCCAAGGTCGGCGGCGGCAGGACCGGAACGGCGCATGCGGCGCCGTCGCCCGTCCTGCCGAAATTGCGTCTCGACAAATGGCTCTGGCAGGCGCGGTTCTTCAAGAGCCGCACCCTGGCGGCCGAAGTGGTGGACGCCGGCCATGTCCGGGTCAACGGCACGCCCGTCTCGCGCCCCTCGCGCGAGGTGGGGGCCGGTGATGTGCTGACTTTCCCGCAGGGACAGTGTATTCGTGTAATCCGCATCCTCGGAACGGGCGTTCGCCGTGGCCCCGCCTCCGAGGCACAGACGCTCTTTATTGATCTCGACGCCCCGCCTGCGGCACCGCTGCAGCTTGAATGATCCGGGCGTCTGGACTAACTGGCGTCAAGGTACCTGAAACCCGGGTTATTGCCATGACTTATGTCGTCATCGAAAACTGCATCGCCTGCAAATACACCGACTGTGTCGAGGTCTGCCCGGTCGACTGCTTCTACGAGGGCGAGAACACACTGGTGATCCACCCCGACGAATGCATCGACTGCGGCGTGTGCGAACCCGAATGCCCCGCCGACGCGATCCGGCCCGACACCGAGCCGGATATGGAGGAATGGGTGGCATTCAACCGCAAATACGCCGAGATGTGGCCGGTGATCACCGAAAAGCGCGACCCCCTGCCCGGCTATGAGGAACGCGACGGCGAACCGGGCAAGCTACAGAAATATTTCTCGCCCAATCCGGGCCAGGGCAGCTGAACACCCGCAAGGGCCGCAGGCTGTCGCGCGCGCCGGTCACGATTCGCTGACACTTTGCCGCACCGGCGGCTCTGGTTTCGGAAAAACCTTCTGATTTCAATGGTTGGCCTTGCCGGCCGCCGAATCGGCGCCAGTTGGAATCACGTCGTTTTTGTGTTATGGTGCCATTGCAAACATAATAGGGCCCTGCAACCTGCCCCGCGCTTGCTCGCCCGGGACAGTTATTTTCGTGACAGTCGTACCGCTGGACCGAAGGTTTCCCCTTCGGACTTGGTTTCTGTTGCGAAGGGTCCGGCCGAGGAAAGTCTGAATGTCCAAGTCGAAGAAGCCCGAGTTTCGTCCCAACGAGTTCGTCGTCTATCCCGCCCATGGCGTCGGCAAGATCCTCTCGATCGAGGAACAGGAAATCGCCGGATTCCGGCTGGAACTGTTCGTCATCCATTTCGAGAAGGACAAGATGACGCTGCGCGTGCCCACACACAAGGCGACCGAGATCGGCATGCGCCCGCTCTCGGCCCCCGATGTGGTGGTCAAGGCCCTGGAAACGCTGAAGGGCAAGGCTCGGGTCAAGCGGGCCATGTGGTCGCGCCGCGCCCAGGAATACGAACAGAAGATCAATTCCGGCGATCTGATGGCGATTGCCGAAGTGGTCCGCGACCTGCACCGCACCGACGACCAGCGCGAGCAAAGCTATTCGGAGCGTCAGCTTTACGAGGCGGCGCTGGAACGGCTGACCCGCGAAGTCGCCGCCGTCTCGGGCTCCGACGAGGCCGGGGCGCAAAAGAAGGTGGATGAGGTTCTGCTGTCGCGCGCGGCCTGAGCCCGGCGCTGGTCCGTCCGGCGCGGGAGGTTCACCCGCAAGATCATCTGCAACGGCGGCCCTTTTCAGGGGTCGCCGTTCTGCATTGCGGAACCGCCAGCGGACTGCGGCTGAAACGCACCCGGCCATCGTCGCAGGCCCGCGGCTCGCGAGGCTGCGGCCATCGCCATTGCACGGCCTGGCCGCCACCACCTCACGGCTTGCGGCGGAACGGTCGTCCGGTCAGAGCCGTTGGCCGATCAGCCCCATTCCTGAAGCCGCGCGACATAGCGCGCCATGGTATCGACCTCCAGGTTGACGGCACCGCCCAGCGCGACATCGCCCCAGGTCGTGACCTCGCGCGTGTGCGGGATCAGGTTCACGCCGAAATCGCGGCCGTCGACCTCGTTCACCGTCACGGAGGTGCCGTTCAGCGCCACCGAGCCTTTGGGCGCGATGAAGCGCGCGAGGTCGCCCGGGGCGCGAAGGGTGACACGCATCGAGTCGCCCTCGGCCCGCAGGCCCACGACTTCGGCCACGCCATCGACATGGCCCGAGACGATATGCCCGCCAAGCTCGTCGCCGACCTTCAGCGCGCGCTCCAGATTGAGCTGCCGGCCGGCGGCCCAGCCGTCGCGGCCGATTGCGGTCTTCGACACGGTTTCGGCCGAAATCTGCACATCGAACCAGCCCCGGCCATCGGCGCCCCGGCCGCGGTCGATCACCGTCAGGCAAACACCGTCGCAGGCAATCGAGGCACCGATGTCGATCCCTTCGACCGCATAGCCGGTGCCGATCCGGGCGCGAAGGTCGCCCTCCTGCTTCAGATCCAGCACCTCGCCCATATCCGTCACGATCCCGGTGAACATCGCCTCTGCCCCCTTCAAGCCGCCGGCTCCTAGGTAATCTTCCGCCGCGGCCGCGACAAGCCCACAGCCCCGCCGCATTCTTGCCGCGGTGCGGGGGCAAGGTTAAGGCTGGCGCAGGGCCAGGGGTGGCGCGGCGGGGTCGGAGACGGCGGGAATTCCCCTGTCGTCCCGCGCGCGGTCCGGGCAGGAAGGCGCAAACGGGGGGCACATGCGTCTGTCGGGTGAAGGGAAACGCTTTCTGCTGCTGCAGGGTCCGCATGGGCCATTCTTCGCGCGGCTGCGGCGGATGCTCGTCCGCTCGGGGGCCGAGGTCTGGCGCGTCGGCTTCAACCGTGGCGACCATGTCTTCTGGCCGGACCGGGCGAGCTATATCCCCTATCGCGGCCGTGCCGAGGATTGGCCGGCGACGCTGGACGCCCTGCTGGCAGAAAAGGGCATCACCGACCTTGTGCTTTATGGCGACACCCGGCCGATCCATGCCCGCGCCGTGGCGCTGGCCAAGGCGCGCGGCCTGACCGTCCATGTCTTTGAAGAGGGTTATCTGCGCCCCTACTGGATCACCTATGAGCGCGGCGGCTCGAATGGGCATTCTCGACTGATGGAGACTTCTGTTGCCGCCATGCGCGAGGCGCTGGCCCAGGCCGACATGGATCTGCCCGATGCGCCGGCCCGCTGGGGCGACATGCGCCAGCACATGTTCTGGGGCGCGCTGTACCACTGGTTCGTGCTGACCGGCTTCTGGACCTATCGCGAATTCCGGCCGCATCGGGCGCTGACCGTCCGGCAGGAGTTCTGGCTTTATTGCAAGCGGCTGGCGCTGCTGCCGGCCCACGCGCTGGAGCGGCGGATCGCGCAATGGCGCATCCGTTTCGGCGGCTTTCCCTATCACCTCGTCATCCTGCAACTGGAGCATGACGCCAGTTTCCGCGAACATTCGCCCTTCGCCACCATGTCCGAATTTCTGGCGCTGGTGACAGAGGGCTTCGCCCGCGGCGCACCGCCGCATCATCATCTGGTCTTCAAGGCCCATCCGCTGGAAGACGGCCGGGTGCCAGTGAAGCAGGAGATCGCGCGGCTGGCGCGGCAGCATGGCGTGACGGGGCGGGTGCATTTCGTGCGCGGCGGCAAGCTTGCGGTGCTTCTGAACCATGCCCGCAGCGCGCTGACCGTCAATTCGACCGCCGGGCAGCAGGCGCTGTGGCGCGGCCTGCCGCTGCGCGCCTTCGGCCGGGCGGTCTATTCCAAGCCCGAATTCGTTTCGACCCAGCCCGCGGAGCGCTTTTTTGCGCAGCCGTCGCGCCCCGACACCCGCGCCTATCGCGACTATCGCCATTATCTTCTGGAAACCTCGCAGGTGGCCGGCGGCTTCTACTCCTCGCGTGGGCGGCGCGAGTTGCTACGACAGGTGGTAGACATGATGCTGTCGGCGCAGGATCCCTATGATGCGCTGGTGTCCGGCAACGCGGCACCTCGGCAACAGTTGCGCGTGGTGAACTGACCCCGGGAAAACGCGGCGCTTTCAATTTCCTGCGGGATTCCGTATCGTTGCAGGCAAAACTTGAGGCAGACCAAAAAAGGGGCCCGAGCAGTGAACCGAATTTCCACAAGGGGGGCGCAGGCCCTGGCCTTGCTTGCCGCGATATCGCTTGTCGCGGGCTGCGGGCTGCCGCGCTCCGGTCCGAACAAACGCGAAATCTTTGCCGGCTCCGTCCTGAACGGCGGCGACGCCTTTGTCGTCAGCGTGAACGCCAGGGTCACGCGGGCCACGGCGGTGGTCCCCTCGCTGGGCTTTTCGCAATCCTTCCGCAACGCGGGGCTGGTCGGATCGGACATGCTGGCCCCGGGCGACGTGCTCGGCATCACCATCTTCGAAAACGTCAAGGACGACCCGCTGCTCGGCAATACCGGCCAGCGGGTTTCGGCGCTGCAGGAGGTGCAGGTCGACGGGCAGGGCTATATCTTCATCCCGTATGCCGGCCGCATCAAGGCCGCGGGCCAGACGCCCGACGGCATCCGCCAGGCCATCACCCGCAAGCTGGACGCCCAGACCCCCGATCCGCAGGTGACGGTGGTCCGCGTGGCGGGCGACGGCTCCTCGGTGTCGATCTCGGGCGCGGTCGCGGCGGCGGGGGTCTATCCCATCGAACGGCCGACCCGGACGCTGGCGGCAATGCTGGCGAAATCGGGCGGCGTCGCCATCGAGCCGGCCACGGCCATCATCCGCGTCACCCGCGGCAAGCAGACCGGGCGGGTTTGGCTGAAGGATCTGTGGGAAAACCCCTCGCTCGACATCGCCCTGCGGGCCGGCGACCAGATCGTGGTCGAAAAGGACCAGCGCAAGTTCACGGCGCTTGGCGCCACCGGCGCGCAGGCGCTGGTGCCCTTCGAGAACGAGACGCTTTCGGCCATCGAGGCCATTGCCATCGTCGGCGGCTTGCAGACCATGGCGGCCGATCCGACCGGCGTCTTCGTCTTCCGCAACGAAGCGGCCGAGATCGCCAATACCGTCCTTGGCCGCAAGGATCTGGTGGGCGATCAGCGCATGGTCTACGTGCTGGACCTGACCCAGCCGAACGGCATGTTCGAGGCGCGCGATTTCGTCATCCGCGACGGCGATACGGTCTATGTGACCGAGGCGCCCTATGTGCAGTGGAACAAGACGCTCTCGGCGCTGACCGGGGCGACGGGCGCCACAGCCAATATCGCCTCGACCGCCGACACGCTGGGCGGCGGCAGCTGAGCCGGCCTTGGCCGTCGGGCGCGACCCCAGACCTTCGGGCGCCGTGGAAGTTCCACGGCGCCTTTGCCATCAGAACCTCTCCTTCCTGCGCGACCGGCGTCTGCATCGCATCCTGACGCTGGCCGGACACAGCCTGCGCTTCGGCCTGCCCCGTCCGGGCGAGGGCGTGACCGTCTGGGGCGCCAGCCCCACGGCGCGGCGGGGCGAACGGATCGCCACGCGCGCCGGGGCATGCCTCGTCCGGATCGAGGATGCCTTCCTGCGCTCGCTCCGTCCGGGACGGATGGGCGATGCCGCCCTGGGCCTGATGCTCGATGCCGAGGGCGTGCATTTCGACGGCCGCCGCCCCTCGGCGCTGGAGCGGATCCTCGCTACCGACCCGCTGGACAATTCGCACCTTCTGCTGCGGGCCAAGGACGGAATGGCCCGGCTTCGCCACCTTCACTTGTCGAAATACAACATTCACGACCCGGAGCTGCCGGCGCCGGCGCCGGGCTATGTGCTGGTGGTGGACCAGACGGCCGGCGATGCCTCGCTGCTGGGCGCCGGCGCTTCGATCTTCGCCGAGATGCTGGCCGCCGCACGCGAGGTGCATCCCCGGGCGCGGATCGTGATCAAGACCCATCCCGAAACCCGCCTAGGCCTGCGCCCTGGCCATTACGGGCCACAGGATGCCGGCGGGCTGGTCAGCCTGTGCAGCGATCCAGTCTCGCCCTGGCATCTGCTGGAGGGTGCCATCGCCGTCCATACCGTCAGTTCGCAACTGGGCTTCGAGGCGATCCTTGCCGGCCACCGGCCGCAGGTCTGGGGCCAGCCGTTCTATGCCGGCTGGGGCCTCAGCGACGACCATATCCCCCTGCCCCGCCGCAACCGCCGCCTGACCCGCGCGCAGCTTTTCGCCGCGGCGATGATCCTCGCACCCCTGTGGTACGATCCCTGCCGCGACCGGCTGTGCAGTTTCGAGGAGGCGGTCGACCAGCTTGAGGCCGAGACCCTGGCCTGGCGGCAGGATCGGCGCGGCCATGTGGCGGCCGGCATGCGGATGTGGAAGCGCGGCCGCCTACAGGCGTTTTTCGGGGCAGAGCGGCGCGTGACCTTCGTCGATGATCCCCAGGCCGCCCGGGAGGTTGCGGATCGCCTCGGGAAAAGCCTGATGATCTGGGCCGGCAAGGCGCCCGCCGGGCTGACGGCGGCGCTGCGGGTGGAAGACGGCCTCCTGCGGTCGCGCGGGCTGGGCGCGGAACTGGTGCCGCCCCTGTCGCTGGTGACGGATGACAGCGGCATCTACTACGATCCGACGCAGCCGTCGCAACTGGAACGGCTGATCCTGTCGCCGCTGCCGCCCGGCGGCGACACCCGGGCCCGGCGCCTGATCGAACGCCTGCGCGCCGGCGGGGTGACGAAATACAACCTCGGCGGCACGGTGCCGGCGCTGCCCGAGGGCCACCGCATCCTGGTACCCGGCCAGGTCGAGGACGATGCCTCGGTCCGGACCGGCGCCGGCGAGATCCGCACCAACCTCGCCCTTCTTGCAGCCGTGCGGGCGGAAAATCCGGGCGCGATGATCCTGTACAAGCCGCATCCCGATGTCGAGGCCGGCCTGCGCCCCGGCGCCGTCGACCCCGAGGAAGCCGGGCGCCTGGCCGACATGATCCTGCCGGGGGCCGACATGGCCGCCCTGCTGGCCGAGGTGCAGGAGGTCTGGACGCTGACCTCCGGCACCGGCTTCGAGGCGCTGGTCCGGGGCCTGCCGGTCACGACGCTGGGCGCGCCCTTCTATGCCGGATGGGGCTTGACGCGCGACCTCGGCCCGGTGCCGGCGCGGCGGCTGCGGCGCGACGATGGCAGTCCGCAACCGCGCGCCGATCTGGCCCATCTCGTTCATGCCGCGCTGATCGCCTATCCGCGCTACTGGGATCCGGTCAGCCGCCGCCCCTGCCCGCCCGAAGTGGCGCTGGACCGGCTTGCCACCGGCAATATTCCGCATCCCGGCCGGGTGAACCGGCTGATCGCGAAGCTACAGGGCCGGCTGGCCAGCCACGCCCGGCTTTGGCGCAAGTAACCAGAACCGCAGCATCAGGCTCGCCCCGGCACAGGCCAGCCCGATCACCAGCCCCGCCCAGAGCCCGACCCCGCCCAGATCCAGCCGGAAGGCAAGGAAATAGGAGCAGGGGATGCCGATCACCCAGTAGCTGATCGCGGCGAACCACATCGGCATCCGTGTGTCCTGCAATCCGCGCAGAAGGCCCAGCGCCATCGCCTGCATGGAATCGACCAGCTGGAACATCGCGGCCATGAACAGCAGCGTGACGCCGAAATCGACGATGGCGGCGCTTTCGGGATTGGAGCGGTCGACGAACAGCCCGACGATCTGCCGCGGAAAGACCAGAAACAGCACGACCACGACCACGGCCACGACGACCGACAGACCCCAGGCCACCCAGGCGCTGTCGCGCAGCGCGCGCGCGTCGCCCGTGCCCTGGAACCCGGCGACCCGGATTGTCGCGGCGCTGGACAGCCCGATGTGAATCATGAAGGCAATCGCCGCCGCCTCAAGCGCGATGCCATGGGCCGCCAGTTCCACCGCACCGATCCAGCCCATCATCAGGGCCGAGGCCTCGAACAGCCCGCCCTCGGCCAGCCCGGTCAGGCCGATCGGCCAGCCCAGCCGGAAAACCTCGTACAGGGCGGGCCGGTCAAGCCGCCAGAACCGCTGGAACAGGCGATAGGGCCGCAGCGCCGGCAAAAGCCCGGCATAGGCCGCCAGCAGGATCATCGAGAAGATCTGCACCGCAAGCGTCGCCACGGCCGAGCCGCGCACCCCCCATTCCGGAAAACCGGCATTTCCGAAGATCAGAAGCCAGTTCAGCCCGATGTTGACGCCCACCGCCGCCAGCGTGACCCAGAGCACCATCTGCGTCCGCCCCAGCGCCGAAAGCCAGCTTTGCAGCACGGCGACGGCCAGCGCCGGAATCATCCCCGCCCCGGCCACGCGCAGATATTCCTGCACCGCCGATGCGACCTCGGGCTTCTGGTGCAGCGCCAGAAGGATCGCCTCGGACCACCAGAACACAGGATAGATCAAGACCCCGAAAAGCGCCGACAGCCACAGGCCCATCCGTGCCGAGCGGCGCAGCTCCGCATCGTCGCCGCGTGCCCGGGCATTGGCGGCCAGCGGCATCACCGCCTTGGCAAAGCCCGAACCGAGAATGAACATGATGAAGAACGAGGACGAACCCAGCACCAGCGCCGCCAGCGCGATCAGGCCATACCAGCCCACCATCACGGTATCGACCACATGCAGGGCCATCTGCCCAAGGCTTGACCCGATCAGGGGCAGACCAAGCGCCAGCGTCGCACGGGCGTGCGCAGTGAGGGACATGGGCGGAGTCATCCGGCCCTCCTACGCGCGCGCCGGGACCGCGGCAAGATGGATCTTTCGCCCGGGCATGCCCGGCGCGGCGGGTTCGCGGCGGCGCACCGGATCACCCGGCGGCACCGGCGCCCCACGCCGCGCGCCTCGCCCATCGCGCGGCCCCATCCCGCGCACGGCCTGCGACCGCCGACCCTTTGCCGTATCGGCGCCTGACCCGACCGCCGGACGGCCCGGACAGATCGCGGTCACGAGCCGCCCGACCCGCCGGTTCAGACGTCCAGTTCCTCGACAAACCGGGCGTTGGCCTGGATGTACTGAAAGCGCAGTTCCGGCTTCTTGCCCATCAGCCGTTCGACCAGATCGCCGGTGGAGCCGCCCTCCTCCTCGTCGACCGACACCCGGATCAGCTTGCGCGTCGCGGGATTCATCGTGGTGTCCTTCAGATCCTTGGCATCCATCTCGCCCAGGCCCTTGAATCGCTGCACGTCGATCTTGCCCTTGCCGCCCAGACCCTTGGCCAGCCAGGCCTCTTTCTCGGCATCGTCGGCGACATACAGCCGCCGCGCCCCTTGCGTCAGCCGGTACAGCGGCGGGCAGGCGAGGTAGAGATGGCCCTTGTCGATCAGCGGGCGCATCTGGGTGAAGAAGAAGGTCATCAGCAGGCTGGCGATATGGGCGCCGTCGACATCGGCGTCGGTCATGATGATGATCTTGTCATAGCGCAGGTCGTCGACGCGGAATTTCGCGCCCATGCCCACGCCCAGCGCCTCGCAGATGTCGCGGATTTCCGCGTTCTCCCCCAGCTTCGCTGAGGCCGCGCCAAGGACGTTCAGCACCTTGCCGCGCAGTGGCAAGAGCGCCTGGAAGGTCCGGTCGCGCGCACCCTTGGCGGATCCGCCGGCCGAATCGCCCTCGACGATGAAGAGTTCGGTTCCCGTCCGGTCCGTCGCCGAACAATCGACCAGCTTGCCCGGCAGGCGCAGCTTCTTGGTCGCGGTCTTGCGCTGGGTCTCCTTCTCGGCCCGCCGGCGCAGCCGCTCCTCGGCCCGCAGAACGAGGAAATCCAGAATCGCGCCGGCCGATTTCGGATCACCGGCCAGCCAGGTGTCGAAATGGTCGCGCACCGCGTTCTCGACCCATTTCGCCGCTTCCTCGGTGGCCAGCCGGTCCTTGGTCTGGCCCACGAACTGCGGCTCGCGCACGAAGACCGAGATCAGCGCGCAGCCGCCCGTCAGCATGTCCTCGCGGGTTATGGCCTCGGCCTTGCGGTTCCTGACCCGCTCGCCATAGGCGCGGATGCCCTTCAGGATCGCGGCCCAGAACCCCGTCTCATGCGTACCGCCCTCGGGCGTCGGCACCGTATTGCAGTAGGACGACAGGAAGCCGTCGCGCGAAGGGGTCCAGTTGATCGCCCATTCCACCGATCCCGGAACCCCGTATTTCTCCTGGAACCCGACCTTGCCGGCAAAGGGCCGGTCGGCATAGGTCGTGGCCTTTTCCATCTGGTCCTGCAGATAGTCCGCCAGACCGCCGGGAAAGTGGAAGACCGCCTCCAGCGGCATGTCGCCATCGGCGATGGCCGATTTCCAGCGGATTTCCACGCCTGAGAACAGATAGGCCTTCGAGCGCGCCATTTTCAGCAGCCGGTGCGGCCGGAAGGCCTGCGTGCCGAAGATCTCGGGATCGGGATGGAAGGTCACGGTCGTGCCGCGGCGGTTCGGCGCGGGGCCGATCTTCCGCACCGGGCCAAGCGGCGTGCCGCGCGAGAACTCCTGCGCGAAAAGCTCGCGGTTGCGCGCGACCTCGACCCGCAGCCGGTCCGACAGCGCATTGACCACCGAAGACCCCACCCCATGCAACCCGCCCGAGGTCTCATAGGCCTTGCCGTTGAACTTGCCGCCGGAATGCAGCGTGCAGAGGATCACCTCCAGCGCCGACTTCTCGGGATATTTCGGATGCGGATCGACGGGAATGCCGCGGCCGTTGTCACGGATGGTCAGACTGCCGTCGGCGTTCAGCTCGACCTCGATCCGCGTCGCATGGCCGGCAACCGCCTCGTCCATCGAATTGTCGAGGATCTCGGCCGCCAGATGGTGATAGGCCCGCTCGTCGATACCGCCGATATACATGCCCGGACGCAGCCGGACGGCTTCCAGCGGCTCCAGAACCTCGATCGACGAGGCATCGTAGATCTGGGCCGCCGCAGCGGAAAGAAGGTCGTTCGGCATGGGGGCTGCTCTTGTCGTTGGCTTGATGGTATTAGACCACCTGTCGCGGGTCGGGCGCAAGATGTAGGGCGTCCGCGCGGCTTCGTTCCCCATCAGGGGCGCTGCCCCCGTCCTTGCGTGCCGCAAGGACTCCCCCGGGATATTTGTCCAGAGAAGAAGTCAGGGCCACCTTCTTCTCTGGACAAATATCCCCGCCGGAGGCCCCGCCCGCGCCAGCGGGCGGTTCTGCCTGCTTACCGCCAGCCGAGGCCGGGCGCGATCTGGGTCAGGATCGTCTCGATCACATGGGCGTTGTAGTCGACCCCAAGCGTGTTCGGGATGGTCAGCAGCAGGGTATCGGCCGCCGCGATGCCTTCGTCCTCTTGCAACTCGGCGATCAGCCGGTCCGGCTCTCCCACATAGCTGCGGCCAAAGACGGCGCGGAAATTGTCGATCTGCCCGATCTGGTCCTGTTCCGGCCGGCCGCGGCCGAAATACATCCGGTCGAGATCGTTCACGATCGGGAAGATTGACCGGCTGACCGAGGTCCGCGGGATGTGGCTGTGACCGGCGGCTTTCCAGGCTTCGTGGAAGCGGGCGATCTGGCGCGCCTGCTGGATGTGCAGCGGCTCGCCGCTTTCATCCTGCTTCAGGGTCGAGCTTTGCAGGTTCATCCCCTGTTCTGCCGCCCAGACGGCCGTCGCATCCGAGGCCGCACCCCACCAGATGCGGTCGCGCAGCCCCTCGGAATGGGGCTCCAGCCGCAGAAGGCCGGGCGGGTTGGGAAACATCGGCCGGGAATTGGGCTGGGCAAAGCCCTTGCCGTCGAGCAGGTCGAGGAAGGTCAGCGCATGGCGTCGCGCCATGTCCTGATCGGTTTCGCCTTCGGCCGGAATATGGCCGAAGTGACGCCAGCCGTCGACCACCTGTTCGGGGCTGCCGCGCGAAATGCCAAGCTGCAGACGTCCGCCGGCAATCAGATCGGCACTGCCGGCGTCCTCGGCCATGTAGAACGGATTCTCGTAGCGCATGTCGATCACGCCGGTGCCGATCTCGATCCGCTTCGTCCGCGCGCCCACGGCTGCGAGCAGCGGAAAGGGCGAACCGAGTTGGCGCGCAAAGTGGTGGACGCGAAAATAGGCGCCGTCGCCGCCCAGTTCCTCGGTCGCGACGGCGAGGTCGATCGATTGCAACAGCACGTCGGAGGCCGAACGCGCTGCCGAACCGCGCTCGTCCGACCAGTGGCCGAAGGACAGAAAGCCGATCTTCTTCATGGGCGTAATCCTTTCCCGGAAGGGGGTCTGGACGGAAGGTAGGTGCGGCGGCCCCGTCGCACCAGTGGTCCGGTGGCGACGGCGCCGCACAGATTCTGTGCGCGGCCGCGGGCTGGCTCAGGCCGGCTCCATCATCCGCCGGCTCCACATCTCCTGGAAGGCCGGGCGGGACTGGCAGGTTTCGAGCCAGGCCGTCACCTTCGGATATCCGGCCAGCAGCGTCGGGTGGCCCTGGGCGTAGCGGACGACCTCGGCCATGTTGATATCGGCCACGGTGAAGCGGTCGCCGACCATCCAGATCCGCCCGGCGAGACGGCCTTCAAGGCGCGCCAGCGGCCGGCGCAGGCGTTCAGCGCAAAGCGTGAGCGCGGCCTCCACCTCCGGCGTGTCGATCCGGCCCGACCCCAGCGCCACCTGGATTTCCAGCGCCGGCGCCTCGATTCCGGTCGCGGCGACCAGCGCCCATTGCTCCATCAGGGCGAGTTCGGCCGCGTCCTTCGGACCCAGCGCCCCGCCACGGGTCCGCGCGACATGCAGCGTTATGGCCAGCGATTCGGTCAGCACCAGATCGCCATCGCGCATGGCCGGGATCTGACCCTGTGGGTTCACCGCCAGAAATTCCGCCGAGGCGGTGGTGATCGCGGCCGCGGCCTCCGTGCCGGCCTTGGCACGATGGGCCTGGATCACCGGCACATGCGCGAAGGGAGCGCCGATCTCTTCCAGCAACCAAAGCGGTCGCGATGCGCGCGAACGATAGACGCCATAAATGGTCAGCATGGTGGAAACCCCTTTCTTGCGGCGCATTTGGCCCATTTCTGACGTATAATTTGCAGGACGTCCATGGAATCGCCGGGGCCGTGCCCCCGGCCCAGCAGCCCAGACGAAGCAGAGCAGATCATGACCGACCAAGGCCCCGGCAAACCGACCGTCGAGATTGCCCGGCGCGAGCACCGGGCAGAAATCGTCGACCGGCTGTACGAGGTCGCGCTCGACCCGATCCGGCTGGAGGATCTGCTCGACGTCTGGGAGGGCCATACCGCAGCGCTGCGCGTCGGCGCCGTCGATCAGGCGCCCCTCCTGGACGACCCCGAGATCGTGGCGCATATGAGACGCGCGACCGTCTTTCTCGATCGGTTCGAGGCCACGCGCGAGGATGGCGGCTACCGCTCGGTGCTGGAGGACATTCCGCGGTCTGCGGCCTTTCTCTGCGATGGCGGCAGCGTGATCGAGACCTGCAACCGGCCGGCGGCAGTGGCCTTCGGCCTGTCGGACGGCTGTGCCTTCACGCTTTTGCCCTTCGACGCCGAAGACCGCGCGCTGCTGTCGGGCGAGATCCGCCGGGTCGCCGGCGGGCGGGCGGAAAAGGTGGTGACGCTGCGCATCCGTTCGACCATCACCGGCAGCCCGGTGATCCTGCGCATCAGCCGGATCGAGACCGACCGCCCGCTGGCGCTGGTGCTGTCGACCGAACTCGTCTGGCCCGAGGGGTTCGCCCAGACCGTGCACGAGGCTTTCGGCCTGACGGCGGCCGAGGTCGATATCGTGCGCGGCATCACCCTGGGGCTGCCGGTGCGGGATATTGCCGAGGCGCGCGGCCGGTCGGCCGAAACGGTGCGCACGCAGCTGCGCAGCATCCTGGCCAAGACCGAAACGCACAGTCAGAGCGAGTTGGTGCGGGTGGTGCTGGGGCTGATGGATGTGGCGCTGATCCCGACGGATGCGGCGCGGGCCGTGCCGCGCTCCGGCACGCTGGAACCGCGGCCGTTGCAGGAGATGTGGCTTGCAGACGGGCGGCGGCTGACCTGGATCGAGTTCGGCGACCCCGAGGGCCGGCCGGTGCTGTTCATGCATCTCGACTACGGACTCATCCGCTGGCCGGCCCGGGCGGAGCGCGCGGCAAAGATCCGTGGCATGCGTGTCATCGTTCCGGTCCGCGCGGGCTATGGCCGGACCGATCTTCACCCCCGGGGAACCGACCATCTGACCGGCGTTGCGCTCGACTATGCCGCGGTGCTGGACCAACTGGCGGTTCGGGATGCGGTGGCGGTGCCGATGGGCGCGGATCTGCGCTTTGCCGCGCATCTGGCGAATCTGCGGCCCGATCTGGTGCGGGGCATCGTCGGCTGCTCCTGCCAGTTGCCGCTGCGCACCGCCGCGCAATACGAACGGATGGACAAGTGGCAGCGCTTCATCCTGGCCAATGCC